>CAZQFA010000014.1:59753-61664 GCA_964592245.1 uncultured Pseudohongiella sp. | reverse complement strand
AGCCCGCTGTCGTGGCTGTTGAATCTGCCCTATGCCATCGAGATTCTTGCGCAGACGCAAGCCGATGAAAGCAACTGGACCGAAGCCTCCAATACTTGCATCTACTACAAGGATTGGGAGACTCACACTATACGGCGTTCATTCACTTCGCAGTTCCATCCCGAACTCATGGCGGATATTCGTGACATCGGCAAACGTGACGGGCCACGCTATGCCGAATTAAAAGACAATGATGGCGTGCGCCTGCTAATTCGCCTGCTCTACCACGGCATGCAGGAATAGTGGTTACAGGCGGTGTAGAAGGAGTAGGAGGTCTAGGTAGGAGGTCTAGGTAGGAGGTCTAGGTAGGAGGTCTAGGTAGGAGGTATAGGCAGGAGATATAGTTAAGAGACATAGAGAGTTTAGCGAGTTCGGCAACACCCACTACCCTGCCCTCCGAGCACAGTGCCGGTTATAATAGCGGCATGATGCACAACGCTATGAACACGCAGTGTGGCTTGTCGGAGTTGACGGTATGAAAGCCGAAAAGCTCAATGTCACTGAAATTCCCGCGCACAAATTTTCCGACCCGGACATCACTGCCGGCGGCGAGCAGCGCGCGTCTGTTGCGCCGGTAGCGCTGGAGACGTTGTGGATCAACACTGGCAGCCTGTGCAATCTCGCCTGTGAAAACTGCTATATCGAATCGACTCCCACCAACGATCGCCTGAGCTATGTCTCACTGCAGGAAGTCGAGCAACTTCTGGCCGAGATTGAGCAGGAACAGTTCGGCACTCGCGAGATTGGTTTTACCGGCGGTGAGCCGTTTCTTAACCCGGACATGCTGGCCATCCTCGAGCTGTGTTTGCAGCGCGGCTTTTCCGTACTGGTGTTGACCAATGCCATGAACACCATGCTGCGCGAGGCGGATAAACTGTTGTCCTTGCACAAGCAGTTCGGCAAGCAACTGAAACTGCGCGTATCACTGGATCACTACAGCGAAGCGTTGCATGCCAAAGAACGCGGCAAACGTTCTTGGAAGCCGGCCATCAAAGGTTTGAAGTGGCTGTCTGACAATGGCTTCGCTTTCGCGGTCGCCGGACGTACCTTCTGGAATGAAGCCGAGCCGGCAATGCGCGCCGGCTACGCACAATTGTTCAAGGCGGAGAACATCGCTCTCGACGCCGACAGTGGCAGTGACCTGGTTCTGTTCCCGGAGATGGATGCGGGCGAAGATGTCCCGGAAATCACAGTGTCCTGTTGGGGAATTCTCAACAAGAGTCCTGCCGAGATGATGTGTGCCAGCTCGCGCATGGTGGTGAAACACAAGGGCGATGACCACTTGTCGGTCATGGCCTGTACCCTGCTGGCTTATGATCAGCGCTTCAACCTGGGATCGACACTGCGTGAATCCTGGCGCAGCGTGAAACTCAATCATCCACACTGCGCCAAGTTCTGCGTGCTGGGCGGTGGCAGTTGCTCCGGTTAGGTGCCAGCTGACCTCTTTTAATTCTCACGCTGCAACTCTCACCGCTCGGCTCTCACCGCTCAACTCTCCAGCTTAACTCTCACATTTCTCTTTTCTCCCTCACTTCGCTTTTCAATACCCTTTTTCATTCACCAATTATTGTCACTGACACTGCTTCACACTGCCTAGATAATATTCACACCAAAGCCACGGCTGAGAAACCACACCATGCCCACCTGAACGATGGCCAGAGCCGCAACAACAGCCGTCAGCCGTCTGCTCCATTGCCAGTGAATCAGCAAGGCCAAAACAGGTATCAGCACCAACACGATTGCCAGCTGACCTAACTCCACGCCCAGATTGAAGCCTAACAGGCTGGTAATGAACTGGCCGGTATCCAGATTCAGCTCGCCAAGGACGTTGGCGAAGCCGAAGCCGTGTATCAGACCAAAGCCGAATGCCAC
>CAZQFA010000014.1:56540-59653 GCA_964592245.1 uncultured Pseudohongiella sp. | reverse complement strand
CAAGAAAGCTGTCATTGAGACTGTGCGCCGACAGTTGCAGGGGCAAAGCCAACAAACAAAAGAGTAGCCCATAAAATTGTTTGCTCATTACAGTATTCCTCGCTCTACAGACGCCGGAGCCTGCTCGAAGGATGCATCCAGCAGTGCTTGCAGGCGCGTGTCCTGCAGACCTGTCTGCACAACCCAATCGGCCACACTGCGCAGCGCCTCCTGATCTGCAGCGGCTATGGCCGCTTCGGCTAGCAGCAGTGCATCACTCGGCTCTTTCTGGGTTGCCCAGTTGCGACGCGCCGCCTGCACTGCCGCGTCGTAATCCTTGTTAATAAACAATTGGTATTGCGCCAGCAGTTTGTGCGGCGCCTCTTCCTGTAACCGCGTCAACGCATCAATCTCGGCAGAGACGGTTGCAGCAAGTGTGCTATCCGGCTCATAGCCGCCCATAGCATCCGCGCGCAGCAGCAGTATCTTCGCCTCCAACTCGCCGCGACCGGCACGATAAGCGGCCAATATTTGTCTGACCTCATCAGGCGCGCGTTGCTGTAAGTACAGACCAGCCAGGCGCAGCTGTGTGAACAAGTGTCGCGGGTTGGCGCGCAGGACAGAACGGTAATGATTCACGGCGCGCCCGGACTGGCCCAGGCGTTCGGCAACAAGCGCAGCCGTGAGATGTAATTCGGTTTGTTGTACGGGATTCAATGGCGTGTTCAACAAGGCGGATTCGGTTACCGCCAGTGCCTGCTCGGCCTCGCCAGTCAGCGCGCGCAGTTGTGCCTGACAGTTGAGCGCATAGACGGAGGCGCCACTTCTGCGCATTGCGGCGCAATGAGTCGCGACTGCTTCGTAGTCGGCCATTACCAGGCCAATCTGTGCAGCTATCAGAAGCGCTTGCAGATTGCTGGCGTCTTCGCTCAACACAACTTTGAGTTGTTGCAGTGCTAAATCAAAATCATGGTTGTGCTGCAATATTGAGGCGTGTATCAGCCGCAGCAGCACCGGTCTGGACTGTGAACCGGGCCAGCTGTCGATCAAGGCCAGTGTATGGCCGAAAGCGCGCGGATCATTGTCTCGCGTCGCTAATGTGTAGGATTGGACAATGGCTTCGAGACTGACACCGTTGTCAGAAGCTGTGTTATCTCCGCGCATTGCTTTCTCTTGTTGCTGTTGTGCGCGTACGCTGCGAGCAATGGCGATGACTGTCGGCGACAGTGTCGCCACCACGGTACTGTCTGATTCGGGCACAACACTGTCTGCTCGCGTCTCACTGAGAAAGACAATAAAGACGATGACCAGCAGGATAGAGCGAAACAGCAGGAGCTGATTGGCTTGTTGCTTTTCATTTTGATTGTGCATGGGGCATCACCACCTGTGAGTAAAAATAACCGGAGACATCCCTGTCTCCGGATAAGGGCATTACTGCTGCCTAGTTGTTGCCGGGCAGCGGATCATTCAGGTAGGGGAAGCCGGGCTTGAACTCCACCGCGCTGACAGTAGTCTGATCCGTAAAGGGTACGGCGTTGTTCGGAGCCTGTGTGGCATCCGGATTCAGGGCGCCCATCATGACGCGCAAGGCGATATCGACAACGTCGTCACCCGGCCGGCGCCCGTTCGGGAAGCCCGCAGTATCACCACCGAGCACACCCATATTGTTCTGGGCAGTCGGGTCAGCTGGTGCGATCGATGTGTTCAAGCGCAGCATGGCGCTGCCACCGAAAGTGCCATTGGCTACATTGGCGGGCAGGTTCAGACCCTCGACACCACCAATCGCCGCCACCAGATCTGTACGCGGGAAGTTGGTGGGTGCGACGGCACCAGCATCAGCGAACAACAGTTCCAGCAGGAACGGCAATGTCGGGTTGGCGACGTATTGGGCGAACTGACCGTCATTCACCGGCTCACTCATGTTCCACTTGTCCTTGTCGGGAACACCGATAACCAGTTCATTGATCAGCGGGAAGCCGAGTCTTGATACCTGCATCGGTTCACTGTCAGGGAAGTCGAGACTGGCAGTGGTCCAGGCACCAATAACCGGATCACTACCGGTGACGCACGCAATGGGCAGTTCCAGCGCCAGTGTTGTGACGTTGGTGTCGCCGATCTGGTTAGGCACCGCATCGACCGGGCCCAGCGGGTTGAGGTTCACCAGGTCAAACACCGGCCCGAGATTCACGGCGAAGCCTTCCTTGCGCTGACCGACGAATACACGACCGGGTGCACTGCAGCCGGGGACATTGATGCTGACAATGTGATCATTGGCGTAGTTGGCATAGTCCGGAATGGATTTCGTACCGATGTAGTCAATCGGCTTGCGGAATGAGCTGGCTCCGGTGACTGCGTTGGTGACGGCTGCGGAAGTCCCTGTGCGCCGATCCCCTGTCACTATGTTCAGTGCATATTCCTGACGCGAATTCACATTGGCAGTGTCATCGGCACCCGGACCTACACCACCGGCGATCACCAGCGGTATTGCCGTGTTCTCATTGCCGACCGGCACAGTAACGCCGGCCAGAATGGTTTCGAAATCAAAACTGAAGGTAATGTCTTCTATCGAGTCACCATCGTTGTCGATGTGAATCTCATAGAGCGCATTGGTTTCGAGATCGAAGTAGTTCGGTCCACCATACGGATCCTGTAACGGGACGTAATTGGCGAGGAACGTGACGGTATCTTCCTTGCCTGGTTCATAACTGCGGAACATGTAGAAGTCAGAACCATCCAGTCGCGGCAGCCCTGCGATCATGGGCGCCTCGCGATGGCTCGACCCTATTGCCACAGAGCAAGTCGTTAGTGCCGCAGCAGCCACGACCGCCCGGTAACAGCGGTTTCGTCTTATTGATGTCAACATAATTTCTCCAGAAATCAGATTTATTGAAGAGCGCTCCGCCTGAACAGCAATCACTCCTTTGTTGCAGTGCATGTCATTGCAGAGTTGTGTCAGGTGCGCTTCCGAGGCCTACGCGAAGGCTCTCTGATACAGATGTGCCGTTTTTTCGAAGAGTCTTGTTGATGTGACAGACATCACAGGCTGGCGGGTAAAGGCGGGTAAATTCGGGGCGTTTGCATTTTTGCGCAATCGTCGCGGCAATGAACTGTAAATATTTTACAGCGATCTGCAG
>CAZQFA010000014.1:0-56440 GCA_964592245.1 uncultured Pseudohongiella sp. | reverse complement strand
TCTACCACATTGTTGCCGCGGTACTCCGCCAGCACTTCACGAATCGCGTTACCCAGGGTTTCCAGCGGAATCGGTTTGGTGAGAAAGCGATTGATACGCAGTTCCTCAGCGCGATCGGCGTTCATGACATCACTGTAGCCGGTACAGAGAATCACTGGCTGCTCCGGGTCAATCTGGCGTATGGCGCTGATCAGTTTGTCGCCGTTGAGTTCCGGCATGGTCTGGTCGGTAATGACCAGATCGAATTCATCTCCCTGTTCCCGGTAAATATTCAGCCCTTCGCGCCCGGTTCTGGCCATGACATAGTCGTATCCCAGGGACTGCATTAACTGCGGGTACAACGTAGCGAGAATGTCGTCGTCCTCAACCACCAGAATCTTGCCGAAACCGCGGAGCGAGGTGCCCTCCGGCTCACCCTTGCTTTCCCTGATGCTATCCGCCGACTCATGCAATGGTAAGAGTACGGCGAAGCGCGCTCCGGTCTCTGTGTTGCTGGCATGGATACGGCCACCATGGCTTTCGACAATGGAGTGCACCAGCGCCAGGCCAATGCCGGTGCCTTCGCCCTGCGGCTTGGTAGTGAAGTAGGGTTCGAAAATACGTTCGAGAATGGCATCGGGAATACCCGGGCCATCATCCTTGACGATGATGCGCAGGTAGCGATCGGCAGTGGACAGAGTCTTCTTGGCAATGGCTTCGGTGGAGGCTTCCGACAAAGCGCTGCGATCCAGCGTATCGATGGAAATAAAAATCTCGCCCGGGTTGTCTTTCATGGCGCTGGCCGCATTGGTGAACAGATTCATCAACACCTGATGCATCATGGTCTCATCACCGAAGATTGGCAGCGAGGCATCTGGCAGATCTTCCTTGATACTGATAGTTGACGGGATGGTCTGCCGCAATAACGACAGACACTCGTGAGCCACGGCAATCATGTCGATGACTTCGCGTTTCTCATCCTGCTTGCGACTGAACACCATGATGCGATTGATCAGCTGCGCCGCTTTATTGGACGCCTTGATGATGCTGTTGAGGTGCTCCTTGTTGAGCTTGCCTTGCTCCAGTTCCATCATTGCCAGTTCGGTGTAACCGGAAATGCCCGCCAGAATATTGTTAAAGTCGTGAGCAATGCCGCCGGCCAGCGTGCCGATGGCCTGCATTTTTTGTGAATGGCGTAGTTGTTCTTCCAGTTCATGCCGCTCTTTTTCTGCCTGCTCGCGATCAGAGACATCGCGAATAGTCCACAGCGTGTTCTGACTGTCTTCTCTGGCGAAATACGCTTTATTTAGTTCAACCGGGTGTAAGGTGCCGTTGCGATGGCGGATTCGACTACGCATGCCAGTATGACGATTGACTCGTGCTTGCGAGCGAAGATCGGCAAAGTTGCCAATTTCATCGTCGGCGATAAAGCCGGCCAAGGGATAGCCTACAGCCGAGTTCTGCAAATAGCCCAGCATCTTTTCCGCCGCGCGATTCAACTCGAGAATAAAACCGTTGCCGTCTACCACAACAACGCCCTCGATCAGATTGTCCAGAGTGTCCTGCAGGCGACGACGGTTCTCTTCCAGTTCTTTCTGATAAGCGTGTACGGTATCCAGATAGTTGTTGGCAGAAAGTGCCAGTTGTCCCAGCTCATCCTCAGCATGACCCTCCGGCACTTGTAGTCGTTGCGAAGAGCCGGGTTTAATGCGGGACAGTCGCTCGGTTAACATGGACAGCGGATTGGTAACGAGCATCACGACAATGAAGAAGATCACCACCGCCATGACAACCGCCTCAGCGGTAAGTGCCAATGCCGAGAATGAAGCACGCTCATAGAAGTCGTTAAGGCCCGCCTGCACATCCAGCACCGCGTTCAATGTCCCGAGCAGTTCGCCGCTGGGCCCCAAAGGTAGATCCAGAGACAGGGCACGTGGCTCTATATCGATCAGTCCACCCAATCCGGTGATCGCCTGTCGCTCGCGGGATTGTACTGCCAGTTCCTGTCCTAACTCATCAATGATGGTCACTTCTAGAAACAAGGGATAGTTCATCAGACCATCAAGCACATCGCTGGCCAGCGCAGGATCTAGTTGATAAACCGCCTCGGATGCGGATTGCCGGGTCAGTGTCAGCAATTGCACGGCGCTGCGCTCGATGTCATCAACCGAACGATCAAAGTTTTGCCAGGTGCTAATACCGGAGATCACAACGCTCATCAGGAACGCCGCGAAAATCGTATAAATCGCCAGTCGGGTCGCTAATTGCTTTTTCAAAGGTTCACCGATTCCGCTTCGAAGACGGTTTTTCGACAGCTGCCAGTTGTAAATATCGCCAATCTAATTATAGTGATCGCATACTCACTTACGGCTGTGGTTCAGACATCATGAGCATTAATTGTCTTGATTGCCTTAAGCTCCCGAGTCTGCTTGCCGCTTATGCAAGCAACAATTATACCTCTTATGGCGCCATTGCAAGTCGTCGAAATGACACTGCCTCCTTATTACTCCGGTGGATTCACCGGATTTTATGGGTTGTTTGCGCCTTATTCACTGCCTTGCCCGCTTTCGCGCAGGACTTTCCCGCACCAAAGCTGACCGTCTACACTGAAATTCGTTATCCAGCAGACTTTATCACCGATCAGGCTGGCGCGTCGGTGGCCCGCAGCTACGCTACTGATCTGGTGGAAGCGGTGCTTGACGAATCCGGCTTTGACTACAGTATTGAAGTGGTGCCTTGGGCCAGAGCAATGCAGGCTGTGAGCACTGAATCGAACGTGCTCGCTTATTCCATGGCGCATTCGGAGGAACGGGATACAAGGTTCCACTGGATCGGCCTGATTCGTCCCATCAATATCTCTCTGTACGGGTTACGCGCGCGCCTGCATGAATTGCCGACGACCCTGGCGGAAGCACGAGATTATCGCATTGGTAATTTACGCGGTGATGTTGTTGATATTTACTTGTCCGGGCAGGGTTTTCCCAATCTGGTCTATTTTCGTGATTTTTCCCGTTCCATCTCCATGCTCAATCGTCGCCGTATCGATCTGATCCCGTTTGGGGAGCATGGTATAGGTCAGTTTCTGCAACAGAATGACATTGATCCGGAGACGCTCGTGCCAGTAATACGTATTGATGACGTGTCCACCACCTTGAATCTGGTTGCCAGCCTGAGTACTGACAACGCCATCAAGGATCGATTGCGTGCAGCATATCTGCGGGTGGTTGAAAGCGGCCTGTATCGGCAAATCATGGGTTTCGAGTGGGACAGCGACGCCGACGCCCTGGCGCAATAACAGCGCCCTCTACCTGATGGGGCGCCATCGAAATGATCAGTCAGCAATTCAAGTCCAGCAATAAAAAAAGCGAGCTCCATGCTCGCTTTTTTGTGAGTTCAAATTTTCAATAATGAGCAGAGTCGCCAGCGTGTCGATCACGCCATGAGGGCTATTGTTCGTTACCTTCCGCTTGTCGACGTTCTTCAGCCCGAGCCCCGCGCAAAATATTCACCATGCCGTAATTTCCCTCGTGGCAGGCATATTCATACAGCAAGCCATCCACTTTGGTCATGGGCACAATGCCGGTGAACTTGTCGGTATAGGTTGCCGGGTCGTCCACGGTGAACTCGTAGTTCACGGTATCGAAGCTGACGCGGGTAAAGCGTTCGGTGAGCACCTTCTCTGCCGAGGTGCCGGATGAACCGAAACTGGCAGCCAGTCCGTTGAAATTGCGCGTCACGACCACCAGTGAGTCTTCGTCCCAATAGCCGACCGAATCGCCGGTGTACATTGCCAGCCGGTCGTCCAGCTCGGGCAGATCGGCGCGCGAATCATACAGCGGCACGATACGGGCATCATGAATCATCTCGGTGAGAATTACTGCGGTATCGCGGCTCTGGAAGATTTGCACGTTGTTGTTGTACAAACTCGGTGTGAAGGGTGGTCCGGCATTGAATCCCACCAGACAGCGCTCCGACAATCCGCGATCTTCCGGGCCATCAGTGCCGATGCCGCCAGCGCCGATTCGCACCGGTCGTGACTCGCCGGTGGTACCACCACCGTAGACACCCTGATCCGCAATGGCCCCTTCGACCAGCGGTGGCAGGCGCCCATTATCCGGGTAGACAATATGCGAGGTGCGCACCGTGTCGCCAATACCGGCATTTTCGATCCAGAAATCGTTATAAGATTCGTCGACACCACCAATGGCGAGTGCGGCATCGCTGGATTCATCGCGAGCCGCTCTGGCCGCCTCAATCTCGGCGATCTCTTCAGCGGTCAGGAACTGCCGGTCACCGAAGCGGGCCGGCCGTTGCATGGGGACGTCGGAAGAGAAGTTCCAGACACCCTGCAGATCAGGTTGACCCCACTCAGTTCGTGGCACTTCATAGTCTTGGGCGGAGACCGGAATCTGACCGATAATGGCGGTGGCCAGGGCAATCAGTAGTGAGCTTGTTGTTTTCATTGAACGCTCCGGATGATGAGGCAATCGGGACACATTAGCCTGACCTGTCAGACTAACGCAATGCACCGCTTCAGGGCCAGCAACCTCTCAACGACTAATCTTGTCAGTTTGTAACACAAGTAAGGAAATTCGGGCGTTTCCCAGTACAATCGGCGCTTGCTTGGGCCCTGTCATCCAACGCGGCGCCTTAAATAGAAATAACAGCTTTATTAAGAGCCAAAATCCCACTCATGAAAAGTCCATTCGCTTCCCCTGTTTGCTGCCCGAAACCGCTCGCTCGCGCACTGCGCGCTTCCTGTCATGCTGCGGCGATCATCGCCCTGACGCTGCCTCTGCATTTGCATGCACAAGACGCCGACGGTGAAGATTCCACCGTCGTCTACGCCGCTGATTACTTCTCCCAGTGGCGCCCGATCACAGCCCAGGACATGCTCGATCGTATCCCTGGCCAGGAAGCGGCCGGTCCCACGGGTGGCGGGGGAGGCCCGGGGCCGGGAAATCCGTCTTCCGGCGGCCGTGGCCTGGGTAGCGGCAGTAGCGGTACGGAAATTATGGTGAACGGCAAACGTGTTGCCGGCAAGAACAACCAGACCCGCGGCTTGCTCGATCGCATCACTTCCGAACAGGTGCGCGAGATCCAGATTATTCGTGGCACCTCAGGTGACCTCGATGTGCGCGGTAGTGGCCAGGTCGTGAATGTGGTGCTGTTCGAAGAGTTGGATTCCAACAGCATTTCCTATCAGCTGCGTGGCGAATACATTCAGGATGACACCCTTAACTTTGGCGCTCTGGCGGCCCTCAGTGGCCAAAGCGGCGGGCTGGACTACCTGTTCAGCCTGGAGAATGGCCCCCGTTATCGCAATAACCTGGCCAGTGAAAGCTCGATTCTGGGCGACTTCTCGCCTAACGACACCATCGTTGAAGAATCCACTAACGACGCCGTTTACAACACTTTCAGCATGAACCTGGGCTATGCGCTCACCGCCAGCAGCAGTATTCGCCTCAATGCCCTGTACGAAATTCAGGACGCGGATGGCGATGTGGATCGCGTCACGACCGACCTGACTACGACCCCCGAAAGCTATCTGGTTGAGCGCGAGAACACACCCAATGAGCGCGATAACTGGGAGATCGGTGGTGACTACGAATTAACTCTCGCCAATGATGACCGCTTTAAATTATTGGCCATTGCCAATCGCAATGATTCCGATCGTCTGCGTGAACGCTACAAGGTTTTTCCTGACAACACCGAGCAATTGAATCTCTATCTCGATACCGGTTCGGTTACTCAAGAACGCATTGTGCGCACCTCGTACACCACCGACCTGTTCGATGGTCAAAGCATCGAGTTCGGTGTTGAAGGCGCGCAAACCATTCTCGACTCCAAACTGGCGCTGGGCCTGTTGACTGGCGGCACACCAGACCCGACCGTCGGCGGCCTGACCAAGCAGAGAGTGGGCAATGCCAACTCGGAAGTAGAAGAGCTGCGCTACGAACCGTTCGTCATTCACAACTGGACGGTGAGCCCGAAGTTGTCCGTGGAATCAACGCTGGTCTATGAAACATCGACCATCAGCCAGACCGGTGATGCCACCAATGAGCGTGACTTTGATTTCATCAAGCCGAAGGTGGATGTGCGCTACAACATCACTCCAACCTTCCAGGTGCGAGGTACTCTGGAACGCATCGTCAACCAGCTCAGCTTTTCTGACTTCGTCGCCTCTAACGACAACGAAGATGTCGACAGCAACACCATTGGCGGTAACGAAAACCTGCGTCAGCAAACCCAGTGGCGTTATAGCGTCAACAGCGAGTATCGCCTGCCCAACGATGTCGGCGTTATCAACACCGAGTTGTTCTATGCCGATCATCAGGACGTGATTGACTGGGTACAAGTCCCGACCAACAACGGCAGTCTGGTATCAGCCAACGGTAACATCGGTGACGGTACCGAGTACGGCATGAACATCAATGCCAGCATTCGTATGCGCATGATTGGCATGCCCAACCTGCTGGTGTCTCCGGGCCTGAACGTACAGGATTCGAAAGTGACTGACCCGTTCCTGGGCATTGAACGCCGCTTCCGTAACTACCAGCGCGGCCGCTTTACCCTGACGTTCCGCCATGACATTCCCGAGTGGCGTGTTAACTGGGGTGCCCAGTATTTCGATCGTACTGACGGCAACATGTTCCAGTACGATATCGCCGATATCGAGTTCAACGTGGGCGAACCGCGCTACAACCTGTTCGCAGAGTATGTGGATACCCGCGGCATCACCTATCGTCTGGATTTGCAGAACCTGTCCGACAATGCCCAGTGCCGTGAGCGTTATCGCTTCGTCGGCCCAATCTGGGATGGCATCCTGGAAGAGATCGAAAGTCGTTGTACTAATCAGGGTATCGAGCTGGGTTTCTTCATAAACGGGACATTCTGACCGCTTTCCGGCCTCGCTGGCACTTGCCAAGCGAGGCCGACTGGTCGACTATTGGGATAGTCCCCGCTAAGAAGGAGATAACCCATGCCCAGTCCATTCGCACTATCCCGACTGCAGGGTCTACAAAAGACCCGATCTTTCTCGGCAGTCATTCTTACCGCCACCTGCCTGCTGGCCTCCAGCCACCTGGCCGCGCAATTCGATCCTGATTACGTCCCCCCCAGAACGATCGACGGCACCGCTGACCTGCAAGGTGTGTGGGAAAACAACACGATTACGCCGGTAGAGAGACCGGCCGTCTTCGGCGACAAAGAGTTTTTGACCGATGAAGACATTGTCTTCCTCGAACGCCGTCTCGAAGAGATTTACGCCGCCGGCGAGGACGCCCTGTTTGGTGGTGGCGTGCTCGAAGCTGCCTTCAGTGGTGAGATCCAGTCTTACGACCCGTCGACCGGAAACTACGATTCCCAGTGGATGGCGGAGCGTACCATCCATCGTCGCACCTCGCAGATTATCGATCCGCCCAATGGCCAGTTCCCGCCGCGCACGGAAGCCGCGATTGCGGCAGCACGCGAGCTGCGCGAACACCGCGAAGCCCATCCTGCTGATTCCTATACAGACCGCCCCCTGGGTGAGCGCTGCCTGTCTTTCGGCGCGCCACGATTAGGCTCTGGCTACAACAGTTATTGGCAGATCGTGCAGTCAAAAGACACTGTCGTGCTCTATCAGGAAATGGCACACGATGCGCGCGTCATCCCTATCGGCGAGAAACCGCATATCGATAACAAGGTCAAGTTGTGGCATGGCGATTCCCGCGGCTGGTGGGAAGGAGACACGCTGGTGATTGAAACCACCAACTACTCCGAGCCCAGCGACACGGCACCACGCACAGTAGAGAAGCGCAATGTCGAGCGCATTACGCGTGTGTCTGACGATGCCCTGCAGTATCGCCTGACTTCGTATGATCCGGGTCAGTTCACGGCGCCCTATACGCGGGAGATTATTTTCGATGCCACTGATGGCGAGATTTATGAGTACGCCTGCCATGAAGGCAACTACGGCATGCTCAATATCCTGCGTGGCCACCGGGCCGAGGAGCGCATGGCCAGAGAAGGATCGCAGAGTTCGCCCTGATCACGGGCGGTACGCTTTCAATAATCTTCCAATTTCGTGCACACAAAAAGGCGCAGTCAGTACTGCGCCTTTTTTATTGCAACCGTTGTCGTGAAACTCGCCCTGCCTGAACCGCTATATCGCCCAGGCTGATGCATTCAGGTTACTTTCTTGCGCTGCCTGAACTGCGGTTCGACATAACGTTGTTGTGTAATGACTTCCTGTAGTTTTTGCACTGCCGTCACGACATCGACATGACTCAGAAACAATGGCGAGAAGCCAAAGCGCAGCAGGTTCGGGCTGCGAAAGTCGGTCTGCACTCCCTGTGCTGCCAGCGCCTGACAAATCGCGTAGGCCTCGTCATGAGCGTAGGCCAACTGTCCGCCGCGCTGCTCGGGGTCGCGCGGTGAAATCAGTTGCAGCGACTTGAGTTCATCTATTGCATCGACGCTGGCAAGAAACGTGTTCGCCAGTGCCAGTGACTTGTCTCGCAGTTGCTGTGCATCGATACCGGCAAACACATCCAGCGCGGCGGACAGTACACCCATAGACAGGATAGGCGGCGTGCCGGTAAGAAAACGAGCAATACCGCCTGCTTGTTCGTACTCACTCGTAAAATCAAAAGGTGCCTTGTGTCCCATCCAGCCGCAAAGAGGTTGTCGGATATCGGCTTGTAGTCGTGCATTAACGTAGAGAAATGCGGGCGCACCAGGGCCGCCGTTGAGATATTTGTAGCCGCAGCCGACAGCAAAATCCACGTCCCAGCTATCCAGCTGCAAGGGCACGACGCCGGCACTGTGGGACAGATCCCAAAGCACCAGAGCGCCAACCTCGTGTGCTTTGGCAGTAAGTTTGCGGATATCAAGCATCGCGCCACTGCGGAAGTCCACCTGTGTCAGCATGAGCACGGCAACTGAACTATCCAGACTGGCGCTGAGTTCACCAGTGGCCACAGTGCGCAATTGACAGCGCTGCTCGCCCAATAGTTCTTGCAGTCCCTGGACCATATACAGGTCGGTAGGAAAATTGTCGCTGGTCGACAGCACTACTGAGCGGGTCTCATTCAGCGTTAACGCCGCCGTTAATAATTTGAACAGATTGATTGAAACCGAGTCACAACAAACGACCTGGCCGGGGGCGGCGCCCAGCAGTGGCGCCAGCTTTTCACCGCAAGCCACAGGCATATCAATCCAGCCATGCTTGTTCCAGCTACTGATCAGGTCTTCGCCCCACTGTTGTTCGACCAATACGCGGGCCTGCTGCTGTGCTGCGACTGGCAAGGGGCCCAGAGAATTGCCATTGAGGTAGATCTGCTCTGCCGGCAGTAAAAAGTGGTCGCGACGGTTCGCCAGCGGGTCATTAGCATCCAGACATTGTGCTTCAGTCAGATTGCTGTTTGCCGTCTGCGTCACAGCTCGCTGTCCAGCAGTTCGAGGAATTGCGCAAAAGCCGGGGTGCCGGGATGAGCCCAGTCAAAATGACCGGCGTCGGCTGCGATCAGCGATTGCGCGCCGTCCAGTTGGCTGTGCACCAGTGGGACGATGGCGTCAGCATCACCCAGCAACAACCAGGTGTCGTCAGGCAGTGTCTTGCCCACCAGCGTTGCCGCCTGATAGGCCTGGGGGATTTGCTCCGGCGTGCCTCCCATGAAATCCGGGGTAGCCACTTCGCAACTGTTGCTGCCCCGGGCGTAGGCTTCGACATCCGTGATCGCCGCTTGCCCGATTGTCAGCTCGGGCGCGTCACCGGTGTGTAGCAGCGCTTGCGCCGCCAATAATGCCAAATGGCCGCCTGCAGAATGACCGGTCAATACCAGTGGTAGATCCGTCACTTCCGGAATGGAAGAGCGCGCGGCGATGGCTTGCTGGATATCCGCGAAAGTGCCGGGCCAGCCGCCGCCCGGGTCCCCGGTACGGCGATACTCCAGCGACCACACCGCATAGCCCGCAGCGGCCAGTGCACTGCTCAAGGCGTAGCTGTAGCGCAGATCAAACTCATTCAACCAGCAGCCGCCGTGAATGTAGATTATCAATGCTTTGCTCTCGGCACCGACTGGTAGCCACAACTCGCCAAACTGCAAAACATCGTCCCCGTATTTTACGTGACGATCACTGTCACGATAGGACAAAGCCAGCACCTCATTAAAAGTGACATCAGGTGCTGTCGCAGCGTAATTAATAGTCGAAGATTCCTGCAAAGTAACTTCTGCAGCGTTTGCGCTCAACAGGGCAAGTAACGTAGTTATACTGATAGCCAGACGGCATACAAACCTGAAAAATAATTGTGGCATGAATTGTGTTTCTTTATTGGGCCGCGCGCTAATTGATAAAAATTTACAGCGCTGACTATACCCAATGACCGCTCTTTACAACAGAGTGCGTCAATCATTGATCAAAGTCACTGTGACAGCGCAAGCGACTACGCTAAGCTCTAAACAATACTAATAACAAATGATTTTCTGATTTTTTTTCCCAAATTCTTGCCCGCGTGCAAACAAGGTTCGGTCTATGAGTTCGCCTACTACACGTTCATCTCGCCGCCGGTTTTTGCAGCATTCTGCCCTTTTTCTGGGCAGCGCAACCGCGTTACCACAAATCTCGTTGGCTCAAGCCGGTCAGTCTCGTTTTGCCGACCCTGATGCGCCCGATTACTGGCAAAGCGTACGCGCACAATTCAGCTTTGGCGAAAATACAGTACCCATGAATGCGGCCAACCTGTGCCCCTCATTCCAATCGGTTAGCGAAGCAGTAGCGGAACTCACTGCCGATATCGATAAGGACTGCTCATTCAATAACAGAGCAAAGTTTGCCGAGTTGCTGGAGCAAACCCGGACACTGGTAGCGGCGCAACTAAATGTCAGTAGCGACGAAATTGCACTGGTGCGCAACACCAGTGAAGCCAACAACATTGTTAACAATGGCCTGCAACTGGATGGCGGTGACGAAGTCATTCTCTGGGACCAGAATCACCCGACCAATCATGTGGCCTGGGAAGTTCGTGCAGCACGCTTTGGTACCCGGGTACGCAAGGTCAGCACGCCGGACGCACCCACTGATCCGCAGCAGTTACTTGCTGCCTTTGTCGATGCCTTCGGCCCACGTACACGAGTTCTGGCACTGACTCATGTCTCCAACGTCAGCGGTGTGAAACTGCCGGTCAAGGAGATCATCGCAGCCGCCCACGCACGAGGCATTTATGTCCATGTCGACGGCGCCCAGTCCTGGGGAGCGATGGCGCTGGATTTGCAGGATCTCGGCGCCGATTCCTTCACTGCCAGCGCCCACAAGTGGTACCTGGGGCCAAAGGAAGTCGGATTGCTTTACGTGCGCATGGAAAATATTGATCGCATCTGGCCCAGTGTGATTGCTCCGGGCTGGGGCGATGACATCGAGGCCGACCCGATAGGCGCCCGCAAATTCGAGTCATTGGGACAACGCGATGATGCCGCCCTGGCAGCTCTCGGCGCCACGGCACTACTGCACGACGAGATCGGGCCTCAGCGAATTGAGGCCAGAATCAGCGAACTGGCACAGCGCCTGAAGAATGGTATCCGGGCCCACGGCCTGCAATTGGTGACACCCATGGATGCGGCTCTGAGCCACGGTGTCTGTATCGCCCGCGCACCCGCCGGGCAAGGTGGCAGTATCGCCAACCGTCTCTATACCGAGCACGGCATCGCCATTGCCGCCACCGGCGGTGTCCGCCTGTGCCCCACAATCTATAACACTGAGGCCCATATTGATCGGGCAATTACCGGTTTGGCCGCTTTAATGGCCTGATTTCCGGCCTATTTGGCTGCGAACATGGTCTCAGGCTACCGAATATGCGAGCATTGTCTTTTTTCAGACGCAGAGTTAGAGATTTTTTATGACCTTAATGATTGGCAAGAACAACGTCGTTTCCATTCACTACACGCTGAAAGATGATGCCGGTGAAGTGCTGGACACGTCCGATGGCAAAGAGCCGCTGACCTACCTGCATGGCGCCAACAACCTGATTCCCGGTCTGGAGAACGAGTTGCAGGGCAAAACTTCAGGCGCCAAGTTCGATGCCTCCATTCCTCCGGCCGAAGCCTATGGCGAGCGCAACGAGGATTTTGTTCAAACCATCAGCAAGGAAATGTTCCAGGGCGTCGAATCCGTTGAGCCCGGCATGACCTTTGTTGCCCAGGGAGAAGGTGGCGCCCAGCGTCAGGTTCGTGTCACTGAAGTCGAAGGCGACGACGTGACTATCGACGCCAACCATCCCATGGCCGGCATGACACTGCATTTTGAAGTGGAAGTGGTGGATGTGCGTGAAGGTACTGAACAGGAAATTGAGCACGGTCACGTGCATCAGGGCGGTCACGACCACTAGTCTGGTTGCCACGCCCGACTTCTCCAACCCGCCAGATCGCTCCTAGCGTGGCGGGTCGATCGCATCATTGATCGAGCTATTCAGCCGATACCAACCAGCCACGGCAAAACGATCGCGGCTGGTCGGTTTCACTTCATGCGGGAACTCGCTGCTCAGAAACAACACCAGCGTGGCATAGCCCGGTTGAACCTGCACCAGCTCTTCCCTGCCATCCGCGGTGTAAATCACCAACTCCCCGCCCTGATCCGGCTCCCAGCCCTTGTTCAGATAAGTCACCAGTGACAGTACCCGATTGGACTCGCCTTTGAACGCGTCCACATGCTTGCGATAGAAATCGCCGGCCTTGTAAAAGGAAAAATGGCTTTCGAAGGAGAACAGGCCGAGAAACAGACGCCGGTTCAGATAGGTTTTAAGGCGCGCTGACCAGTCCAGCCAGACTGCACTTTCCGGATGATCGTCCTCGATCCAGTGAATACGGTCTCGGCGGACAAACTGATTGCGCTGCTGATCGGTGCCGCGACCGATAGCGGCACGATGAAACTGACTGGCCTCCAGCACCGCCAGATAGTCCAGCAGGCTGGTCGCCACGGCGTCGGGTAGTGCAGCCGGCAAAATCACATAGCCTTTGTCTTCCAGCCCGGCAGCGATGGCTGCAAACAACGGATCATCACCCGGATTGCTCTGGAGATGCAGGTCAATGGCAGTCGTCATGTTGTCAGCCTCAAGGTGAAAAAGCTGCTCCGAAATAGTCCGTTCGTGGCCGGCAAGTCAGGCGGCGCGGATTATGGCAGTAAAATTCCAAATCCCCTACTTTTTTATCATCTACTGGTGTGCTATTTGAGCCGCAATCTAAAGCGCTCCCGCCGCCAGTAAATAGCTGTGTACTGCCTCGGCGATCAGGCGATAGCCGGCAGCATTGGGATGTGCGGCGTCGGAGCGCAGACCGCGCTCGGACAATACCTCGGTCATGATGTCTGGCATGTAGGCCACGCCTGCTTCAGCAGCTACCTCTTCATAGAAATCTGCCGTCGACAGCAGCAGCCCTGGTTGTGGCACCCCCAATAACAGTACCTGCGCACCGCTGGCCCGGATCTGCTCAATCATGGTCAACAGATTCGCTTTGGCGGCGGCAGTACCGGTGTTGCGCAGCATGTCATTACCGCCATGACAGAGAATGACCAGTGCCGGCCGATGCGTTGCCAATACGTCTGGCAGTCGCTGCAACCCGGCGGCTGAGACTTCACCGGAAATGCCGGCGTTGACCACATTCAGCACAGCCAGCTCCGACAACACCTCGGGGTAGCTCTGCCCGGAACCGGCACCATAGCCTGCTGTCAGTGAATCACCAAAAGCAACGACGCTGGTGCCTGGAGGCAGCGGCAGCAGCTGCACGTTCTGCTCGCCACATCCGCTCAACGCGACAATGAATATAAGGGCCAGGAGTCTTTTTATTTTATGTTCCATCAACCGGCTCCGCTCTTGTGGAGAAATGTCATTCACTCAGGTGAAAATTATTTTTGCGCGTCACTTGCCGGCGAGGGCGCAGCAAGCGTTCTGCTCATGGCTTCAGCCAACACACTTGAGCCGCGCTCCCGTAATTGCGAGATTACCTGCAAGCGATCCTGCTCAGAACGATTCTGATTCAGTTTGTACTTGCATTGAATTTCATCGATGCGTATCTCAATACCGACAATGGCACGGTGCATGGCCGGATTGTAAGCAGGCTGCCAGGGCTGTGGCATGGCCGCTTCATGCAATGCCGTCAACGCATTGACCAGACTTTGCAATCGCACTTCATCGGTAAATACCTGACACCGTCCGTAGATATGTATTGCCTGATAATTCCAGGTGGGAACGCCGGGATCGCTGTACCAGGACGGTGAAATATAGTCGTGGGGGCCCTGCAGGGTTATCAGGACTTGTTGGCCGTCAAGTTCTGTGTGCTGCGGATTCAGCTTGGCAACGTGTCCCAACACGGACTTGCCATCCTCTGCCAGCAGAAACGGCATCAAGGTGGCCTCCAGCCGACCGGCCGTTTGTGAGATCAATTGACCAAAGTTGTTGGCTCGGATGAACGCCTGTTGTTCGTCCGGATCGTTGACTGCGAAATGCCTGGGAATATACACGATTCGGTTCCTGAGGTGTGTTTGGTGACTGTGATTCATCAGCCATCGCCAATGGCTCTTTGTATTGACCACTAAATGGCCATCAATAAGGCAAGTCAATCTATAAGCGAGCGCTCAGTCTACCCGGATGCCGCAGCGTACGCAGGCCTGACTTGGCCTTTATAGTATCCGTTTATTGCCTGCCCATTGCCTGCCTAGTGCCTGTCCATTGCCCATCAATTGCCTTTCCAGCGTCCGCCAGCAGCAATACCGGAGTTGAACTCGGTTGGGCCACAATCTGCCACGACTAGTGGCTTTGCTTCACATCGGGCAATCTGGAATACTTCAGCGCTGGGATTCCAATTACACCAATCCACTTACAACAACATAAAGCAAGGTATACCGAGTATGTTGCACTCTGTTAAGCGCTCTGTCGCTACCATTTTCGCCGTTTCACTGGCGCTGGGGACACTGTCTGCCCAGGCAGACGATCACTGGCCCGCCGAACCACCCGCTGAAGCACCCGCGGACTGGGGTCCGGTTTCTGCCAATTTTGAGGAGATTCCTTATCCTTATCCGGTCCACTTTCTGGAACTGAACCGCTACGGCGAAGACATGCGCTATGCCTACATGGATGTCGCGCCGACTGGCACGCCCAATGGTCAAACGGTGTTCTGGCAGCACGGCATGAACTTCTACTCCGAAGCCTATACACCCACATTGAAAGTGTTGAGCGAAAACGGCTTCCGCGTTATTGCCGTTGACCGAATTGGTTACGGCAAGTCATCGAAGCCGGTCATTCCCTACAATTTCAATTTCGTGGCCGCGAACATGAAGTCGCTGCTGGATGAATTGGGTATTGATGAAGTCGCCATCGTCGGCCATTCCATGGGCGGCATGGTCGTCAGTCGCTTCGCCATGCTGTATCCGGATATCACTACACACGTCGTACTGGTAAATCAGATCGGCCTGGAAGATCAGCGCCAGGGTCGACCCTGGACTGACCCTTTCGCCAATGAGCTGGGCGTCGCCACTTACCAATCCATCTTGCGCGGCCACCGTCGCTACTTCCCGGATGAATGGCCCCCGGCCCATCTGGAATTTGTGCGCCGCCAGTTCGGTCAGACCATGAGTGGCGAATGGCCACGACTGGCCATGGTGCGCCGCCTGCAGGGTCAGATGTTGTATGAAGATCCGGTCGTGTACGATTGGCAACACATTGATACCAAGGCGCTGGTACTGGCCGGCGAAGAAGACGGCCTGATCGCCGACTTCCCTTCGCATGCCCGCCACGTCGCCAGCGAATTGCAGAACAGTGCCATCCTGTTGTACCCGGGCATTGGTCACGCTCCGCAGATCGAAATTCCTGATCAGTTCCATGAGGATCTGATTCGCTTCCTGCGCTCTGACCCTGATGAGCCAGCCAGCAACTGGAAGTAAGCATCAAACGGCGCTCACGTTGACGCGTTAGTTAAAAAACAGAAAGGCCCGGGTGGTGAACCATCCGGGCCTTTTTCGTTGTTGCAATGATAGCTGCAACTAGCGATTGAATTCGATGCCCAACCCCCAGCTGTTGGTGTAATCGTAGTAATCAATCAGGTCACTGTTGTAGCCGGAGCGTGCCCACAGGTGCAGCGGCAAACCGGCAATATTGGTAGTGACTTCCAGTGACGTCGTGTTATGGGTGAAAAGCTTGGCGTAGCCAGTACGATTTACCAACTCGACTTTTTCGAAGCAGACGATGGTCAGGCAATCCTCGCCTTGCAAGTTGTATTGTAATGACAGGCGCAGGCCATCATAGTAGTCACGTGTTTTCGCCCCGTCGCCGTCACCTTCCCAGACGTTGTATTCTTCCGGCGCGCCCTGAAACAATCCGTGGTCGAGATAATGTCGATACTCGATGTGAGTCTCGGTGCGTCCGGTCAAATTTGGCAGGAAACCGGTGTTCCATTGCTTGTGCCAATCCATGCTGAGATAGTCCCAGCCACGACTGATACCTTCGCGCGCCACCCGTGCCGGCTCCTGATTATCCAGCGCCGTCTGTTCAGCTATCAAATACGCTGCTTCGGTAGTGATCTGCTGACCATTGGACTCATGCCCATAGCCGAAATCCCAATAGGCAGGATCGCCGCGGTTGTACCCGCCGTCACGCCAGACACGCAGAAACAGCTCGGGATTGTAACGGCGGGCGACCACCGGAGCCGAAGCGCGCGAGCCGATGTACTGCGAGAAGCGGCCACTGAAGGCAAAATAGAGTCGCGGCAAATTGCGGCTTTCGTCGATGTCAAAAATACTGGATAGCGCATCCACCGCCGGGCTGAGTATCGGGTGCTTGATGGAGACGGTCGCGTCCATGTAAAGCCGGTTGATATCATTGCTGTCCGTCCGCGCCAGCAACTTGTTAGGCTCATGATTGGTCAGGCCATCGATGCCAAAACCGAACAGGGGTTCGGCATTCACTTCACTGAGAATTACCCGTTGCAAGTTGTCAGATTCTTGCGCACCCGGGACTGCTGTGCCAGTGGCTGGCTCGGGCGCGAAACTGTCATAACAGGCCAATCGCGCCGTGGCATCGGCAATCCTCGGGCAAATCATGTAGGGCTGGTCATTGCTGGCGCCGTTGGCCATAGTCGCCAGCATTAATAACATCAAACTGTAAAAATTCCGCATTAAAACGATCTCCCGGACCCGATAACGTCGTAGATAACCCTGTACCCGGAATACTGTCCGGGCCCGGTTCGCGACGAGAGCAACATGCCCGAAAAGGCGGGGCGCGTAAATAGGCAGTTATGCTTGGTTGACGCTTGTGCACTGAGCAAGTAAAACAGCTATTACTATTCATGACTCAAAGAGGTCATTCAACAATGATCAGAAGCCTGCTCTTTGATACTCAGGCCGGAACTGTCAGTACTGGCGGCGTCGAACAAGTGGATACCTGGAAACAGAATCGCGACTTGATCCTCTGGCTTGATATTGATGCTGAAGAAGCCGAGACAGAAACCGCCCTTCTCAGTGGTTTCGATATTCACCCTCTGGCAATCCAGGATGCTCTACGAAAGCGACATCCACCGAAAGTGGAGCAGTTCGATAATTGTCTCTTTCTCCTTCTCAAGGGTCTGGATGCACGTTATACAGGCATCGACTACGGCATCATTCAACTGGCACTGTTTATTGGTGACCGCTTCCTGATCACACGTCATCACAACGCCTCCTCGAGTGCCAATTGGTTGTTCGAGGAAGTGAGCGCCGGACGCTTTACCGACGAAATAAATCCGGGAGCACTGGCTGTTCGCCTGGCCGGTCGTTTGGTACGGCGCTATGTACAGATACTGTTAGACCTGGAACCTCGACTCGACGATATCGAAGACGAGATGTTTGACAAACCGAACGATTCCCTGTTGTCAGAATTGACGGGTTATAAATCGCGACTCCGCCATCTGGCGCGCATCGCCACCTATCACCAGACAGTGATCGGTAATCTGCAACGCGAGAATTCGCGATTTCTCAGTGAAGAGCTGCACCATGAAATCACTGACGTCTATGAACAGGTAGAGCGCTCGCGCAGCCTTGCTGATCTGTATTACGAAGTAGCCAAAGATCTGACTGATGGTTATCTGGCCATGTCTTCACATCGCCTGAACAATGTCATGCAGATACTCACGGTGTTTACCGTGATCTTTGTGCCGCTAACATTCCTGGCTGGCATTTACGGCATGAACTTCCAGAATATGCCCGAGCTGAACTCCAGCGCAGGTTATTTTGTTGTGCTGGGCGTCATGTTTGCAGCAGCCGTCGGCCAGTTTATCTACTTCAAACGTAAAGGTTGGGTTTAATGGCCGAAGAAGCGATAGAAGAAACCAACGCAGCAATAGACACGCTAACCAGCCCTGAGGCCTGGTCCGAGTTGCTGGCGCAAATCAGCATCTGGGCAGAGGAGTTTCTGTTTACGCAGCAGACGTTGGTGGAGCTCGGCTTGATCGCACTCGCGGCGTTGCTGGCGTGGCCAATTTCCCATCGCCTGCGTGATCGCTTCAGTCAGTTATCGAAACGCGACTCCAAATTTGCCTTGATGCAGCGCCTGTGGGTCGAGTTGTGGGAACAGTCTTTCCCCATCGTCTGGTTACTGATCCAGTGGTTAACCGTAGTGATCTCCAGAGAGATGGAGATTCGTAACGCTACGCAGATCATCACCACCAGCCTGCTCAGTGCGTGGATCATCGTTGGCCTGGCATCTATCGTGGTCGCCAATGCCTTCTGGTCGCGGACCATCGCCGTGTTGGCATGGCTGGTGGCAGCGCTCAATATTCTTGGCCTGCTCGACCAGACCACACGCATTCTTGACGAAGCGGCTATCACGCTTGGCGCCGCGCGCATTTCTGCCTTGATGGTCATTCAGGGTCTGGTAGCGCTCGGCATCCTGCTCTGGTTTACTGCCATTCTCGGTCAGCTGCTGGAAAACAAGTTACGCTCCAGTCCGAATCTGACGCCGTCGATGAAAGTGCTGTCCACCAAAGTATTGTGGATCGCCCTGAGTTCTTTCGCCTTTCTTTCCGCTCTGGCAGTGGTGGGTGTAGACCTTACTGCACTCGCCGTGCTCGGTGGTGCTATCGGTGTCGGCCTCGGTTTTGGCTTGCAGAAGATCTTCGCCAACCTGGTATCCGGTTTCATCCTGCTGCTGGACAAGTCCATCAAACCCGGCGATACCATCGCTGTGGGGGACTATTATGGCCGCGTCGATTCACTGGGGGCCCGTTACGTCTCGGTGACGACTCGCGACGGGATCGAACACCTGATTCCCAACGAAGAGTTAATCATTTCACGCGTCGAAAACTGGTCACACAGTCATGACCTGCTGCGCTTGCGCAAGATTGTCGGTGTGCACTACAAATCCGATATCCACCAGGTGATTGCTTTGTGCCTGGAAGCTGCAAAGGAAACTGCACGTATTCTTGATGACCCCAAACCGGTTTGCTTGTTACGCGAGTACGGTGACAGTTCTGTCAATTTCGAAGTACGCTTCTGGATCAATGACCCCATGAACGGTCGTGCCAACGTGACCAGCGAGCTGTTGATTCGCATCTGGGACAAGTTCAAGGCAAACAACGTGGAAATTCCCTATCCACAGCGCGATTTGCATCTGCGCACCTCCGATATCGGCCACCTGCCCGGCAACGACTAGCCGGGCAGTTCGCTCCTGCCCTTTAAATTCGCGCCTAAATCAGCGAGACTGTCGTCTTGCCACAAACAATCACTTATCCCGTAGCTTTTTGGCTTGGCTGACGACGCAGGGACGATCGCCAGCACCCATCAGGCCGCGAAGTTATTACATCACCCTGACCGCAAAACACCGACCATGCTGAGTTCTATCGTTAATTTGTCTTCGTTGCTTCTCGGCGTGGCGTTATTGCTCACAGGCCATGGCTTGCAGCTAGCTCTGGTGCCTCTGCGCGCCGAACTTATCGGCTGGACCAGCATCGACATCGGCTATCTCAGCTCGGTGTACTTCGCCGGCTTCATCACTGGCTGTTTTACTATTCCGCAGGTTGTCTCCCGCGTTGGTCACATCCGCACCTTCGCCACGCTCACTGCCATCATGACTGCCGCCATACTCGGGTTTGCCCTCACCAGCCATTTTGCCTTCTGGCTGAGTCTGCGTTTTATTTCTGGCCTCGGCATTGTTGGCTTGTATCTGGTCATCGAAAGCTGGCTCAACACGTCGGTGAACAACGATGTGCGCGGCAGCGTATTGGCTGCCTACACCGCTATTGTTCTCACTGGTTTGGCCGCCGGTCAGCTGTTGCTGAATCTGGCGCCGCCAGAGAGCGAACAGCTGTTTATTGTCGCGGCGATTCTCATCGTACTGGCTGCCCTGCCGGTTTGCCTGACCAGTTCGTCACAACCAAAAACTATCCCCAGTGCCCGTTTTTCTCCCGCTCTGGTTTTAAAGACCTCGCGCGCCGCCACAATTGGCGCCCTTACTGCGGGACTGGTATCAGGTGCCTTCTATGGTCTCGGCCCGGTCTACGGATTGCGGGCAGGCATGAATGTGTTTGAAATCTCCATCATGATGTCTTTGGCAATCGCTGGCGGGGCGCTCTTCCAATTTCCTATTGGTCGCCTGTCCGATCGCTACGACCGACGGCGGGTCATGTTTTGTGCCTTGATTTTTGGTGCGATCATGGCCGGCTTTGCCGTCATGGCGCCGCAAGCCTGGGTGCCCTTTATCATGTTTGCGTTCGGCGCAGCAGTGATGCCAACCTATGCTCTGAGCCTGGCGCACGCCAGTGATTTTGCCGAACCAGGAACCTTTCTCGAAGTGGGCACCGGTTTACAGATGCTTAATGGCGCCGGTTCCATTATCGGCCCTCTGGTCACCTCGCAATTGATGTACCGCATCGGACTGGATTTGTTCTTCACATCCATTGCGATTTTCCTGTTAATCGGGGCAACTCTCATTCTGTTGTGCATCAGGTTACGCGATCGCCAGGCCGAACACCCGGTCGGCTTCGCACCGGCGACAACGGCAGCCGGGCAGGCCGCACTGCAAATGGATCCGCGTGCTGATGAGGACGAAATCAGTGATGAGGTTTTCGAAGGCGTAGTGCTGGAAAAAGCGGACCGGGACTCATTGTCAGATAGGGAATAGAGCGCCACCTGGGCAGTGCAACAGATTATGCTGCACAGCATTTGGGCAATTGTTAAAATGGGCAAAAAAGGAAATGCCCGATGTCAGTTGCCTACTCTCTGGTGCGCGGTGCCATGTCACAGGTCTACAACCGCTTTGTGCACACACCCCCTGTGCTGGAAACGGCGGACTACTTTCCCAATGCGCCGCAGTTCACTACTCATTGGCAAGCTATTCGTGCAGAAGCCCTAGGCCTGTTCGATGACTTGCGCGCAATACCCCGCTTTCATGATCTGATGCCAGAGCAATACCAGCTCTCTGCCTACGGCGAAAAAGAATGGCGCATGTTTGTACTGCGCGCTTACGGATTGGATATAACGGAGAACATGAACAAGTGCCCGCAACTGGCGGCGCTCTTGCGTGCTAATTCAGAAATCAAGTCAGCGTCTTTTTCTTTTCTGGCTCCGGGCAAACAAGTACCCACGCACACGGGACCGTTTCGCGGTATCACCCGCTTCTACATGGGACTCGAAGTGCCGTTGCTGGACAACGGAGAACCGGGGGTAACACTGACCATCAATGACCAGCCATATCAGATTGCCAATGGTGAATCGCTTCTTTGGGATGATACTTATCCGCACAGTGTCCGCAATGACACGGAGCAATGGCGAGTGGCACTACTGATGGATGTGTTTCGTGCCCGTATGCCGCGGCCACTGACTGTTTTCACCAATGGCATCCTGAACCTGGCCCGCCTTTCCATTCGCTGGCGCAAGGTCTTTCCCAGGGATTTTGCCTGAAGCCAGGCATAAAAAAAGGCAGACCTTGCGGCCTGCCTTTTCGAAAATCAAACGCAGCTGTATTTATACAGCAACGATGTCTTCAGCTTGTGGGCCTTTCTGGCCATTCACAACAGCGAATTCAACCATCTGACCTTCGGCCAGAGTTTTGAAACCTGCGCTTTTAATACCGCTGAAATGGGCGAATACGTCCGGACCATTTTCTTGCGCGATAAAACCAAAGCCTTTGTTCTCGTTGAACCACTTAACGGTTCCTTTTACTCGATCTGACATGTGTATCTCCTGTCGGAATATTAACGACCTGCCGCTCGCAGAGTAAGCGAACAGTCAGGGGGTGGTGCTGGAAATTTGGCGTTTACTTACTTGCCGGCAGAACGAGATCTTTGGAAGGGATGTCGAAAAGTGGTGAAATAAATAGCGTGCTTAGTTTCAAGCTGGCGCCACAGTACTCTGGTCGCGACTGACAGTCAATAGACAGCAGATTTATTTTTTAGCCAGAGCTGGCGCTTTCAAACCGGCTACTAGCCCAAAGATAGGCTGGCAAGGCACAGGACAAGCCAATGGTCAGGTTCAGAACAACATAGAGCGTGGGCCTCGGTCCGGTTTTACGGCTGCCCATAAAAAGCCAGAAAACGACAGAACTTAGCAGCAAGTCGGCAGTAAACCCGCCGACGGCGCCATTGGCAAACAGTGCGGTCAAAAACCCTGACAGGTTCAAGCCATTGACCAGGGCGAAGTCGACAAAGAACACATAGGGCACGATCGCGCCGAGAATTGCCAATAACAGATAGAGTTGACGCAGATTCATTGTTCATCCCCAAAGCATTAAGAACATCGATATGCTGGCTATTGTGCCTGCAAGGGGAGGCATTGCAATTACCTGCGAGGTAAGCAATCAGTTGCAGGCTGGTTTGTCAGATTGCGAGCTAGTGCCCGGGCCGGTCACCGGGGTGATGCTTTCCTGCGCAGCCAGCAACTGTTGCAACTCACTCAGTGCCGGGCCGCACTCGGCGCTGACTTTAACTGTCAACAAGGCATCGGCGCGAGTGAGCCCCTGATTGACGCAGGCAATCGGAATAGCGTTCTCGGCGGCCAACTTGCAGAAGCGGAAACTGGAATACACCATCAGTGACGAGCCCACCACGAGGACTGCATCGGCTTGCAGCAAGCGCTCGGTCAGATAGCTGACCACTTCCTTGTTCACCGAGCTGCCATAAAACACGACATTGGGTTTCAGCAGCCCACCACAGCGCTGGCAATCCGGTACGCGAACCCGATCAATCATTTCCTGCTGTACTTCCGCATCGCCATCTGGCGCGACAATCACTTTGATGTTCTCCAGATGCGGATTGTGTTGCCATAGCCAGTCCTGTACTTCATCGCGGGCACTCAGCGCACCGCAATCCATGCACACCACCTGATCCATGCGGCCATGCAGATCCACCACTTTTTTGTGACCCGCTTTCTGATGCAAGCGATCTACATTCTGCGTGACCAGCAGCGGTACGTGGCCGAGAGCTTCGAGTCCCGCCAGTGCCCGGTGTGCCGCATTCGGTTGTGCCTGCTGCACATTGGGCCAGCCACCAAAGCTGCGCGCCCAGTAGCGCTTGCGCTTGGCCGGGTCGCGAATGAATTCAGCGTGCTGTATCGGGATGTTGCTGCGCCAGATGCCGGTTTCGTCCCGGTACGTGGGGATCCCGGAAGCCCGACTGATACCGGCGCCGGTAATGACAAATAATCGCGGATGGCGACGGACAAAGTCTGCCAGCTCGGTGACAGTTGCCGTGGCGTCGTCGTTGAATTCGGGAGTCAGGCCCCGACGGAAAAGCGGTTGCATGGTCACAGTGTACCGTAATCAGATTGCAAAATGCTGACAGCCAGCGCAGCAGCTGCGTCCTTTAGCCGTCTGGTCGGTACTGGCAATCACGTTTTAACGCCATTTCCTCACCGATTTTCACCGGCATTTTTGACGAATTTTCGCGCAATGCAGGAGATGGCCAGAAAAAAGTAGTAACCCTGCGGGCCCCAACACGTCTAATGAGTAAAACAGCGACGCCAAATGGCGGCACGCTGCACCCATTTACGGATAAACCAAGTACTTGTCACAAGTACGTCACTGAAGGCCTCAACAGATGATCAAACTGGAAAACCTGAACAAGGTGTATCGCACAGCCTATATGGAAACTACTGCCCTGCATGACATCAACCTGCATATCAGGAAAGGCGAATTTGTCGCCGTCATGGGCCCCTCGGGCTGCGGCAAGTCTACCCTGCTCAACGTGGTTGGCATGATTGATAACCCAAGCAGCGGTAACTATTACTTCGATGGCGAGGAAATCGGTCACCGCTCCGAGAATGATCTGGTAGCACTGCGCAAGCAGAACATAGGTTTTATTTTTCAGAACTTTAATCTGATTGATGATCTTTCCGTGGCGGAGAATGTCGATCTGCCTTTGCTCTATCTCGGGTACAGCAAGGCTGAGCGCAAGCGCCGCGTCGAGGAAGCGCTGACGCTGGTGGGACTGGAGAATCGAGCCAATCACAAGCCGCAGGAGCTGTCCGGTGGCCAACAACAGCGAGTGGCGGTGGCGCGTTCGGTGGTCGGAGAACCCAAACTGATTCTTGCCGACGAACCAACCGGAAATCTCGATACCAAAAATGGCGACGATGTGATGAACATGCTCGGCCGTCTCAAGGATAAGGGCGTGACCATCATGATGGTGACGCATTCGCCGGAACACGGTGAACGCGCCGACCGCATTATTAGTATGCTCGACGGCGAGATTATCGCCGCCGACAATGCGGCGCATTTATCAGTTGTCAGCAACAGCTCTGCCGCCACTGCCCAGTCTCTGCGCGCCGAATAAGGACTCTCACTATGCTAACCCATTGGACCAAGATGGCCTTCAAGGCGCTCTTTCGATTCAAACTGCATACTGCCATCAGCTTGCTAAGCCTGGTGATTGGTTTCACCTGTTTCGTGTCTGCATTGGTACTTTCGAATTACTCGCAGAGTTTTGATCGTGCCTTCCCCAATGCAGACCGTATCTACAACATCATGATTCGCTCGATCGGTGACAGCCCGATGCCGGACCGCTTCCCGATCGTCAATGAACCTACCGCACGTTATTTGCGCAGTGCGTTCCCAGAGATTCCCAACATCGCCAAAGCCACGCCCGGGTTCCCGCAGACGGTGAGTATCGATGGCCAGGCCATGGCGCTGGATGCAAAATTCGTGGAGCCGCGTTTCTTCGACATCTTCCCGCTGGAAACTATCGCCGGCATCGGCGCAGGGGAACCTCTGCCGCCCAATTCAGTGCTGCTGTCGGAGACCGGTGCCATGAAACTGTTCGGGCGCACTGATGTGGTGGGTGAGCGCTTGCTGGTTGATAACCGCTGGGATGTTGCTGTCGCCGGTGTCACTCGCAAACTGGATTTCCCCTCGCATCTGGAATCGTCTATCGCTTTCTTCCGCACAGAGATGTATTTGCCCATGGCGCTGGAGGAACAAGTGCAGCGCGAGTACCGTATCGCAGAAGGCTCTGATCCGGATGCCGACCGCTGGGGCAATCAGTCGCATTTCGTCTATCTGGAAATTCCGGAGGACATGCCCTTTAACATTGATGACTTCAATCAACGGCTGGACGCATTCGTCAAGAACACGCTACCGGAAGAGCGGGCTGAATTGCAGACCTTTGAACTGCTGCCGGTGAATGAGCTGGTGGGTACGCAGATGGCATTCATCACCGGCGGTTTCAACCTGACCGACATTCTCATTGTAGCGGGTGCTCTGGTACTGCTTATCGGCGGCCTGAATTACTCCAATCTGGTGATTGCCCAGTTGTCACTGCGTAGCCAGGAGATCGGCATTCAAAAGATTCTCGGTTCGAAACGCAGCCTGCTGTTGGCGCAATATTGTTACGAGAGCTTTCTCTTTATGCTCATTGCGCTGGGTCTGACACTTGCTCTACTGGCGTTCGCGCTGGCGCAGCTCGACAGCAATGGCGTCGTCGGCTTGAGCCCGGGCCTGCTGCTTGATCCCGCACTGTGGAGCGCTGTGCTGCTGGTGATGCTCGTTATCGTGGTCATTGCCGGTGGCTATCCGGCGATTCGTACGGCCTGGGTACCGCTGGTGCAGATGATGCGTCCCAAGGGATCAACCGGTTACTCCGGTCGCTTGCGCGCGCTGATGGTGGGTACGCAGTTCTTTATCTCCGGCACACTGATGATTCTCGCCGTGGTCATGTTTGCGCAAAACCGCGCCATGACCCAGCAACTCGATGCCAATACCGACAGTGTCAGAGCCGCTATCATGGTCACCACGGGCTCTTACACGGTCGACCCGGAACTGTTGATGACACAACTGACCGCGCATCCGGCCATTCAATCGGCGACGCGGGTAGACAGCCCGCCGTGGAATATCAGTAATTCTGGCAGCAGTTTTTCCCTGACCCCGGACCTGAACGCCACGACGTACGAGTTGAGCCGCCACACTATCGGATATGATTTCAGTGAGACGATGGATCAGCCAATAGTCGCCGGTCGTAGCTTTTCGCGCGAACGCAGCAGTGATCTCTTCCCGCCGCTGGCTACGGTGGATCCAAGTAGTGGTCCCTACGGCGTGATCATCGACGATACCGCTGCACAAAACATGGGCTGGGCGAATACTGCCGAGGCGATAGGTCAGTCAATCTATCTGCACGTCGGACCGCCAACCACCGAACAGGAATTTACGCTAGAGCTGAATATTGTCGGTGGCATGAGCGAACGCAAGTATGAATTCATCGACTTTTCGACGTTCGGTGCACAGGGCCAGATCTACTTCTTGCGCCCCGACAATGCCGAGTATGTAATGGTCAAAATGTCTGCCAGTCAGCTTAACGACGCAGTGCAACATCTTGAGTCAACCTGGCGGGAATTAATGCCAGAGATTCCATTGCAGCGTGAGTTCGTTGATGACTTGTTCTACCAAACCTACGGTATGTTCCTGGCAGTGAGTGTTTCTATCGGCGCCCTGTCAGTATTCGGCTTCTTTGTTGCCAGCATAGGCTTGTTAGGCAATGCGACGTTTATAACCAATATTCGGCAGAAAGAAGTAGGCATCCGCAAGGTCATGGGTGCCAGCAGCGGCCGCCTGTTGCGCATGTTGCTGCTCGATTTCGCCAAACCCATATTGATTGCCAATGCCCTGGCGTGGCCGTTGGGCTATGTGTTGGCTACCGGCTATACCAGCCTGTTCTCGGCGGATGTGAGCATCAATCTCTGGCCGTTCCTGATCAGTCTCGTACTGTCTGCGTTGATTGCTTTCGCCGCGGTATTCTCGCAATCGCTGCGCAGCGCCAGAGTGCGCCCGGCAGCAGTTCTGCGCTATGAATAAGACTGCGATATTTGCACAGTTTCGCTAGGCAGAGGCTTTGAAACTGGGGTAAACTCGGACTTGGGAGAGAGCGGGGTCAACGGTGCAAACTGTTGGTCCCGTTATTATTTTGGGTTTTGAAAATCTATTCCAAAACCCAGCTCAATGCAGACCGACAAACTGAACAGTTCATTTGGTGAAGTCTCAAGAATCAGCAGATCAGCAGAGTCAAGAGAATCAATACAGTCGCTCAATCTCATCATGGTGACCCTCATGATGATTCATATGCTCTTGCGGGTTCATCGGCACTAATTCACTCTCTTCGAGACCCTCGTTAGCTTTAATTAACTCCGCCTCCACTTCCTGTCTGCGGGCACCGCGCAGTATTGCTGCCAGGGAGTAGTTACCCTCGTGACAGGCAAATTCATAGACTTGCTCTTCGGGGGCATTGCGCGTAATTGTGCGCACGCCTGTCACCGGCTGGGAAAAGGCCTTTTCGTCGATCGCGGTGAACTCATAACGTAGTGTGTCTTGTCCGGTCAGTGTGTACTTTTCCTCCAATTCGAAGACATCAGACATTGGCATGAACATCGGATGACTTTGCTCTGGCCGAAAATTTTTCGTCCGTACTACCAACGTATCCCCATCCCAATGCCCCACTGATTCTCCCATCCAGCGTGGCACATCATTATTGCTGCTTGATTCTTTGAGCGGAATGATACGTGCGTCGTGGATCATTTCGACAGTGATAACGACATAGTCCTTTGTCTGCACGATTATCATATTGGCGTTCATCATGATCGGACTCAGAGAAGGCACCGCACCGCCAAACATGATGCAGCGACCATTGAGGGGCTGCCCTTCTGGTCCATCGGTCTCTGTCAGACCCAAAGCTCGCTGTTGCGCAAAGTAGTCTTTAAAATCAGGCCGCAGAGGAACGCGGCCATTGGGCGGATCGATTATTACCGACGTTCGGTGTTCGCCATCAACAGGCACAATAACCGGATCAAGATAGTGCGCGAGGAAGTTATCGTCTGCTTCCTGACGGATGACAGCACCCGCCTCTGGAGCACCGCGAGCAGGATCAAGATCCGCCGCCAGTTCCACAAGCCCTGCTCGCATGCCCGCTTCCCGCCTTGCCACTTCGTCTTGCGTGTAGGCTTGTTGGGTACCCAGTGCAGCAGGCCGCTGCATGGGAGTGCGGGATCCGAAATGCCAGGTTCCCTGGAAATCAGGTTGGCCGAATTCGGTCCGTGGCAAAGCCCATTCATCAGCGCTGCTCGCAGCCGCAGTGGATGTATGCAATGGAAACCCGGACTCGGAGAGTGGAGTTTCCTGCGCTTGCACTATCCGCCAAAGCGGTAAAGCTGAGAGGATCAGTAACGCCGGAATTAGTGTTGGATGTTTCATGCCTGCACCTGTGTGGCCTGACGATCAGCCATTGGTAGCCATTTGTAAAAGTGACGGACAGAACAAGTGTAGATGTTCAGTCGTCGTCTGCAGTGAGACATAGTGTCGCAGGGACGCCCTTGCAAGTGCGGCATAGTGTCACAGGCGAGACACCCGACAGGCAGAAGAGCGGATTCGACCCCCGGTCAACAGTGTTATTGATCGCTCTGATCTTGCCCGGAAGTCGTCGCCGACCTCAATTTCGCTTCCGCTTCCACGATGCCTTTGTAAGTCACCGACAGCGCCGCGATTATGAAGACAGTCGCGAGAATTGACCACACCGTCGCAACCGCGTCCATGGCCAGTGGTGAAAAGGCAAACATCAATGCCAGCGGCAGCATTGGCAACATGACAAGTAAAGGCACCAACGCCACCGTGAAGAACATTTCCTTGAGATAACGGGACGACAACAGCCAGGCATCGCGATAACCGAAGTCTCGCTCAATGGCGATAGCCGGAAACACCAGCGACAGGCGCATGCTGACAAAGGTATAGCAGATCAGTGCACCGAGCAGAGTAATTGCAGGAGAGAAGGCGGCAAGAAGCAGGAACGGCAGCATGGAGAACGTGATAATCAGCACCAGCCCGACCATGTGTAGCAGAAATTTCGAATCCTTGCTGGTCCAGCGTCGGGGCCCCCAATGCTCAACCGATTCCGGCCCTAACAGGAGTACGCGGTGCACAGTGACGGCTATAAGGCACTGCAAAGCCATTGAGAGCAAAGAACCCATCGTCGCTGTCAGTGTATTGGTGGTGCCCACCATGGCCACGCCAACGATCAAATAGCCAAGCAACGGAAACACCAGCGCTTTGCTGAGTTCGCGACGATAGTGCAGGAGCAAGGCCAGTGCGCCTTTGAATATCTTGCCAAGGGGCATGCTGTCTATCTCCTCACTTTTCTCATGTACCTCATGAGCTTTCCCCAGTTTCTTTTCTTTGCGTCTGTCACATTGTGATCAGCTGCAGCTACTGGCATATGGCCGTCAAGATCAATCGTCCGCGCCTGATCATTGAGCTTGAGCGGGTCTACATGTCGGTGTTACGGGTGAGACCGGTCAGGCGGGACAGAATATGTTGAAACTCTTCCTGACTGATATCGATTTTTTCCAGCACACGGCCATACAGCATAATCGTCGGCACATTGCGACCGCCCAATTCATCCTGGGTTTGCTGCAGGCAATAGAGAATCATGCGCTCCTTCTTGTTCAATCCGTCGCGCGCATCAGGCAGGTCTTCATACGGATCGTCAGTACTCAGGCTAACCTCGAACTTCATAACTGTGAGTCATAACTGTGAGTATAGTCCTACACTATAACTGAAATCAGTGGCTATGTATCGTCGCCGCAGCAAGCACGTCTCGCCTCGGGAAGATGAGCAACACAGGCAACAAGGGTAAGTCGTAATTGGCGATGTCCCAGCGAATAACGTCTGGCATGACTTATTAAAAGCGAGCCGCTTTTGTCGCCACCACTTCTTGTTGCTCTGCAGACTGTCCTGCCGACTTCACAATGTCACAGACACCACTTCCGCACAATCTGATCACTACGCAATATCATCGACGCTATGTTACAGCTTGCTTTGAGTGGCGAAGTCCTTGTACGCAACTTCTTACTTATAATATACCGTTCAGTTATTTATATTGATCTGACTCAGATTCGTCATCAAATTGTGAGAATAATTGAATCGCCATTTCATTTATTCTTACAAGAAAAATATTTTTTGTGAATTTGTTTAAGTTTTCCCCAATAACACTTGTGACTTTCAGAAAGCATGTTCTATTCTCGGGGACGTGCTTGCGGACAAGCACAATGAAAAACGGACAACAAAGAATCAGAGCAACTTCACCTCTGAAATCTTTTCACGACGTCGTTGATGCTTTGGCCAGGCGCCAAGTTGTTGTCCCGGTAATTATCCCGACTAGTGAGCAATGCGCTGTACTCTCGATATCGCAGTGTTCGCCATGGAGGTCGCCACCAGCAAAACAAACAAAAACCCTGGATGACAGTCATGGACGCTAGCTTGCACTTATCTCCCTGTTTCAACTCAGACTCGTAAAAACAACGAGCGAACAGGAGAACTCCTACACAAGCTGGAAAACAAATCACCGCAGGAAACTGACTGACGCGTAACTTGAATACGTCACTCTCCCCTGCCTGTTTCTGACTGTTACTGGTTTAACCGTTCAACAGGGAATCATCGGGCAGCCCACACGTTCTAGCAGAGTGAATTTCACTTGCCAGCCCTTTCTGCCTGTTTACTGGAGAGATCAATCTTTGCTTTCAAGCGTTGCATTCAAGGTTGGCTTCCATGTTTGCAACAGGTAACGAGTAAAAGAATTCAGTACACGATGTAATAACAGAATCAGTTATAGCAACAGCAACAACGAAGGACTCATTCCATCACTGTAATTTTATGATCAATGTGAGCACTGCGCTTTCATAAGGAGCATCCGGCATGCCGTCAGTCAGTTATCCAGGAGTATATGTAGAAGAGATTCCCAGTGGAGTTCGCACAATTACCGGTGTCGCGACTTCGATCACCGCTTTCGTAGGTCGCGCATTGCGCGGGCCAGAAGACGAACCGGTGCGTGTGCAAAGTTTCGCCGAGTACAGCCGCCTCTTTGGCGGCCTTTGGCAGCTCAGCCCCATGAGCTATGCGGTTAGCCAGTTCTTCCAACACGGTGGTAGCGATGCCTTGATCGTTCGCGTATCTAATGGCGGTGCCGCGGCGACGCTGACTCTCGATACTTCCGGTGGTGGCACTATCGTGCTGACCGCCGCCAACTCCGGTGAGTGGGGCAGCACTCTGCGCGCCACTGTTGATCATGCCACCAAGGATACGAGTGATACTCTGCTGTTCAACATCCTGATTGAGGAGATGGATCAGCCCGGCGGCACACGTGTCGTGCAATCAGAACAATTCCGTAATGTCTCGGTGGATCCGGCCAGTAGCCGCTTTGTCGATACGGTGCTGGGTGAGCAATCCGCGCTGGTCAACGTCTCCTCATCGGCACCCGCCACCGAGAGTCCTGTCGATGGCACGGAAGCGGTGGCCTTGCCCGATGGCACGCCGGATGCCGGCACACTGGGCAGCAATGGCAGTGCTGTTGGCAGCACGCAGATCGACGGCGACCGTGATGACCGCACCGGTATCTACGCGTTGGAGTCTGCGGATCTGTTCAATCTGTTGTGCATCCCGCCTCTGGAACGCGATACCGATGTTGCCAATGCCACCTGGGCAATCGCCGCCGCATACTGTCAGGAACGACGCGCCATGTTGATTATCGACTCGCCCGCCTCCTGGACTGCGTCACCGAGCACCGCCATCAGTACCGCAGAAACCGGCGTTAATACCCTGCGCGGCGTCATTGGCAATGATGACGCTATCAATGCGGCGGTCTACTTCCCGCGCTTGCGCATGCCTGATCCGTTGAGCGAAAACCGCCTCGCCGACTTTGCCCCATGCGGTGCGGTGGCCGGCATTATTTCCCGTACCGATGTGCAACGTGGTGTCTGGAAAGCCCCGGCTGGTTTGGCGGCGTCATTCTCCGGTGCACAGGGTTTTACTTATTCCATGACCGATTTGCAGAACGGCGTGCTGAATCCGCTGGGCCTGAATTGCCTGCGTAACTTCCCCGTTGCCGGCAACCTCATCTGGGGCTCGCGCACCCTGGCAGGCGCCGACTTGCTGACCTCGGAATGGAAATACCTGCCGGTACGACGGCTGGCACTGTATCTGGAAGAGAGTCTTTACCGCGGCACCCAATGGGTCGTGTTTGAGCCCAATGATGAACCGTTGTGGGCACAGATTCGCCTCAACATCGGCGCTTTCATGCAGAGCCTCTTCCGTCAGGGCGCATTCCAGGGCAGCAAACAAAGCGATGCGTACTTCGTCAAGTGCGACCGCGAAACCACCACCCAAAACGACATCGATAACGGCATCGTCAATATTCACGTTGGCTTCGCGCCGCTGAAGCCAGCCGAATTCGTCGTACTGAAGTTTCAACAAATCGCCGGTCAGTTGCAGGCTTAAGGAGAGAATTCGATGGCACAGTTCAGCGTTAACACAAACCGTTTTGACCCTTACAAGAATTTCAAATTCCGCGTTAAGTGGGATGGTCGCTATGTGGCCGGCATCAGTAAAGTCGGTGCCCTCAAGCGCAGCACGGAAATGGTGGAACATCGCGAAGGCGGCGATCCCTCGACTTCGCGTAAATCACCCGGGCGCAGCAAATTTGAAGCCATCACTCTCGAGCGTGGTGTCACGCACGATACCGAGTTCGAGCAGTGGGCCAACAAGGTCTGGAATTTTGGTTCCGGCCTCGGCTCTGAAGTGTCGCTGAAAGACTTTCGCAAAGACCTGATCATTGAAGTCTATAACGAAGCTGGCCAGTTGGCGATTTCCTACAAAGTCTATCGTTGCTGGGTGTCGGAGTATCAGTCACTGCCCGATCTGGATGCCAATGCCAACGCCATTGCGATCCAGACGATCAAACTGGAAAACGAGGGCTGGGAACGTGACTACGATGTCACCGAGCCGAGTGAGCCAAGCTTCACCGAGCCGGCCTGATTCTGATGCTGTCGCTTTCACCACAACAAACGCTCAGTCTCTGGGAGCAAGGGGTCAGGAGGCACCCTATTGATCGTGCCTTGCTGCTCTTTGCCGTTGCCAGACCTGATCTGCATGCCGAGTCGTTGGCAGATCGACCGTTGGGTGAACGCAATGCCGCCTTGATGCAGCTGCAGTGTGAAAGTTTTAAAGCCCGCCTTCCCGCCTGGGTGGAATGCCCCAATTGCCAGGAACGCATGGAATTCGAGCTGGACCCGGCGCAATTACCAGCGCCGGCGCAATTCGAGCAACAAGACGCACCGGTGGCTGAGGTCGCCGGATATTCCTTCCGATTACCCACCAGTAGACACCTGTCAACGTTGGTACAGCAACAGCAGGACCAGCAAGCAGCGGCTGCGCATGCAACAGATGACGACACTGCCGCGCGAACACTGTTGCAGAACTGCCTGGAGAACGAGGCGCTATTACCAGACGACGAAGCGGCCCTGGCGGAACTTCTGCAAGAAGTGGAGAGCGCGCTGGAAGAGGCCGACCCCTGGGCACATCTGGCGCTGACGGTGCAATGCCCCGTTTGCGGTTGCGAAGACGTCGCCGACTTCGATGTGGCGCAGTATCTCTGGCACGAGATCGAGTCACACTCCCAGCGTCTGTTGAACGACATCCATCACCTCGCTCAGGCCTATGGCTGGAATGAATCGCAGATACTGGCATTGAGTGCAGCCCGTCGCGCCGCCTATCTGCAACGAATCAGCTATTCAACCACTGACCGCGATATCGGAGGGTTGGCATGAGCCGCTTGTTTTCAAGATTGGCGCGACAGGCCGTGGGGCAACCGCGTAATCCTGTGCGGCCAGTGGTCATGCCAGCGTTCGCCGAGCCTGGCATGCAGCAGGACAGCCCACTGCAGACTGACGGCCATACACGCCGCCCCGCCACTACGCGCGGCAGCGACAGAACACCGACCAGTCCCGCACAGACGAGTGCCGCCAGCAACCCAAAGATCAACAATGGAACTGGCGATATCACCAACGCACAAGCACAACGCAAGTCAGACAACGAGACAGTGGCTGCAGCAGCGCTCACTTTCGCACCGAAGCCGATACTCGATACCGCGCAACCGCAGGCGTCAGTCGCGACGGACAACAAGCATTCTTCGGCGATTCCCGAACCGCTGCCAACGGCTGTCAATGGAGCCTTGTCACCCTCTTTGGGCAGGGCGGTGAACACAAATACCGGTACGCAAGAGTGCTCAGACGTCAAGGCAAGCACAGAGCTTGCGCAAGATGAACAGTTGCGTCATGCGCCCGCCACGCTGATGCCGGAGAACTCATCCGACCGGGACCAAAACAATCTCTCACCAAGTACAGAAGGAATAGTGGCGCAACCCACTTCCCTGTTACCACAAGTGGCTTTGCCAGTATCTGCAGCGGTTAACAATCAACAGAGAATGCCTTCTGCGCCACGTGCGGCAGTCGCACAAGAGCGGGAAGTTCACATTCATATTGGGCGCATTGATGTACGCAGCGAAACGCAGCCAGACAATGATCAACGTGGCCGCCAGTCCAAACGCCCACGACAACCGCTGTCTCTGGAAGACTATCTGGCACAACGAGGCAAGCGGCGCCCATGAGTAATGCCCTGGCCATAGCAGGTGTCACCGCAGTGCTGCGTGACCGACTCAATGACGGCATGGTGAATCACAATGTCACCGGCACACTGGGTAGCACCGTCACGGTCAGTGTTGATCCGCCAGACCGGGTGGTCAGCGGTGAAGGCAATGAGACCAGTCAGCTCAATCTTTTTCTCTACAACGTGGCACCCAATCTGGGTTGGCGCAATGAAGGGCTACCTTCGCACAGCCGTGGCGGTCGTGACCGGCTCACCAATCCGCCACTGGCACTGGACCTTTATTTCCTGTTATCCGCTTACAGCGGTGCCGATTTGCACGCCGAGATTCTGCTGGGCTACGCCATGCAGCTGTTGCACCAGTATCCGGTAATCACCCGCGAGATGATCACCGCTGCCTTGAATCCATCGCCCGATGTAGGCACTGACTTACCTCCCGCGCTACGTGCGCTGGCCGATTGCGGCCTTGCCGATCAGGTCGAGCAACTACGCATTACGCCGCAGTATCTCAACAACGAAGAGATGTCCAAGCTGTGGACTGCGACCCAGTCCAGTTACCGCCCCTCCGTTGCCTATCTGGTGTCGGTTATTCTTATCGAAGCAACCGAGCCAACGCGATCGCCGTTGCCGGTACTAACACGCGGACCTGTCGACCCGCTTTCAGGTCGCGACCGCGGTGTCGTCGTCAACCCGGGCCTGATTGCACCCTTGCCAACCATCGAAGCCATCTTGCCCGACGGCAATCAAACGGTGGTCAGACTGGATGCAAGCGTCACCCTGACAGGTCATCACCTGGCTGGCACCGCTCGCGAGATACGACTGCGGAACGATCGCTTTGGTATTGACGAGGTAATCGCCGCCAGTGGATCAAGCGCTGCCGATGCGATGAGCTTTGTTATTCCTGCCGCGCGTGCCGACGACTTCCCGGTGGGTGTATATGATGTGACTGTTTCACTGATCATGCCCGGCGAAACCGATCCGAGACAGAGCAATAAACTGGCCTGTGTGATCGCTCCCAATATTACCAATTTGCCGCAGGCAGTAGTTCGCGATGGCAGCGGCGATGCAGCCATCACGCTGACTTTCACGCCGGCACTGCGGGCTGGGCAAACAGTGTCCTTGTTGTTGGGACAAACTGAGATGGCGCCCGTGTCAATCAGCACCCCGACCACATCACTGGATTTCGTCGCCGTCGCGGTGAATGCCGGCTCGCCACTGGCGCGCCTGCGCATCGACGGTGTCGATAGCCCTGTTGTGGATCGCAGCGTTGAGCCGCCCGTCTTCTTCGACCACAGGGTGACTATCTCGTGAACGCGCAATTCGACATCCAGTGGCGTTCGCAGAACCAGCAATTGTTGCTGGCAGAGTTTGCCCGCTTGCGCGCACTACTTGGTGATGACGATCTGCAACAGGCCGAAGAACAGATTTCTCATTGTCGCCAGCAATTGCTGGCAGATGCCGCCATCGATTCACTGACAGAACTATTCGCATTGAGTTCGTTTGAGCGCGACTTGCTGCTTCTGGTAGCAGCGTTCGAACTGGATGCGCCGATCGCCGACTTGTGCAAGCGTGCCAGCAATGAATCAGCGCAGAGCGGTGTTACTTTCGGACTGGCGCTGGCATTGTTTGGCGACAGTCACTGGAGCGCCATTGCACCGGTCTCAGCGTTACGGCGCTGGCGCCTGCTGGAACTGGATGGCAGTCACGGCCTCAGCAGCGCCCGCCTGCGTATCGAGGAGCGTGTCCTGCATTTTATTGCCGGCCTTAATTATCTCGATCAGCGGTTGCAGCCTTATTTTCAGCCGGTAGAGCAATCGCCGGCTCCCCTGGCACCTGAGCATGCTGCAATAGTCGAAGGTCTTGTCAGTCGACTGGACGGCTCTGACCACAACATGCCTGCTGTCTTCCTCAGCGGTGACGACCGTGACGGACAAATTGATATTGCCATTCAGGTAGCTGTAGCGATCGGCGCCACCCTGCATGAGGTGCACACTCGTGATCTGCCGGCCAGTTTACCGGAGCAAGAAGCGTTGCTGGAGTTGTGGCATCGCGAGGCAGCGCTACTCGGCAGCGGCCTGGTGATCATCGACGATACCGAGGCCGAGGCACATGGTCGTAGCTTTGTTGCCCGTAGCCAGGGTCTGGTCTTCGTGCTGGGCGCCAGCAACGAACAAGCCTCGCCGGATACTTGTCACTGCGTTATTAACAAACCGGACGCGCCTTCCCAATACAAACTCTGGCACGCGTTATTGGCAGAGGATCCGGCGATCGAGCAACTGGATCTGGCCAATCTTGCCAACCAGTATCGTCTCAGTGCCAGACGCATGGCTCGTTACGTCACCCAGGCCAGTGGCGTGGAAGGCAGACTTGACAGTGCGCAGCTGTTACGTCTGTGCCGCAGTAACACGCAACCCATGCATGCCCTCGCCCAGGAAATAGAGTGCAAGAGTGAGTGGTCAGACCTGGTATTGCCGGACAGTCAGATACGCACGCTCAAGCAGTTGGTCAGCCACACTCGTCACCGCATGACCGTACATCATGAATGGGGTTTTGCCGCCAAGACTTCGCGCGGTCTTGGCATTGCCACATTGTTTTGTGGCGAAAGTGGTACCGGCAAGACGCTGGCCGCCGAGGTCATCGCCCATGCGCTGGAACTGCCTTTGTACCGGATCGATCTGTCAGCAGTTGTCAGCAAATACATTGGTGAGACAGAAAAGAACCTGCGCAAATTATTTGATGCTGCCGAAGACAGCGGAGCAGTGCTGTTGTTCGATGAAGCAGACGCGCTGTTCGGCAAGCGTAGCGATGTCAAGGACAGCCACGACCGTTACGCCAATATCGAAGTCAGTTATCTGTTGCAGCGCATGGAGGCCTATCGTGGTCTGGCGATTCTCACCAGTAATCATCGCGCCGCACTTGACCCGGCGTTTCAGCGCCGTCTGCGCTTCATCGTCGATTTTCCGTTCCCTGATGCCACGCAACGCGAGTCCATCTGGCGAACCATATTTCCGCAAGCCACGCCGGTGGCTGATCTCGATTACACGCGCCTGTCCCGCCTCAATGTCAGCGGCGGCAACATTCGCAACATCGCTCTGAACGCGGCTTTCATGGCAGCAGAATCCGGTAGCGCTGTCACCATGCCACTGCTGCAGCGTGCAGCGCAACATGAAGTCGCCAAGTCAGAACGCACTCTCTCCACTGCCGAGACGAGGGGATGGGCATGAGCAGAACCGTCGTACACATTGATCGTCTGGTACTCAGTGGCATCGACGAGACGGACCGCGAAGTCCTGGCTAACAGTCTGCGGGACGAACTCCAGCGCTTGCTGGCGACGCCAGAGTTTCAAGCGGCGAATTTCGTTAGCAGCCAGGTCTCCCATTTAAGAACGAACCCAACATTCGCAACCGGCGAGCGCTCGCCGGCACAAGTAGGATCAGATGCGGCGCAAAGTGTCGCCAGGGTGATTCAATCATGGACAAGGTAACGCAAGCCAAGTCGGCAAGTACCCAAAGTGCAGCAGCGCAGTCTGCTCTGCTACAGACCAAATGCACCTGCGGCACTTCAAAAACGTCTGATCAGGAGCAATGTGAAGGCTGCAAGGCTGCGCAATCGCGCGGCGCCATTGCCATTGACGCTAGCAACAGCGCCCTCGAACAGGAAGCGGACAGTGTCGCTGCCAAAGTCAGCAGCGGCCATAGCGCCGGCGCGATCAGTTCGGCCGCCGCGGCGGTACAAAGGGCGGGCAAGGGAGCCGCAACAAGCGAAGCGCCTGCCAGCGTGCAGCAAGTTCTCAATCAACCGGGGCAACCACTCAATCACGCGGTGCAAGACAAGATACAACGCCGCTTCGGTCACAACTTTTCCAATGTGCGCATACACACCGATGCCAGCGCCGCCCAGTCTGCCAATGCGATTAACGCGCGCGCCTATACGGTAGGCAATCACATTGCCTTTGCTTCTGGTCAATACAACCCGACGGGACGGAATGGTCAACGTCTGCTGGCCCACGAGTTGACTCACGTCGTGCAGCAATCGGGCCAGTCCGCAGCTCTAGCCTCTCGTAGCAGCAATACGCGCGGCGAAGAAGAGGATGAGGAAATGCAAACACGGCAAGATGAAGAGACGTCCCTGTTGTCCCGTGCCCCCGCGGCACTGTTGCAACGGGACTTCGCTATCGAGCCGCCCAATCCTGATGCCGAACCTGATCCGCTGAGCGCCGAGGAGATACAAGAAGCCATCGATTACAACAACGATATCGTTGCGCCTGTGGGCGCCGCCGGCATCGCACACATTCGCGATGTATTGGCTATCAGTGCCCAGCCTGCTGTGATTGATGCGGATTTCGTTAATGCGGTACTGCGCTGGCAAGCCATGCAGGGGCTACCTGAAGACGGCAAGCTTGGCCCGCGCACTGCCGGACCCTTGTTCCGCGAAATTGGCGCCGAGGGCGGTGGTCGTGGTGAGCTGGCATCCGGCCCGACCTATGCGCCAACCGCGACCATCTCACCACCTGTCGTTGGCGGTACCCAACGCGCCTTCTTCCGCATGCGCGCCGATTTCAAACACGACCCGGCCAACAAGATTTTCGCCTCCTGCTGCGAGGTACGGCAATTCATTCGCTGGGATGCCGCCTCCGCAACGGCGATGGGCGGCGTGCCGCACGGCGGCTTCCCCGCCGGCTGGGCTGCCAATACCTGGATCGAGGACCGCGATTCGGCCAACAAGCGCTATGGCCATCGTACCGGCCCGCGCTCTGATCCGGCCAGTTTCGATCAGTATCTGGACACCAACGGTATTCGCAATCAGGCCTTCGGCCATCGGTACCGCGGCAGCGATTCGCCGGGCGGACCGGCGGCGTTGCTGGCAGGAAGCTGGCGCTTCCGCTTGCAGGTGATTGATGTCTGTAACGGCAACCGCGTGGTCGGTAATCGCGATTATGTGCGTGTTAACTGGTGATATGCATGCAACGGACTACGCAGCAATGAGTAAAGCGCCACCTTGCAGTCCGGCAATGACAGAAAACATAAAACTGGCGCTATTGATTGAGGACGACATGCTTCGAATTGAAGTAGCAAACAATTCGCATCTGCCACAGCGTTTCTGGCAACAGGACAATAGTTGGGGTTGGGAGATGCCGCGCATCCAGGTAATGCAACTGAGTAGGGTGGATTCGGAGAGCACAGGGAGCACAAGCACAGAGAGTGCCGTGCAACTGCGACCGGCTCTGCGCCTGTGGACACGCAATTTTCCGGCGTTCATTGAGTTGCGCAGGGGCGAGAGCACTTCCTACTCACTGGGCGCCACTGATTTTCTGGCCGACGATCTCAATCAGGCGCTGGCGCTGGCAGACCAACCGCTCATGGTAAGTGCCGCTCTCATCGGCACAGCCAGTACAGAGCAGGAAACACACGCCGTCTGGTGTGGTGCGCTCAGCAGCGAACCTGTCAGAAGCGAACCGCCGCATCGTTGGCTGGGTCAGACAGCTAACGCTCCACTCTCTGCAGATAACGAGGATCTCTCATGAGCGGACTGACACAATCACCGCGCATCGTCAAAGGCGGTATCGTTCTCGTGGATCCGGATTCGGCACAGGTACGGCGGGTTATTTCCCTGCAATATAATCCGGATAGTCTCACCCGACGCATGACCCCGCAACAAATGAGCGAAGGAGCTGACAAGTCCGAAGCGCTGCGACTGAACGGGCCTGCCGCCGAGACTATCAAACTGGAAGCGGAGATTGATGCCGCTGACCAGCTTGAATTCCCCGACCAGCACAAGAACGTAGTGCAGTACGGCATCGCGCCACAGTTAGCCGTACTCGAATCCATGATCAATCCGACTGCTGCCAGTCTGTTGGCCAACAAGGCACTTGCCAATGCCGGCACGCTCGAGATTGCCGCAATGGAGTCTGACCTGGCGCTCTTTGTCTGGGGAGCCAATCGCATCGTACCGGTTATGGTGTCCGAGTTCTCCATCATTGAGGAAGCCTTCGACACATCGCTCAATCCGATTCGCGCGCGCGTCAATCTGGGCCTGCGCGTACTCTCCATCAGCGACCTGGGTTTTGAGCACAAGGGCGGCAGCCTGTTCATGGCCTACATGCAGGCACGTGAGCAGTTCGCGACCAAAGCAGCCACTGTCGGCTTTGATGCGCTCGGCATAGGAGGATTGCCATGACCGATCCATTGAAGGCCTTTATGCAGGCCAATGCCCTGACCTCTCCGTCTTTCCCGCCGGACAGCCGCTACCACGGCCTGGAAACGGCGCAGTGGTCACGTGCGGATGGCACGACACTGACCTATGTGAAACGACGCTTTATCCCGGCGCCGGAAAACTACGCGGTAACGCAATTACACACGGTTGCCGAAGGCGACCGGGTCGACAATCTGGCCGGCAAATACCTGTCAGACCCACAGCAATACTGGCGTTTGTGCGATGGCAACGGCGCGCTACGCCCTGCCGATCTTACCGCGACATTGGGCGCAATCATTCGCATCACCATGCCGGAAGGCGTTCCCGGAGGCACGACACTGTAATGGCCGGTCCTGTTCATCTTAGCCTGTTGATTGGTCCGATCGTGCCCGTGCCGGTGCCCGCGGCAATCGTCAACGCACTGGACTCCGTGACGGCGACGACGTCAGCGGATGCGGCCAGTGGCTTTCAATTGAACTTCAAGGTCACCAGCAAATCGGAGTTGAACACACTCTTCATCATCATGGCGGGTCAGAATACCAGCGCGGGTACACCGCCATTACGCGTGGTATTGATTGTCACCATCAATGGCCGGCCGCAACCGGTATTCGATGGCGTGATGACCAATGTCGAGGTGCAGGCAGGTCAAAATGGGCAACCCGGTACGATTACCGTCACCGGCGAGGATCTGACGAAAGTCATGGACCTGATCGACTTCAGCGGCATTCCGTATCCGGCAATGCCCATTGAGGCACGGGTTGCCATCATCTGCGCCAAGTATGCGGCGTTTGGCATTGTGCCATTGCCTATTCCTGCGCTGTTCCCTGATGTGCCTATTCCGATCGACAAGATCCCCGCGCATCAGGGCACCGATCTGGCCTATTTACAACAGCTCGCCGAACAGGTTGGCCATGTCTTCTACATTGAGCCCGGTGAAGTGCCACTGACTAACGTTGCCTATTTCGGTCCGGAAATCAAAGTTGGACCGCCGCAGCCGGCACTCAACATCGATATGGATGCACATACCAATGTCGAGAACCTGAACTTCAGTTTCGATCCGACCAAAGGCGTGCTGCCCATCGTGTTCATCCAGAACCCGCAGACGCGCGTGCCGATCCCGATTCCGATCCCCAACCTGAATCCATTGCAACCACCACTTGGCGTGCTGCCAACACCGCTGGCCAATATCAAAATGATGAAAGACACCGCCAAGATGAATCCCATGCAGGCAATCTCCAAGGGGCTCAACGAAGCCAGGAAATCCCAGGACTCGGTCAGCGGCACCGGCAAGCTTGATGTGCTCAAGTACGGTCGCCTGCTCCGGCCGCGCAAACTGGTAGGCGTGCGGGGCGCTGGCGTGGCCTATGACGGACTGTATTACGTCAATAGCGTCACAAGCACCATCAAGCGTGGCGAATTCAAGCAGGACTTCAATCTGACACGCAATGGACTGATTTCCATTACACCGACGGTGCCCGCATGACAGACAAATTCTACGGCAAGTATCGCGGCATGGTGTTGAACAATGTCGACCCGATGCAACAAGGGCGCCTTCAGATACAAGTGCCAGATGTCACAGGTTTGGTGCCCAGCACCTGGGCCATGCCCTGTGTACCGATTGCCGGATTACAGAATGGCATGGTGGCAATTCCGGTCATCGGCTCCGGCGTCTGGATCGAATTCGAGCAGGGCAATCCGGACCATCCGATCTGGACCGGTTGCTTCTGGGGCAGTGCCGCGGAGATTCCGGCGCTGGCGCTGGCAACACCGCCAGCCATTCCGGCGATCACTCTGCAAACACCGCTGCAGAATGGCCTGACGGTGTCTGACCTGCCCGGCCCCACGGGCGGCATCATGCTCAAGAGTGCAGCCGGGGCGACATTGATCGTCAATGATACCGGCATCTACATACAGAACGGTCGCGGGGCGTCCATCAATCTGGTTGGCCCCTCGGTCACCATCAACAACGGCGCGCTAACGGTGGTTTGATATGCCCGGTCCCTTACTCACAATCAGCTCCACTGTCCTTTGTGCTCACGGCGGTACTGCGACTGCGACGGCCCCGAATCCGCGGCTGCTGATCGACGGCCAGCCTACTGTGCTGATGACAGCCCCATGGGCCATCGCCGGTTGCCCTTTCAATGTCTCTGGCAGTCCGGTGCCATGCGTCACTGGCCAGTGGACCGTCGCTGCCACCCGCGTCACCTCCAACGGGCAACCGGTGGTGTTAATGGACAGTCAGGGTTTGTGTGTGCCGAATGGTACGCCCCTGTTGCCAGTGGCAGCGCAAACCAGAGTGATCGGGAGCTGATCATGACCGAACGCGTACATTTTCCCTATCAGTTCGATGGCCGTGGCCGTACTCGCAATGCCGACGAGGCCACCTGGGTGCGCGGGTTGATTGAACAGGTGTTGTTCACAGCGCCTGGCGAACGTGTCATGCGCCCGGAGTTTGGCAGTGGTTTGCGTGAGCTTGTCTTCGCTCCCAACAGTCCGGAACTGGCAGCGACTACACAATTTCTGGTTCAAGGGGCCCTGCAACAGTGGCTCGCTGATCTCATCATCGTTGAAGCGGTAGAAGTGCAAGCGGTCGATTCGACGCTGAATGTCACAGTGCAATACCAACTGCGCCGCACGCAGACACGCTTGCGTGACACCTTCACGCAGGAGGTGAACACATGATCTTCACTTGCTGCGAAGAGAATCGCCGCGCATCTGTTGCTGCGCACCCGACACTCAACGGCATCGACTGGCTGGAAGTGCTGGATACCGAAGCGCCTTTCACCAGTCCGCGCCAAAGGACGTTGATGGTGCGATTGCTGAAACCCGTACCCGCCGGGATTACACCGGAGAACGTGCGCATCAGCGGCGGCGAAAGACTCCGCAATCCTGCCGTGGAATGGGTCGGCATTGCCAGCGCCCCACCCGCCGCAGCCACTGCGCCGGAGCAGGCTTTCTTCACGGCCCTGGAAGACGCCGATCAGATCCTGTTGATTCGCACCGCTACGGCGGGAGACTTTTCTACCTATACGCTGAGTCTGGTCGCCGGCAGCAGTAGCGACGAACCCTTGCCGGATTTTGATCCGCGTCTGTCGACGGTGGCTTTCCAGTTCAAGGTGGAATGTCCCAGCGATTTTGACTGCGCCCCCGTACAGCACTGCGAGGAAGAAACGGGCGAGCTTCCGGCCATCAATTATCTGGCACGCGACTACAACAGCTTGCGCCGCCTGGTGATGGATCGACTCAGTCGACAGATGCCCGGCTGGCAGGATCGCAGTCCGGCTGATCTGGCCACTACGCTGGGTGAACTCATCGCCTATGTGGGCGATCTGCAACACTATCAGCTTGATGGCGTCACTACCGAGGCGTACTTGCAAACCGCACGCCAACGAACGAGCCTGCGCCGTCATGCCTTGCTGGTCGACTACCGTATGCATGAAGGCTGCAATGCCCGTACCTGGTTACATCTGGATGTCAGCGGCGGCCCGTTCGATCTACCAGAGGGCATTCGCTTTTATACTCGCGTACCCGGCGTGCCAGCCAATGTCGTCCCGGCCAGCAGTGATGAACGCGCCTTGCTGGGTGGACGACCTCTCGCCTTCGAACCCATGCACGAGATTTCTCTGCGTGCTGATCACAATACTTTCGAATTCTATACCTGGGGCGACACTCATTGCTGTCTTCCCAAAGGGGCCACGTCTGCGACTTTGCTGGGTCACTGGCCCGAGTTGGCTATCGGCGATGTGTTAATTTTTCAGGAAATACTTGGACCGCTCAGTGGTGAGCCTGAAGACGCCGACCCGGATCATCGCCATGCCGTGCGCTTGACCAGTGTCAGGGCGCTGGATGGCACAGATCCATTGACAGACCCGCTCGATGACACATTGGTGACCGAGATACGCTGGCACCGTAATGACGCCCTGCCATTCCCCCTTTGTATTTCTGCCGAAACCGACGAGGCACATGGTAGTGTCCTGATCGATAATGTCAGCATCGTGTTGGGCAACAATGTGCTGGCCGATCATGGCTTCAGTATTGACGATGAAGGTCTGGGCGAAGTACCAGCGCCGCGACTCCATTTCCCGCCGCAGGCAGCCAATGCCTGTCAGCGCGAAGAACCAGTGCCATTGCCACCGCGCTTTCGGCCGCAACTGGACAAGGGACCACTCACCCATCAGGGAACACGCAGCAAGACTGTGCTGGTCGATGGCATCCGCACCAACCAGCGGGTGTTGTTCGATGCCGAGGCAGCAGCCAGTGCGGCCATGGAATGGGATATCGCGCAGGCGCTGCCGGCCATTCTGCTCAATGACGGAAGTGACAACTGGAGTCCGCGCCGCGACCTGTTGAATTCGCGTGCCAGTGACAATCATTTTGTCGCCGAGATCGACAACGACGGTGCTACGCGCCTGCGCTTCGGCGATGACCTGCACGGCCAACGGCCAGACAGTGGCACGGCGTTCACCGCTAATTACCGCGTTGGCAACGGCGTCGAGGGTAACGTCGGTGCCGACAGCATCGCCCATGCCCTGTCCTCCGAGGGGCGCATCATTGCCGTCGCCAATCCGCTGCCGGCCCGCGGCGGCAAGGATCCGGAGTCACCTGCCGAAGTTCGACGCCGGGCGCCACAGGCTTTCCGAACCCAGGAACGCGCCGTCACTGAAGAAGATTACGCCGAAGTCACCGAACGTCTGGACGGCGTGCAGAGAGCTGCAGCCGGCCTGCGCTGGACTGGCAGTTGGCATACTGTTTTTACGACCGTTGATCGCGAGGCAGGTGATGCCGTGGACAGCGAGTTCAGCACTGTGGTGATCGATCATCTCGATCGCTATCGCATGGCGGGTCATGACCTGCGCGTAAACAATCCAGAACACATCTCGCTGGAGATCGACATGCTGGTCTGTGTGCACCGCGATTACTTCCGCAGCAATGTGCGGCAAGGATTGCTGGAGGCCTTCAGTAGTGGCATACGCAGCAACGGCGAGCGCGGCCTGTTCCACCCCGACAATTTCAGCTTCGGACAGACTGTATTCCTCAGTCCACTTTACGCAGCAGCACGGACTGTGCCGGGTGTGGAATCGGTGCAGATCACGCGCTTTCATCGCCAGGGACAGGAAGATCCCAAACCTCTGGCAGACAGTTACATGAAGCTCGGGCGTCTGGAGATCGCGCGCCTCGACAACGACCCCAATTTCCCGGAGCACGGTGTGTTGCGGCTCAATCTTCACGGAGGTAAATGACCTTGAGTAAAACCAAAGTCGATTGCCATTGTTGCGCCGGTGTCGATGCCAGTACCCCGCTGCAGCTGCATAATCCGCCGGGACTGGACAGCATCAATTACCGGGTTGGCGAGTACAGTGACTTCTTTGCCTCCATGCAGTCGCGGCTGTCCAGTGTCGATTACCCGGCTCTGGCCAATCTCAGCACGCGCGAGTCCAGCGACTTCAGTATTGCCCTGTGTGATGCCTTCGCCTGCTCGCTCGACGTGCTCAGTTTCTATACCGAACGCTATGCGCAAGAGCATTACTTGCGCACAGCAGACGAACGCTTGTCCGTGGCTGAAATGGCGCGTCTGATTGGTTACCAACTGGCACCTGGGGTCGCTGCCAGTACGCATCTGGCTTTTACCCTGCAAAGCATCCCCGGTGCGCCGGCGGACCCTATCAAAATTCCTGTTGGTACACGCGTACAAAGCGTGCCGGGGCAGGACGAGAAGGCCCAGACCTTTGAGACAGTGGCAGTGGTCAGTGCGCGCGCAGAATGGAATGCTATCCCGGTCCAGACCACCGTGGCATGGCTTCCACAATCCGGTGATACCGAACTGTGGATAGCTGGCATCGATGCACAGATTGAGCCAGGCGACGCCATTCTGATTGTCGGCGCCGACCGTTTGCAAAACGCCGGCAGTGAACACTGGGATGTACGTGTGGTGGCCAAAGTGCACACTGACCGTGATAACAATCGCACGCAACTGACCTGGAACCACCCCCTGGGCAGTCACCTTCCACATATGACACCAGCCTCCCGCGGTGTCGAAGTCCATGTCTTCCGGCAGCGCACGAATCTGTTCGGTCACAACGCGCCGGATCCGAATCTGATGAGTCAGGGTGATGGCAGCTCCGGCTCCAATATTGGCGAACGCATCGACACTTCCAACACGTTATGGCAATGGAAGAACTTTACTATTAATGGCAGCACTATCGATCTGGCCACCGACAACAAAAAGATCACTACCGATAGCTGGGTGGCGCTGGTGTCCAACGATGCCTCTCAAGGCAGCGCCGAGTTACCCGGTTACACCGAGCTGTATCGCGCCGACAAGGTGCAACAACGCAGTCGTTCTGATTTTGGCTTGTCCAGCAAGATCACCCGTATCACTCCGGACACCACCGAGAATCTGACCAGCGCCAACTATTCACTGCGTCGCACACTGGTGTTGGCGCAGAGTGAAGCACTACAGAGCCACCCCGTACCGTTGTTCCATCCTCTGTACGGTGACAGTGTCACTTGCGGACAACGCATCGATGGCCTGCAGCCGGGTCAGGCGCTGGCACTGTCCGGCAAGCGACAGCGACTGGTGATCGACAGTGGCGTCACCGGGCTGGCACTGATATCTGCTGATGGATCGACACGCATCCTGAACGAACACGACCCCTTGCTCATGGCCGCGCCGGCGGTACGAAAAATTGGCAGTAGCGAAACTGTTCTGGACGCGGTGGCATTCCATGCATTGCTCGGCTCTTCGGCGCGCCTGTTGCTGACAGTGATTGACCGCGATGGGCAACAGGGTGTGCTCGACTGCCTCGCTCGCCAGATTCGACTTGTTCCTGCAAAAGAAGATGATCCGCTAATTAGCGAGATACTCTTCATCGACAACGGTGACGATGCAGTTATCACGAACCGCGATCACACCAGCATCAAGCTGACGAGTGCGTTACAACATGTTTATGACCGTGCCAGTGCGCACATTAATGCCAACGTCGCGCCGGCCACACAAGGCGAGACCGTCGAGGCTATTCTGGGCAGCGGCGATGAAAGCAGCGCCAACCAGCGCTTTGAGCTCAATCAGTCGCCACTGACTTTTATCAGCGCCAATACACCTTCGGGCCGCGCCTCGACTCTTGCACTACGCGTGAATGATGTGCTCTGGCAGGAAGTACCGACACTGTATCAGGCCAGCGCCAACGCCCGACAGTTCACGACTCGCCGCAGCGACGCCGGCGTAACCAGCATTCAATTTGGTGACGGCATCGAGGGTGCCCGCCTGCCGAGCGGGGAAAGCAATATTCGCGTGCTCTATCGCAAAGGCCTGGGTGTTGCCGGCAACGTCAAGGCTGGCGCCCTAAGTACACTGTTGTCGCGACCACTGGGTGTCAGTGAAGTCAGTAATCCGCAAGCTGCCAGCGGTGGTGAAGACCCGGAATCACTCGACCGTGCCCGTGACAATGCACCGCTTACCGTGCTCACCCTCGATCGCGCTGTTTCCATTGAAGATTACGCCAATTTCGCGCGCGCCTTTGCCGGTATCGATAAAGCACACGCGTTGTGGGTGCCGGCCGGACCGGGGCGTGGTGTGTTTCTCACTGTCGCCGGTATCGACGGCGCCGAGGTGGCGAGCGACAGCAAGACTTATAACAGTCTGCTTGAATCACTGACTACTTATGGCGACCCGCTGGTTCCGTTACGGATGGTTAATTACATCGACGCCCGCTTCCGCTGCGGCCTGTCTGTCAAAGTGCTGGCGGCTTACGAACTCGACAGTGTGCTGAACGCAGTCGAGACCACTTTGCGTAGCCATTTCAGCTTCGCCAATCGTCATTTTGGCCAGCCGGTATCCATCGATGAAGTCGCCGCCACTGCCCAGGGTGTTGCCGGTGTCGAAGCCGTCCATGTAACACGCCTGCATCGCAGCGATGCTGCACAAACGATTACACCGCGATTGTTTGCAACACTGCCAACCGCGTCGCTGACGCTGATCCCGACGGCCGCAGAACTGCTGACACTGGATGATGCCGCACTGGAGCTGGAGGTACTGCCATGAGTTTTGATACCCAGTCCCTGTTTGAATTGCTACCGGCGGTGCATCGCATTCGCGATCACCAACAGGCCTCACAACTGGGTGACCTGCTGACTGGCGAAGAGCGCCTTGAGTTCGACGCCCTTGAGGCATTGCCCGCACCCACCATTGAGGAACAGGAACGCCTGGCGGAGCTACTGGCCAAGGCCAATCGCGGTCCGCTGGAATCGCTCGTCAGTATCTTCGCCGAACAGTTGGCGGTGGCTGACGAGAGTCTGGAACAATTGCTGGATGACTTGTTCATCGAAACCAGCGCCGAATGGGTCGTGCCTTATATTGGCGATCTCATCGGCTATCGCAACCTGCATACGGTCAGCAATACCGCCTCCAGCCCCCGGGCCGAGGTGGCACACACGATTGCATTGCGTCGACGCAAAGGCACGGCGCTGGTACTGGAACAGCTGGCACGCGATGTGACTGGTCGGGATGCCAAAGCGGTGGAGTATTTCCAGCGCCTGAATACCACGCAGTACATGAATCACCCGCGACCGCAGAATCTGCAGTCGCCCGACATGCGTGCCAGTGAATCACTGGAGTGGATCAACACCGCTTTCGAAACGGCGAACAGAACTGTGGACATGCGCCGTATCGAGTCCGGCCGCGGCCGGCACAATATTGCCAACGTCGGACTGCACTTGTGGCGCATTCAGGCCTATCGCCGGCGCCAAACCCCGGCGGTGCAACATGACACACACCTGTACCGCATTAGTCCGCTGAATCATGATCTGCCGCTGTACAACCATCCTCTGGCCGAAGACGACATTTCGCACCTGGCCGAGCCTGACAATGTGCCGGGCCCACTATCGCGCCGTCGACTGGCGCGTCATCTGGCGCGCTACTACGGCACGCGAGCCGGTGCCGGTGCTGACATCGACAACACGAACCCGAGTCTGGCACTCAGTGTCGACGGCGTCGAAATCGAACGTGATCAGATCCGGATTTGCAATCTGCAGGATGACGGTGGCAGCTGGGCTCATACGCCGCCGGCCGCCGGTGAATACATTATTGATCCGGAGCTGGGTCGCATCGCCCTGCCTCCGGAGGCAGCAGACCCTGCTGATGTGCGCGTGTTCTGGCATGAAGGATTCAGTGCCGACATCGGTGGCGGAGAATACGAACGTGGACAGTCACTGCCCACCCCGGTTGGTACTGTACTGCAAGTGCCGGATGATCACAGCACGATTGCAGCGGCACTGGCCGCATTGGGCGGCGACGGGATTATCGAGATTACTGACAGCAGTCAGTACAACGAAGCGCTCAACATCGCTATCAGCGCCGATGCCAGCGTCGAGATTCGCGCAGCCAATGGCCGCCGGCCGCATCTGCTCCTCACGGCACTTGATATTACCGGTGCTGCCAATAGCAATTGCGTACTCAATGGTCTGTTGCTCAGTGGCGCAAGCCTGACTGTGCCGGCTTCGCCGGGAAATGAACTGGAGCGACTTCAAGTTAGCCATTGTACCTTAGTGCCAGGACTCACACTTGACAGTGACGGCCAGCCGCAACAGCCGATAACGCCGAGTCTGTTACTGGAAATTCCAGGACTCGAGACCATCGTCGAGCGCTCTATTACCGGTGCAGTGCGAGCGCATCCGCGCGCCACCTTCTCTGCTGTGGACAGCCTCATTGATGCTACCGACAAAGCAAATGCGGCCTTCGCCGCCATCGATGATGAATCTGCCGGTGCCGCCCTGTCACTGGAAGCCTGTACAGTCATTGGCAAAATACACTGCAGCGAAGTTGGGCTGATCTCCAACAGTATCCTCTTTGCCGCACTGGGTCCGGGTGACAGCTGGAGCGTGCCGATAAGAGCCGCACGCAAGCAGGTGGGCTGCGTTCGTTTTTCCTGGCTGCCGTTCACCTCGATCGTACCAAGTCGGCACCGCTGTCAGCCCGATTCCGGCGCCGCTGCCGAACACATCGCCCCCGGTTTTACGTCGCTTTTGTTCGGTACCGCAGCATATGGCCAGCTGACCACCGCTACAGCGGCTGAAATTCTTCGTGGCGCAGATGATGAGAGTGAGATGGGTGTTTTCCATCACCTCTACGGTGCGCAACGCATCACCAATTTACGCATTCGCCTGACGGAATATCTCCGCGTCGGTTTGCGTGCCGGAATATTTCACGAATCCTAAAGGAGTGAAACCATGAGTTTCGATTTAAGCCGAGTTAGATTTGACGCCCGTCAGGACTTCTTTGGAGTCGTGATGCAGCAAGGTAGAGTGCAACTCGACTCGGACTGGAATGCGTGGTGTGCCCAATTGGCTCGTCGCATCCAGGCTGGCACAGTTGATACCTTTAATGGCAGTGTCGTGCCGCGCATGACGCCTGACGGTTTTCGCATTGAGGCCGATGGCGGCGAACTGACCGTCGGCCCGGGTCGCATGTACGTCGATGGCCTACTGGCCGAAAACCACGGCGGCACCCCTGATGCCTGGGACCCGACACTGGCCGAACTGACTGGCACCTCACCACTGCCCTACGATGCCCAACCCTACTACCCGAATGCACCTGAGCTGACTGACGGCGGGCCGCACCTGGTATACGTCGATGTCTGGCAACGCGATGTGACAGCCTTGCAGGCGCCGGAACTGATTGAGCAGGCCGTTGGCGTCGATACCACCGGTCGGCTGCAAACAGTCTGGCAGGTCAAGGTGCTAGCAAATGTCGGCGAGATAAACTGCGCCACCGCCGATGCCGACATCCCCGGCTGGCTGGCAGCGACCGCGCCTTCCGCCGGCCGCCTGTCGACAGCAACTGCCGAGCCACCCGGCGAAAGTAGCCCCTGTCTGGTACCACCGGCTGCGGGTTATCGTGGTCTGGAGAATCAACTGTATCGCGTCGAAGTGCACACGCCCGGGCCGCTGGGTACCGCCACCTTCAAATGGTCACGCGACAATGCCACAGTTGCCTCCAGAGTCACACACATCAATCCCGCCAGGGATCGCATCACTGTTGAGAGCATCGGTAAAGATGACGTTCTGCGCTTCAACGACGGTGATTGGGTCGAGATCATTGATGACTGGCTGGAATTGCACAACCTGCCGGGAGAGTTACGCCGTATAAGCGTCGCCGGCGGCGTCGATGAAAGCGCCCGCACGCTCTCTTTCGACAGCGCCTTGCCCGCCGGTTTGTTCCCGGTCGACGGTCAACAGGCCACCGATGCCACGCGCAACACACGCGTCCGACGCTGGGATCAGGCCGGTATCATCCGCCGCGAAGACGGCACGGAAGTGGAGGATCTCAATACGGCTGGCAGTAACGGCGCCATTACCATTCCCGCCACCGGCACACGTCTGTTCCTTGAGCACGGTATTCTCGTCGAGTTCGATCTGGCAGTAAATGACGATGGCGACACTGGCGAGTTCAAATGCGGGGACTACTGGGTGTTCGCTGCCCGCAGCACCGATGCCAGTGTCGAGGAGTTAGTCGCTGCACCGCCACTGGGGATTCATCATCACTATGCGCGTCTGGCGGTAGTCAACTTCCCCGATACTGAATCAGATTGTCGCACCCTGTGGCCACCACTGGTCACCGAAGGTGACGACTGCGCCTGCACTGTGTGCGTGACCGCCGAGGGTCACAACAGCGGCAGTGCCACTATTCAACAAGCGATCGATACCATCAAGGATACCGGCGGCACAATTTGTCTCGGCATCGGCACCTACAATTTGCGGCAGCCTCTGAACGTGGTAGATGCGCGTTCGCTGCGTATCAAAGGTCAGGGCTGGGCCACCATGCTGGTAGGCAGCGAACCCAGCGGCATTTTAAATTTCGAGAGTTGCACCGGTGTCGCTCTGGAAGACATGACGATTATCGGCTCGGCCGGTTCGGGGGAAACCAGCGCTGTTCGGGTGCACAATGTCGTGGACTGGCAAGCAGATCACGTCAATATTCTCGCTCTCTCCGTGAATGACAGCACCAGTATCGGCATTGGTTTCTCGGGTTTTGCCATGGGCGTCAAAGTCAAAGATTGTGGCATCGTTGCCGAGCAGGGCATCGCCCGCTCCAGCCGCGATGAGGCCAACTACCTGCTCACCGCAGAGCTGCACGTTTTCCGCAACCTGTTCTTCTGTAGTCAACGCGCCATAAGTCTGGATGAGAACTGCCTTCACTTTGGCAGCCTCGGTCTCAGCGACAACCTCATGCTCACTGGCAATCAGGCAGCTATTGTTTTGACCGGCGCAGCACTCGATCAGGCCATCATGCGTATCGCCGGTAATCTCATCTTCACTCAGGGTGAGGGCATTCGCGCCGGTGTCGCTGGTCTGATCATTGCAAGTAATACCATTCATGGCGGCGGCGCGCGCAGTGGCAATGGCATCTCGCTAACCGAAGGACTGGACCCGGGCCCCGTTGGCAATGTACAGATCACCGAAAACCGCTTGCAGTCATTGGGTGGTGACGCTATCAGCATTACCCACCCGATAGAAAATGTGACAATTGACTCTAACCAGATTCGCGAAATCGGCCTTGGTGTGTTGGTCATGAGCGAGCGAGCGATGGTCGGCTACCTGAGTTTTGCCAATAATCAGTGCCACGAGATCGGCCTCGCGGTAGGCACTTCTGATGACCAGGCGGCCGGGTATGCGGCGATACAAATTATTCGCGCGATTCAGGCCGACGTACACGACAATATCCTCAGCCTGGTAGCTGTGCGCTCACTGGCCAGTCTGGCCATCGATGGCCTCCGCACAGCCGCTATCGGTCAGTTACGTATCGCTGGCAATCGCTTTGTCGGCATTGGTCCGGATCGTATCTCCGCACCAGTGTCGGCAATTCGCGCTCTGCCACCGTTTGATCATCTGGCCGTTGATAACAACGTGATCAATCGTGTTGGCCCGCTGAGCAATCGCAACCCGGCAGCAGTGGAATGGCGGGCGCTGAATATTCTGCCGGTACAGCAGGCGGCCACTCCTTATTTGGGAGAGGCAGCCTATTTCTCCGGTGAGGAAGCGTCTTATCTGCTTACCAGAACCGCGTTGGCGGCGATGCCGCAGCGCCTTGCCAGTGTCTCCGTACGCGGCAATCACATGCGCGCCGAAGTGACCACCGCCGAGTTGAATTTATGCGGCTTTGTTGATTCCATTTTATTCGCCGAGAATCATTGCGAAGTAAATGAGCACAGCGGTAAGGAGCCGGTACTGGGGCGCTTGCAGTCAACGACGATCAATGTCAGTAACAACCGCCTGAAGGGTATGGGTGATCTGCAAACCATGCATCTGTTGCCGCAGGGCAAACAGGCAATCGTCATGGGCAACACCAGTACCGGACCTATCACTGTACCAACAGGCGCACCCGTGCCGGCTGACATCAGCCTGACCAATATTTTCGGAGTTTAGTGGCCGGAGTTTATCCGGCGTCATAGAGGAACCAGCACATGCCAATCGTAACTTTCCGTGGTGAAGCCAATGTTGGCGAGGTGGCCGACAAAGTCTTCACTCGCCTTACACCCAAACAGCGCGAAAAAGCTGAGGCGGAATTGCTGAAAGCGAATCCGCAACTCAAATCCATGAACAAGATGGAAACCGGCACTATCCTGCGCGTGCCTGACGTGCCGGAGTTGCGCGCCAAGACCAATCGCAAGCTGGAAAACCCGGATGACCAGATTGCCAAAGCGATTAGCGAATCGCTGGCCAATCTCGGCAGCAGCACAGAGAAATCACTGGCTGCGGAAAAAGACGCACTCAAAGAGCAAGCTGGCCTGATCAAGAGCGCCAAGTTCAAGCGCCTGATCAGTGCCGACCCGACGCTGCAAGAGCTGGCGAAAGATGCTACCAAACACATCGCCGAGCGCAGCAAAGAGCTGGATGAGCGCAAAAAGAAAATTGCCAATACGCTGAAACTGGCTGCAGGCGATCTGAAGAAGGAATTCTTGTAACGCGGGACAAAATTATTGCGTTAAAACCACCCACGCCAGACACAGATACACCGCGTGAACCGGTATCACCAGTAACTTTGGCAAGAGTAATTGATTGCAAGCGATGAGTATCACGCTGGCGATCAGTAACAGCGGCACAAGCAGAGCTATCCAGCTCACATAACTAGACGCAGCAAACAGATAATAGGCACTGGGAAGGCTGAGAATGGCTGCAATGAGCATCAAGTGCTTCGCCGATTGCCAGGCCGCAATACCTGCCAACAGGTTAAAAACAATGATACCTGGCCAGGACATCAGCAGCGCTATCAGGGACACAACTGATCCTCCTGCAACCTGGCTTTGATGTCATCATATGCATCGCTAATGAGTCGCCGCAGAGCCATTTCATTCACTGTACTCTCAGGCACTATTTTAACATGGCGCATACGCTTGCCCGTTCCGGATAACAGTTTTTCCGGATCAGCCAGAAATGCCCCGGTGAAAAAACCTATATTCACGTGCGCTTTGAATACATTCACATAGGCAAAGGCCGCCCCGTCGACACAGGCAGTAGGACAGCCGTCGTGTAATACTTCCTGCACATCTTCCCCGCACTGGCGAATGACACTGAACCATTGACTGGCAATGTTATAAAGCCTGTGTGGTTCGCCAGACAACCACTCCTCCACAGCCGGATCCGGATAGGGGTTGGCAGTCAGCAGGAACAAGCGGTCCATAGTCTGGCACTCTGGTAGATTCAATTACGGCATGACCCGTCCAGTGTAGCGTCGCCCTGAGCTGGTCACACCCGGCACTCAGCTCGCCTCATCGGGTAAGCAGCACAGTTATGACAGTGTCACGAATTTGCTATCTTCGCTGCCAAACACCTATAACTACAGGAGCTAATCCCATGCTACACCGTTTCATGACAACTGCAGTGTTATTGTTTGGCCTTGGCCTGTCCGGCGCGACACTGGCGCAGGACGCCCCGTCTACTGTCCTCAATTATGCCATGGCAGAAGAGGCGATGGCGGCAGCGCTGGAAGAGGCCCGCGACAACGGCTGGAACCTGACCATCGTCATCGCTGATCACACCGGCCTGCCGGTGATGATTCACCGCATGGATGGCGCCTCACCACGGACCTATGAAATCGCTCTGGCCAAGGCAAAGGTCGTGACCGAGACCGGATTGTTCTCTGGAGAATATGGCCGTCGACTGGAAGCCGGTGAGATCGAAGAGATCGAAGGCGGCATTCATTACGCGGGTGGTGTACCGGTGCTGTTGAATGGCGAGCAGATTGGTGCAATTACTGCCAGCGGCGCCCGCGGCAGCGAAGACGAACAAGTATCTCTGGCGGCTGCCGCAGTGATTGGTGACTAGTTACTCACTGGCAGCGCGGCGGTTGCCAGTCCATGACAGACAACCGCCGACTCT
>CAZQFA010000013.1:52531-62708 GCA_964592245.1 uncultured Pseudohongiella sp. | reverse complement strand
AGTTCGTAATTCCAGGCAGCACCGATATCACCGACGACGACAAAGTCGGGATTCTTAACATCCTGTTCAAATTCGGAAAAATCGCTTTTTGCCGAATCGCGAATAAGCAGGTGCACACTGGGGTTGTCCTTCTGTCGCAAGTAATCACGCGTCGCACTGACGGCACTGAAGATATCGTCGGCAGCAATATCCAGTCCCATGCCTTGCAGTTTCTTCGCCACATCAGCGACTGTGCGTGTTGAAGTATTGGTGATAAAGCGATAGGGCAGGTTGTTGTCGCGGCAATACTGCAAGGCGGTATCAGCACCGGGAATAACTTCGTCGCCGACATAGAGCACGCCGTCGAGATCCAGCAATACGCCCTTGATCTTTCTGCTCATGGTGACAGTCCCTCGCGCTTGAACCTGATGGTTTGACTGATTGTAGCACTTGCATGGAACCGGTAAATCGGGCCGCCTGAAGAGGCTGTCGGCGCTGAGATTTTACGACTGGCCGGGGGATTTATTGAATGCTGAACGGGATACCGTTGGCGCTGTAGACAAAGACATCGCTGCCTATGCCATAGGCAAAGAAGACAGTGACGGAGGCCGCATTGACACCGAAACTGCCCGGAACAAACTCACTGAAGGCGATCAGTTCCTCCTCCGCCGCCAATGGCCGCGGATTGATTGCTCCGCCGAGCGTGCTGAAGGCACCATCCCAGGCAATATAGGCACCGTTGGCATCGCGATAGAACAAGCCGGCCCCGGCAACGGCAATCACCGTGTAGGTCTGGCCGGTCTGCCCTTGATGTTCGGTCGGTATTTGTAGCGTGGCACGCACATCGATGCTGTCCTGTGGCGAGAATGCACTGACGACGCTGCTGGCGTTGCCGTTGCGCGTGGCGGCACCCAACATGAGCAGACTGCTGCTACTGCCATCCAGAGTGGCGATATCCAGCACCCTGGATTGCCGCTTCGCGGCGATTTGAAAGCGTGTTTCATTGAGTGAATGCACAGCGTCTGCACCCTGCTTGCTGTCATTGCGATCCACCCCACAGGGCAATCCGTTGCATTGTGTGTTGTCAGGATTGGAGAACAGGGGAATGCCGGTCGCTCCCGGGAAGCGCGAGCTGTAAGCCATGATGGTAGTAAACTGGCCATCGACCCCGTGTCCGTGCGACCAGGAGTAGGTCCCCTTGGAGCCGCTTTGCCGTCGCGAATGGACCAGGCCAAAGTTATGCCCCAATTCGTGCGCGAGGGTATCGTCTTCACAGCCGGAACCACCGCCGGCGGGAAACCCGTCCAGATACAAAGTCGTGTAAAGCTCTGAATCGCTCAGCGACGGATGAAACAGTTCGCCGTTGAATTGACCGCCGGGGGTGCTGGCCAGGCCGCAGGCGTTGTCGCTACCGATCAGCCCGTCGATAAGTACGACGATGTCGGCGCCGCGTTGCGCGCGCAGAGCCGCCAGCGTACTGAATTCACCCTGACCGCTGGAAAGGGCAGTAAGGGCTGTATTCAGATTGCTGACAGTGTAATTGGTCTTGCCGTAGTAAACAGGCCGAAAGCGTATGCCGGCCCCACTATTGAGGTAATAGCTGTTGGTGGTGGCAATAAGCTGGTTCAGGCGGGTTTCCGGTGCAAGGGAACCGATCTCGTTGAGAAATTCCTGCGTGTAGAGCACCAACAGATCCACATCAGCGAAGGTATCGACTGGCAGGGCGCTGCCAGCCTCGGCCGGATCGGTGCCTAATATTGCTTCGTTGAAATCCGAATAACCATCGCCGTCACTATCGCTAAGGGTATCCTTGCTGACAAAGACGAAGCCGTCATTGCGGACGTAGTTACCAAACAATTCGCCGACGAAGACGCCACTGGCAACCTGTGAATAGGAGTCCTCAGTCAGCCTGACTGCGTAGTGCAAACTGGTGCTGGCACCCGCCGCGACAGAGGCGATCGTGCATTGGATGCTGCCTTGTGAGCCCGTGCTGCCGAGTGTGCAGCCACTGTTGCTTTCAAGAAATTGCGTATTGTCGGCAACGAAAAGAATATTGACGGCTTCGTTTGTTAGCGTTGCCGAAGTGTTGTTGGTGATTTGTATCGTTACGTCTATACGCTCGCCGATCACCGCAAACTGCTTGCTAAAGGTCTGAGTGATAGTTACATCGTTGCCGGAGAGGGCGACCTGCTCGGCTTCCTTGAACGATGATTTAATAAAGCCGCCGGCATCGGGCGCTACCCGTTGTCTGTTACCGGATAAAGAGTACAACCAGCCGACGTAGGCACTGCCGTCGGCTGTCAGTCGGGTAAGAATCCCGTACTTGTCGCTACGTTTGAAAAAGTTTCCCAGCAGTGATTGTTCGTTGATAGTCAGTGACAGGCCGCCACTTGTTGCGGCATCCAGCAGTTGGCCTTGCCAGGCTGTATCGCCATTGAGCAAGAGGCTCTGTAATACCAGCTGATAGTCCAGCGCCGCAAAAGAAGGCGTTTGCAATGTCAACGTGTCGCCGGTTTGCCACAGGGCGAGCGCGGCCCTGTCTATGCGAATCGCTTGTTGCCAGCCCACCTGTCCGGGCAATTGCAGAGTCGCCGCCAGCAATTCTCCGTCGTTGCTGTCAATGGCGGACCAGAGGCGGTGTTCGGCGGCCAGCAACTGTGTACTGGCAAGCAGACACAGACAAGCTAGTTTGAGCTGGCGACCGAACATAGAAACCCCATTGCTGCCTGGCTCCTGACCAGACATTCAACTATTGGTAGATAGCAGCTCTGGACGCGGCATGAACGCGCAAAGAGTAAAGAATGTCGTCGTTCTGAATCATGCCGATGAAGACGATGTTCTCCACCGGATCGATCCAGAACCAGGAGCCGGCGATACCCCACCACCAGTGTGTGCCTGCAGAAGCACCCTGATAGGCCGCAGAATTTTCGACAATGGCGAAGTCCAGTCCAAACACATTCCCCGGATAGAGATTGGGCGTGATGCTGGCAACGGCATCCGGCAATTGATTGCTGCGCATCAACTCAACGGCTTCACTGGACAGCAGGCGCTGGCCGTTGTGCACGCCCTCGTTCAGTATCATCTGCGCGAATTGCATGTAATCGGCTGCGGTCGACGTCAGGCCACCACCACCGGAGAGGAAAGCCGGCTTGTTCAGGAACGAGCCATTATCAGTGCGGCGCAAACCTTCGTCGGTGGGATAGTACTGACCGGCAAGACGGTCGGCGTCTTCAGGTTGTACGAAGAAACCTGTGTCGTCCATGCCAAGTGGGTCGAACAACCGTGTCTGCAGGAATTCATCGAACTTCATGCCGGACAGTCGCTCGACCAGATAGCCCTGCACATCAACGGAAATACTGTAGACCCACTGACTGCCGGGCTGATAGCCCAGAGGAATATCCGCCAGTGTCGGAATCGATTCGGCCAGTGTGTAATTGGGCAGGTCCATGATACCGGCGGCAGTGTAAGCATCGGCAATCGGTCCGTTTGACAGTGGTGGTGTGTACAGTAAACCGCCGGTGTGGCTCATCAGCTCACGAATAGTCATGGGGTGGTCGGCAGGTTCTGTGACCCAGCTGCCATCATCATTCTGCGACACGAACACTTCCATACCTGCCAGCTCTGGCAGGTGCTGCTCAACCGGGTCGTCCAGTGTGAACTTGCCTTCATCATAGAGCATCATCAACGCGGCACCGGTGACCGGTTTGGTCATGGAGAAGATGCGAAAGATAGTCTCCATGGACATCGGTGTTTCGTCTTCAACGACCTGATAGCCGAGCGCTTCCTCCAGCAATATCTCGCCGTCCTGGGCGACCATCACGACAGCGCCGGACAGGCGTTTGTCAGCGATACGTTGTTGCAGATCTGCAGTGACAGCCTGCAGTTGTTGCGGCTCTATATCTGCCCACAGTGCGGCGCTACTGCTGCTCAGTGCAAGCGCCAGCAGACTGTTGGTCATTGATTTTTTCCAGTTGATGGATGGCATAGTTCCCCCTTGGTTCTGAATGATTCTAAATCTTTGCGCTTCATTCGATCAGTGGGTATTAGAGCACCAATGCGCAGACGGTAAAAGACGCTTGCTCTTGTGTAAGGGGATTTGATCGGAGGGGCAGGCAACCCGTTTTCAGGATCGCCATAGTTATCGCTGCCAGGCGTTGTGAGTTTAGCTGGCGGTCTGCAGATCGCGATCCGCAGCATCGAGGAACGGGCCGTCAACGCAGAGGCGGCGACCGTCAGGTGCGTCACAGGCGCCGCAGATACCAACACCGCATTTGGTCATGTAATCAATGGCACTGTAGATCTGTTCCGGCCGACAATACTGCCGTTGCACCTTTTCGGCGGCACGTACCATCGGTCCGGGTCCGCAATTGTAGAATACCAGCGAGGCCAGCTCGTCACTGCTCATTGCCTGCAGACGCTGCTCCAGCAGCTCCGTCACCACGCCGTGATAGCCACGACTGCCATCATCGGTGGCAATATGCAGCTGGCTGATCGCCGCGCACTCGTCCATAAAGTACAACCGCGAAGCGTTTCTCGCACCCATGAAGATTTCCGCGTTACCGTGGTCGCGTGCTATTTGGTAAACCGCTGCCAGACCGGTGCCGCCGGCGACTGCCATGATGCGGGCATCTTTGGGTGGTGCGACAGGATTGCCGTGGGGCCCACGGACATAGGCTTCAACGCCGGGCTGCAAAGACAGGCATTCGGTGGTGAATTGCCCCAGATTGATAACTACCAGTGAAAACGGATCATCGGTGAGTGCCGAAAATGGTTTCTCGCCGAGGCCGGGCACCCACAGGAAAATGAACTGGCCTGCCTGCACCGGTACTTTTTCCTTGAAGCGCAGAATGACAATGTCATCGGTGACGCGCTCATTGGCCACCAGTGTCACCGGCTTGAAGCTCATGTCGACGTCATAGCGCACCAGTGCTTCGGTGTGTTCGCCACCTTCCTGCAAGTCCTGACTCAGGACGCGGAAGTAGTGGCCGATCTCGCAAGTGGTCAGGCCAATCAGTGCCGAGCCAATGCCAATGATGGTAGCGCCAGCCTCCAGAAACGACCTGACATTGGCAGCGCTGCTGATGCCGCCACAAGCGATGATCGGGCAATCCACGCTGGCCTTGATTTGCTGCACGCACTCCAGTGCCCGTGGCAGGATGCCCTTGCCGGAGACGCCGCCTTTCTCATTGCTCAAGATCGGGTGGCCGTGGGCGCTGTAGCATTCCGGTCCCATGGTGTTGATAGCGCAAATGGCATCGGCACCGCCAGCTACGGCCGCCTTCGCAATCTCGGCGATGTTCGGCACATTGGGCGTCAGTTTGGGAATTACCGGGATGTCCACCGCCGCTTTCACTGCCGCGACGATCTCCCGCACCAGTTCCGGATCCTGGCCCATGGCCATGCCGTAGCCCTTGGCATGCGGGCAGGACAAATTCAGTTCCAGGCCATCACCGTAGGGCGCCAGCTTCTTCGCCACTTCCACGTATTCCGCCACGCTGCCACCGAAGATGGAAATCAGCAGGAAGCGATCCTCAGGTACTTTGAGTCTGGCCAGCATCTCGGCCGAGCGGTCGGCTCCCGGGTTGGTCAGCCCGACTGCGTTGGTGAAATGGCCGGGCTCGTATTGCGTCAGGATCGGTTCGCGATAACCAAGCCTTGGCTCGGGGCCAATACTCTTGGTGGTCAGCACGCCGACTTCAGGCATGGTGTCGAAGACACGTTGAATGATGTTGGCGGAACAGGTCACGATGCCGGAAGGAATGGTGAACGGTCCAGAGAGGGTCTTGCCCAGAAATTCGGTTTTCAACTGCAGGGGAACTCGCGCGTCAGGTGGTGATTTGGATACCGCCTAGTATAGCGCTTTGCCCGCCCGGCTTCTAATGCCGGGCGAGACGATGTGCTACAGCGACTGCCTATAGTAGTTTCTTCAGGGCCGGCTTGGTGACCTTGCCCATGGCATTGCGCGGCAAGGCGTCCACGATCTTGATCTGCTTGGGTATCTTGTAGGCGGACATCTTGCCGTCGCACCAGTTCTTGAGCGACTCATAGTCCAGCGTGGCGCCGTCCTTGAGGCCGATCACCGCAGTCACCGCTTCCCCCCAGGTTTCATCTTCAACACCGATCACTGCGACCTCGGCGATCGCATCGTGGGTAAGTAGTACCCCTTCGATCTCCAGAGCCGAGAGTTTGTAGCCGCCGGATTTGATGATGTCCACAGACGAGCGGCCCATGATGCGGAAGTAACCGTCTTCAACGACGGCCACGTCGCCGGTACAGAACCAGCCATCTTTGAAGCTCTCGCTCGTGGCTTTTTCGTTATCCCAATACTCGAGGAACACATTGTCGCCCTTGATACGAATTTCACCGGGCTTGCCTTCCTCATTAATTGCCTGATCGCTTTCGTCGAACAATTGCGCCTGCACGCCAGGTAGCGGTTGTCCCACATAGCCCGCGCGACGTTCACCGTCATAGGGATTGGAGATACCCATGCCGATCTCGGTCATGCCATAGCGCTCCAGCAGCACTTGCCCTGTCAGTTCCTGCCACTGATTGAACAGTTTCACCGGGCAGGCGGCTGAGCCGGAGATATTCAGACGCATATCCGCGAAGCCGGCACAGATCTTTTTGACGTCTTCTTGCGGAATGGATTCGAAGTACTGCAACAGTTTGACGTAGATGGTCGGTACCGCCATGAATACATTGTAGGTACCCGCGACCACTTCGGCAGTGATCTTCGGGATGTCGAACTTGGAGAACAGGTGTACGGTCGCGCCGGCCCATAATCCGCAGCTAAGAATATTGATGATGCCGTGGATATGATGCAGTGGCAGAAACAACGGAATCGCATCGTCGCTCGTCCACGCCCAGGCATCAATCAGTGTTGTGATCTGGGCGCGAATTGTCTTGTGTGTGCTCACCACGCCCTTGGGTTTGTTGGTGGTACCGCTGGTGAACAGCATCATGGCACGGCGCTCCGGTGCGAGCTCCGGCAGTGTGCCTGCAGTCTCCGCCAGAATGTCATCTACTGACACCAGCTCGATATTGAGCTCGGCGCAGAGCTCGCGCAGGGAATCCTGATAGGCGCCATTGGCGACCATGCGCGTGACGCTGGCGCAAGTAAGGTAATGATCCAGCTCGGAAACAGCCGAAGCCACATTCAATGGCACGGCAATACCGCCAGCGCGCCAGACACCGTGCATTACCGTGACGTAATCAAGGCTCGCCGGAATGAAGAAGGCGATGCGCTCTTCCTGCAAATCCGTCTTGTCAGCCAACAGGCCGGTGGCGAAGCGATTGATGCGACTATCCACCTCTTCATAGGTGTAAGACGTGTCACCTTCTACCAGTGCGACTTTGCTGTTGCCGGGTCGTAAGTGCGGAAAAGACTGTATTGTCATACGAATTTCTCTCTACTGTTTGTGCCTTGAGTTATAGCTTGAGGGTGGCATGGGTGTGGCCAGCCCGATTTTGTGCCTGTAGCAGATCAGCCGGGGAATAACCCGCTGACCAGGAAAAATAAAATTGAGGGACCTAGCAGGCAGCCTACGCCAGTGTAAAAGGTAGCGGTCATCGCCCCATAAGGAACGAGCTTCGGGTCTGTTGCAGCCAGGCCGGCCGCCACACCACTGGTGGTGCCCATGAGACCACCAAAGACCATGGCCGACTGCGGATTGTCGAGTCCGATAAAGCGGGCCACCAGTGGTGTACCAATCATTACAAGAATCGATTTTACCAGTCCGGCAGCGACGCTGAGGGTTATCACTTCGCTGCTGGCACCGATAGCCTCACCGGTTACCGGGCCAACGATATAGGTCACGGCGCCGGCACCAATGGTAGTGATCTCCGCCGGGTCGGTATAACCAAACATCACAGCGATGCCAGCCCCTACCACAAAGGAGACGATGACACCGGCAAAAATCGAGATGCCGCCTGCCAGTCCGGCTTTACGCAATTCACTGAAATGGACACCAAAGGCCGTTGCGACAATGGCGAAGTCGCGCAGCATGCCGCCGCCCATCAAACCAATGCCGCTGAGCAAAGCGACGTCGGCTACTCCCCGGGTACCGCCGGTGGCAACTCCGCCGAAGTAGGCTGCGACCAGGCCAAGAGCGATAGCGATGGCAGAGCCGTGGATACGGCCCTGGGTCAGCCGGTCGGCCAGAAAATAGGAAATCCAGATAGTAACGCCAACAACAGCGAAGGCGACGATCAGGTTGTTACTGACAAAAACGCTTTCCAGAAGCTCCATTACACAGCTCCCTGGTCATCGATGCGTTCGCTGACATCTTCTTTACCCACCTTGCTGAGCACCGGTACCAGCGCAAAGCTGACTACCACGGCGGCAACCCCGGCGAGCAGGGCAAGCAAACCACCATCGACCGCGGCGGCGACATTCTGGCGGGCGGCCATGGCGACAACGATCGGGATGTACATGGCACTCCAGAACTGGATGCCGGCAGCCGATGTGCCTTCGGTCAGGGCTTTGAACTTGCTGGAATTGCTGGCAAAGACAAGGAACAGCATGGCGATACCCACGCCACCGACATTGGCCTCAACGCCCAGTGCGACTCCGAGGACTTCTCCTATTAACATGCCGAGAATGAGGCAGGCAGAAAGTAACGCGACTCCATACACAATCATTGTTTTTATTCCTTTTATTGAACCCGCAGCAGCGGCTGTGTGTTGGGCTGTGGAAGAGCGATGATATGACGCCCTCAGGCCCAGTGCAATTTGCCGCAAAAGCCCGATTTTCGGGGCTACAGAGCGCGTAATCCACTCAGTTCCCGGCACCGGGTTTGACAGCCTAAAGTCTTTATAGCTTAATTGGCATCCGGTCGTTTGGCGGACGAAATACGGCCTGTCGGGCAATCCCAGCCTGACCCACATTTTATCTACATATAACAACAGGTTTCTCAATGACTAAGAAGTATTCGTCAGTACTGGCGCTGGGCACCTTGCTCCTGGCCTCAGTCGTCAACGCCCAGAATGTCACAACCCAGGTACTGGAAAATGCCCAGGAGCTCAGCGATCGCTGGGTGCACTACGGCAAGAACTACGGTGCCTGGCGCTATATGCCCGACGACCAGATCAACCGCGACACGGTCGCCGACCTGCGTCCTGTCTGGATCAAACAAACCGGCGTCACCGGCGGTGCATTTGAAGTCACTGCGCTGGTCAATGATGGCCGCATGTATCTGACTACCGCCAACAGTCACCTGATCGTCGTCGATCCCATGTCAGGTGAAACCCTGTGGCGCTACGACCACGATTTTGAAAATGTGGACCTGTGCTGTGGCCCCCACAACCGCGGTGTCGCTCTGTATGAAGACAAGGTCTTCTGGGGCACGCTGGACGCACATCTGATGGCCTTTGACGCCGCCACCGGCATTCAGCTGTGGGACGTCGAGGTCGGTGACCATCGTGAATCCTTTTCCATCACCGGCGCGCCGCTGGTTGTTAAGGACATGGTGCTGATTGGTGTCGGTGGTGGCGAATTCGGAATTCGCGGCTTTATTGATGCCTACGATGTAAACACCGGTGAACTGCGCTGGCGCTTCTACACCACTGCTGGTCCGGATGACCCCAACAACGACAGCTGGGAAGGCGATTCCTGGCAAACTGGCGGCGGCCCGACCTGGGTGACCGGCACCTATGATCCGGAGAAGAACCTGGTGTTCTGGGGCACCGGCAATCCCTGGCCGGATATCAACAACGCCGTGCGTCGTGGTGACAACCTCTATACCAATTCAGTTGTCGCGCTGAATGCCGACAGCGGCGAGCTGGTGTGGTACCACCAGACTTCACCGCGCGATGAATTTGACCATGATTCCACGTCCGAGCCGATGATTATCGATGAGATGTATGCCGGTCAGATTCGCGAAATGATCGTCCATGTCTCGCGTAATGGTCACGTCTATGCACTGGACCGCAATACCGGTGATTTCCTGTTCGCTGACGAATACACCCGGGTCAACTGGGCCGAGCGTGATGAGCGCGGCAAGCCCGTATTGCGAGAAGAGTATTATGAGCCGGCAGACAAAGTGGTCTTCCCGGGTCTTTATGGTGGCAAAAACTGGCCGCCGGCTTCCTACAGTCCTGACACCAACATGCTCTATATCCCGGTGACCGAATGGGGTACGACCTTCATTCGTCGCGAGGGAGAAGGGCGACCTGGCACCATGGACCTGGGTGGTATTCC
>CAZQFA010000013.1:48533-52431 GCA_964592245.1 uncultured Pseudohongiella sp. | reverse complement strand
CAGCTTCGCCATTGAAGCTGGCGTTGGCGAAGGGCAGGAACTTTATGAAGCGTATTGCATCGTCTGTCATGGCGGTGTGGGTGAAGGGCAGTCCATGGGCAAGTCGCTGGTGGACAATCAGGCTAATCGCCTGTCAGATCAGGAGCTGTTGGCGGTGATCACCGACGGTCGTGCCGGCACTGGCATGGCAGCTTGGGGTGGTTCCTTCGATGAAGAAGAGATCTATGACATCGCTACCTATGTGCGGGTTCTGCAGGGCAAACCTGGCATGAGCATGGGTAGCGAAGACAGTGGTCCTTCCGATGACCCGGTGGTGATTGCCGGCGAGACATTGTTCAACAACAAGGCTGGCTGCGTGACCTGTCATTCCTATAACGATCAGGGCGGTTCCGTGGGCCCGGCTCTGGATGGGCTGTCCGCGCGACTCGACGACAGCGCGATTGAGCGGGCGCTACTCAATCCCTCGGCAGATATCGCCGAAGGTTATGGGGCCAAGATCGTTGAGCAGAATGACGGGACGACCGTGCGCGGCCGTTACCGCAATGATTCCGAGTTGGCCGTGCAGATTCAAAGTGCTGATGGCCAGCGCTGGGTAACCTATTTCAAGGATCGGGTTGCGGCGATCAGCGATGCTGAAGAGTCGCTGATGCCGGATACTTATGCGACATTGACGGCCAGTGAGCAGGAACAACTGCTGGCTTTCCTGAAATCGCTGTAATCGAGGCCAACGCTAACAGGAGTGATCATCATGCGAATTGCACGACCTCTGCTAATCTTGCCGGCGCTGCTGGCAACTCTCGTATTTCTCACAACGACAGTGCACGCCGATGAGCCGTTTTCGGCTGATCAGTCATTCGGTGCTGCCATGCCAAGCGATGTGCCGGTGCTGAGCCTGAGTGAAGCCATTGCCAGCATTGAAGGTGGCAAGCAGCAGATGGTCAAGGTTCAGGGTCAGGTCACGGAAGTGTGTCAGGCCAAGGGCTGCTGGATGATTTTGGTCGATGGCGAGCAGTATGCCCGTATCACCTTCGAGGACTATGGCTTTTTCGTCCCCATTGAAACCAGTATGCAGCGCAGTGTCGTATACGGGGTACTGACTGAGCACGTGCTGAGCGGGGAACAGGCCGAACATTACGCGCAGGATGCGGGAGCGCAATCAACACTTGAGCTCGAGGGCGAAGTTCGGGAATACTCTCTGGTAGCACGTGCGGTGCAGTTGGAAGATCGCAGTTAGGCCAGCCTGTCATTCGGCTTCGTCAGAGACCTGAACGGACACGAAGACGCGACAAAAGGGAAGGCGTAACCGCCTTCCCTTTTTTATTGCAATGAATTCAGTGCAGTGCCGCAGGCTGGGAGCTTCACAAGCGGCCAGCCATAATACAAATACCAAGCACAGGAAATCATGATGGAATTTGATACCACGGAATTGACCGCCTTCGCGATCACATATGGAGGCAAACTCCTGGCCGGACTGGCGACGCTGGTCATCGGTCTGTACATCGTCAAACTGGTGATCGGCATCATCAAGAGAATGTTCGAAAAGAGCGGCGTGGATCCCTCGTTACGGAGTTTCCTGACCAGCCTGATCTCCATTCTCCTCAAGGTGATGGTCTATATCACGGCACTGGGCATGCTCGGCGTCGAGATGACCTCATTCGTGGCGATTCTCGGTGCTGCCGGTCTCGCTGTCGGTCTGGCTTTGTCCGGCACCCTGCAGAACTTTGCCGGTGGCGTCATGATCCTCTTGTTCAAGCCCTACAAGGTGGGTGATTTTATTGAAGCGCAGGGCTACATGGGCACCGTCAAGGAGATCCAGATCTTCATCACTATCCTGACCACTCCGGACAACAAGACCGTACTGATTCCCAATGGTCCGCTGGCGACAGATTCCCTGATCAACTTTTCTACCCAGGCCACGCGCCGTGTTGACTGGACCTTTGGTATTTCCTATGGCGACGATGTCGACAAGGCCTACGAAGTGCTCAAGCGTCTGATCGAGGAAGATGAGCGCATTCTCAAGGATCCGGAGCCGTTCATGGCGCTGCATACCCTGGCCGACAGCTCGGTGAATATCGTCGTCCGCGTCTGGGCAGCCACCGGTGATTACTGGCCGGTTCACTTCCGCATGAATGAGCAGGTCTACAAGCAATTCCCGCAGAACGGCCTGTCCTTCCCCTTCCCGCAGATGGATGTGCATCTGCAGCGCGAAGACGGGCAAGCCTGACCTCCAAACCTGTTGCCACTGTGCTTGCGGTTAACGCCGCGAGCATGGCTGCAACAAGCGCCTGCCTGGCTATCAATTTCCACTCTCACTAGCCATGACCCGTTTTCGCCGGATTTGGTGACTGCCACATTAGGGACACAGCAATGTTCTGCCGACAGCAGGCAATCTTGGGGCTGGCTTTTTCGAGCTAAGGGCTTTCGCCAGAGCTAAGGGCTCTCTTTGGGGCTAAGGGCTTTCGCCAGAGCTAAGGGCTCTGTTTGGGGCTAAGGGCATTCTCCAGAGCTAAGGGCTTTCGCTAAGGCTATAAAGGCTTACTCTAACGTGGAAGGCTCTCTAGAGTTTCCCTGCCCTTCGCAGTCGTAGAACCGGCTGGCGGAAGGACAGGGCGACTCAAGGAGCACCCGGGCACAGACATGAGAGGTGTGGAGGGGCCGTGCCACGGGCGGGGGTGCAAAACGACATTACCTCTATGCTGTATTGCAGATGCTAATCTACCACTATATATAGTGAATCTCAAGCGCCCGACCACAAGTGGTCCTTGTCGCTCGGCGGGTCATAACGACTGATCTCTTGCTTGCACACCTGCCTCCTGGAGTCTGTTTCGGTGCCTGGTCTGGGGGTCATTCACTGGCTATTAACAGATAGTAAAGTAATAACTTTATTATTTAGTAGCGGTGCGCGACAACTGCTGCGCATTGTGACTCGCACCAGTATCGGAGTCTGGGGACTGACAAGCGGATCCCCGGCCGCGAGTGCGGAAGTTGATATAGGTCAAGATGCTACTGTTCGGCTGTGGTCTACTAGAGCCCGTGACATTGCTTTATCCCAGGTGGGCATGAAACCGGGGTCTCCAAGGCAAGTCACGGACTTCTCAAGCAGGGTGGGGTTGTGCCTTCGGGCACAGCCCCTTTTTTATGCCAGTCATTTGCTCCCGGGCCCGCAGATTCAATCCTGCCAATCATGGCCGCTCTCAGCGCCAGCGCGGCTCCGGGCTGGTTTGAACAGGACGGCATAGTCGTTCAGTCTGCACCTTGAAGTAATCAATTTGCCCAGGCAGTGAAATATTTTCCAGCCAGTTGGGTCTGTTTTGCTCAGGTCACAATGAGAGCAACAACTATGAGCCCGGAAACCATCAAGTCACGATTGCCCTGGGTGTTGGCAGTGTTTATCGCCATCATCTTCGTCCAGTCACTGTTTTTCAAGTTCAGCAATTCTTACGAAACGCAGCATATTTTTGGCACGATCGGGTCCTGGCTAAGCACTATCGGGCTGCCGGATCTTGTCGGTAATAGCTTCGCCCGCTATGGCGGCTATACGATAGGCGCCATCGAACTGCTGGCATCGGTTCTCTTGCTGACTCGGCGCACGCAACTGGTTGGCGCAGCAATTGCTTTATCTGTGATAACTGGCGCTATATTTTTCCACCTGTTCACGCCGCTTGGTGTTAGCGTGGTTATCAACGAGATGGGCGAGCGAGATGGTGGTCAATTGTTTGCGCTGGCCTGCGCTGTCTGGTTGGCTGCGCTAGTAATCATCTTGCTGCGCCGGCAGCCGCTGCAAGAAAAAACGCTGACGCCGGGTCTAGGTTAGTAGTGATTGCCTCTGTCGCCGAAGAACACAAGCGAGCAGCAGTAATTCAAGCCGTGTACTGACGCTATCGATTGCCAGTGCTGA
>CAZQFA010000013.1:23471-48433 GCA_964592245.1 uncultured Pseudohongiella sp. | reverse complement strand
AAGCGAGCAGCAGTAATTCAAGCCGTGTACTGACGCTATCGATTGCCAGTGCTGACATTCATCAGCGAAGAATGAGCACTGAGCGAATAACGAGCCACTAGCGAATCAGTAACGAATCAGAAAGAGTATGCAATAAATTGCACAGGGAGAACGATACGCTATGCCTTTCACCAGAACACGCTTGAGCACTGGTTTATTTGGTTGCGCGATTGGCCGCCTGGCACTGTGCTGGCTGCTGCTATTGCTGGCCAGTTTTCCGCTTCATGCCGCTGTGGACGAGGTCTATACCGGATTCTTCAGTAACGAAGCGATCAAAGGCTACGATGCAGTGGCGTACTTTACCGAAGGCAAACCCGTAGCAGGTTCGCACGAATTTACTTTGATGTACAAGGGTGCTGAATGGAAGTTCGCCTCACAAGCGCATCTGGAGATGTTCAAAGCGGACCCGGAAGCCTACGCTCCCCAGTACGGTGGCTATTGTGCCTACGCAGTGGCGAACGGCGAAACGGCCAGTGCAGAACCGGATCTCTGGACGATTCACAACGGCAAGTTGTACCTGAACTACAATCGCCGTATCAATGCACGATGGCGGGAAAATATAGAGGGTTTTATTGAGCAGGCTGACGGCAATTGGCCAACTATTGAAAAAGAATGAGGCTGGCTGGTTTCGATTCAGCAACTATTTTCGGCGCACTGTCGTTACCAAGATTCTACCGTTACCAAAACTCTGTCGTTACCAGCGCGTAGCTGACGTTTCGCTTAGCGAATACGATCAGCGAATATAGACACAATCCGGATTGAGGCCATTGGCTCTGGCCTGCCTGCGCAAAGCCTCGGCCGCACTCATCATCTCGCTCAGTCGTGACATGCGCGTTTCCGGAGACGGGTGAGTCGACATAAACTCTGGCGGACGGCTGCCACCGACGGCGTTCATGTTTTCCCACAGAGTGATGCTTTGCTGCGGATCGAAACCGGCTTCTGCCATCAGCATCAAACCGACGACGTCCGCCTCACTTTCCTGGGTGCGATTAAACGGCAGAAACAAACCCAATTGCGTTCCGTAATCGATGGCTTGCAAAGTGGTATCGGAGACGCCCAGGATTCTGGCCGCAGTCACGCCCACATTCCGTAGCGTCGACTGACTGGCACGTTCGTTACTGTGACTGGCGATGACGTGACCCACTTCATGGGCCATTACTGCCGCCAGTTGATGCTGGGTTACCGCGACGTCCAACAGGCCATTGTAGACACCGATCTTGCCGCCGGGCAGAGCAAAGGCATTCGCCTGTTCATTGTCAAAAACAGTCACTTCCCATTGATTCCCCGCTCGTTGTTCGTCGCTCAGGGCTTCAATGATGTAGTCCGCTACGCACTGGACGTAGTTGCTTTGATTACGGTTCTGGGAAATGGGAACTTCCTGCTGCATCTGACGATACGCGGCTTCACCTTGCGCCGCCATTTGTTCGTCAGAATAAAGCACTACCTGGCGCCGGTCAGTCGGCGATGTGGCACAAGCGGCAAGAACGAGAGTAGAAAGCAGAATTACAGGCAATCGGTTCATGATGATATCGAGGGGATTACTCCAATCAATCCTTTTGATTAAGTAGCCAGAGGCGTGAGGCCAGTACTGGACATCTTACTATTGATTGCGCGGGCTTGAGTAGTCTGCGAGATTGAATCCATGTCGGGTGCGGCAAACCTGCCGGCACCCTGACTACAGTGGGTAAACCGGAAAGATCAGAAGCTGCATTCGGCAGCGGGGAGTTGCAGCCGGACTTCATCACCGGCACTGTTGCGTGTGATCTCGAAGCAATTGCCCTGCAGATCACGCAGCAAGCGGCGATTGGGCAGTGCATTCACCGACGCTGGCGCGGATCGCGAATAGACAGTGCTGGTATTGCGCACAACCGGTGCGCGATAAACGGTACGGGTTACGGTCTCCGGCCGACGATTGTCGAGCACGGCAGTACTGATGAGTGAGCCGAGCACGATGCCTCCCACCAGTGTGCCAACGTCGCTGCCATGATGGTGCCGGTCATAACGCGACCAGCCACTGCGGTAGGACACATTGAAGCCGGAGTTCCAGCGCTGTTGATTGTTGCCATAGCGACCATAACGGTTGTAGGAACGATGTCCCCAGGCATGGCGATTCCAGTGTCGGTCATAGGAGGGCGACCAGTGGCGACCATGGCTATAGCGCGCGTTCCAGGAGTCTGCTGCCGCCGGGACACTGATACCGAGGGCAAGCAGCATGAGTGAGCAGGTCAGTAATGTCTTCATGGCTGTCGTCCTTTGTCGTTATGGTTTGCTACTGATTTCCATTTTTCTGGTTGCAGGTATACGCAGGCCCTCGCCGAGTGATTGTTGCCTGTGACAGATGGCAGCGGTTTCGGGAAAGCTGCCTTCGAGGCTACACGGTAGTGATGAATAGAAGCTGAATACAGCCAATGTACTGCCAACCAAAGGAGTAGCGCTAGCCGTGGAACTCCAGATCAAGCGGTGCGCCGGCAATCTGGTCATACAGTGATCGTACCGCGGGACCAGCTGAGTCGCGGTTTGTCAGCAGCAGGTACAGAGGCAATGTTCGCTCCAGACTCTCTTGCAGCGGAATGGCTGCGATTGTTCCTTCCTGCAATTCGTGGCGAATCCAGTTGCAAGGCAGTATCGCGAAGGCGAGACCGGATTTGACGATCTTGATGCTGCTGGCGAAGTGGCTCACCGTCCAGCGTTGCTCAGCTTTCAGCCAGCCGGAATCCTGTTCGCGCCGGGAGCCGGTGTCGCGCAACACCACCTGGCGATAGCCACTGAGCTCGATCTCGGACACGCTCTGGCGATCGGCGATCAGTGGATGGCTCGGCGCCGCCACGGGCAGCATGGTGATCTGGCCCAATAATTTGCCGGTCGCCCCGACCGGGATTGAAGGGGTGAGGACGATGTCAGCCCGCCGTTCCAGAAACGCCTCTGTGGTGCCTGACAGCGTCGTTTCCAGCAAACGCAACCGCGTGTGCGGGAACTCGCGCGAGAAAGCCTCGAAGGCGCACAGGAGATTGTCGGTTTCCAGCAGACTGTCGACCGCAATCGTCACTTCTGCTTCGATGCCCTGTGCCAGTGACAGGGCGACAGACTCGGCGTTGCAGGCTTGCGCCAGCAGCTGCTCAGCATAGGGATAGAGAATCTGCCCGGCATCGCTCAGCACGGCCTTGCGGCCATGTTGAATCAGCACTGGCTCGGGCAATTGGGCATTGATACGGCCTACGGCATAGCTGATGGTGGACTGACTCTTGTTCAAAACCTCTGCTGCCAGGGCAAAAGAACCCTGATCAACAACAGTCTTGAAGGCCAGCCAGTGTTCGAGGGAAATGCGGGGCGCTTTCATCAAATAATCGAAATATTAGATTAATATAGCCGATAATATCGGACAATTCATCGAATAATATGGCTTATTCTGAGCCCCATCAAGTTAATCGAGTTCCCAGTGATGGAGGCCCTATGAAAAAGCTACTTCGTATCAACAGCAGTATTCTTGGCGACAACAGTGTCTCGAACCAGCTTATGGCGCAGGTATTGGACGCTCTGCAGCAAGCGGATGGCCACTGGCAGGTGACCGAGCGGGACTTTAGCCAGACGCCGATTCCTCATCTCGATAGCGAGTGGCTGCAGGCCCTGACCACACCGGATGCGGATCGCACAGACGCCCAGCAAGAGAAAGTCGATTTCTCCGACAGCCTGATCAGGGAATTGCAGGAAGCAGATCTGGTCGTCATCGGCTTGCCCATGTACAACTTTTCCGTACCATCGATGCTCAAGTCCTGGAACGATCACGTGGCGCGCGCCGGGGTGACATTCAAGTACACTGAGTCCGGCCCCCAGGGGCTGCTCGGCGACAAGAAAGTGTTGCTGATCGCGTCCACAGGGGGTGAGCACGATAACGACGGCGGTGATTTTCTGCGCCCTTATATGCGTCATTTCCTCGGCTTCCTTGGAATTCACGATATCGACATCATATCTGCCAGCGGACTCAATCTGGGCGAAGCGCCGCGCCAGCAGGCACTGCAGAAGGCAGAGCGAGAAATTCAGGAGTGGGCACATCAGATGAGCAAAGCAGCGCAATTACAGGAGGACGCAGCATGAGTAATAAATTACGCGATATAGAAGAAGTCCTTGTGGCCCAGCAAGCCAGCGACGGTGCCGGAGTCAGGCTGAAGCGCGTCTTCGGTGGCCAGGATCTGGCGTGCTTTGATCCATTTCTGATGCTCGATGAATTCGGCTCTGAGGAGGCTGCTGATTACATTGGTGGTTTTCCGGATCACCCGCATCGCGGCTTTGAAACGGTAACCTACATGCTGGAAGGTTACATGGAACACCGCGACCATATGAACAATGTCGGCAAGCTTGGGCCCGGTGACGTGCAATGGATGAAGGCCGGGTCAGGTGTCATCCATTCCGAGATGCCACAACAGGAAGAGGGTCGCATGCGTGGCTTCCAGCTCTGGGTAAATTTGCCGGCGGCAGAGAAAATGACGCCTGCGACTTACAAGGATCTGGCAGCTGACGCTATTCCTGCGACCGAGATCGGCGGTGTGCGCATCAAGAGCATCGCTGGTGAATTGGCGGTGGCTGGACAGAAGGTAGCCGGTGCGGTTACCGGATTAAGCACCGATCCCGGCTATCTCGACATCGAGCTGGCTGACGGCCAGCAGACCGAGATTACGATTCCGGACGGTTACACGACACTGGTCTACGTCTATGAGGGAGCCGTCTTCATCGCCGACAATGCCTACCCGCTCAGTAAGGGCAGAATGGCACGCTTGTCGAAAGAAGGGTTGCTGAAACTCACCGCCAACAGCGACAGTAAACTGTTGGTGATAACCGGCAAGCCTATCGGCGAACCTATCGTGCATCACGGACCCTTTGTGATGAACAGCAGGGAGGAGATCAATCAGGCGGTGCTGGATTACACCCAGGGCCGGTTGGTCTGAGCGGGGAACTGGTAACAAGGTGATCAACTGCAGAGGTGATCACCTTGTCGCCACAGCCGGCGATTCTAGAACCGGTACTGCAGACTGAGGCCCAGACTTTCGCGGGTGTAAGAACGCTCGCGCTCATGCCGGCTCAGGTCCAGACGCAGGGAAAAACCATCACTCAACTGGTATTGGCCGTAAACATGATTTGTCAGTGTGCTGACGGTGATGCTGTTATTGGTCTCCGGGGCATCGGCGTAGGTATAGCCCAAACGCAAGCGGCCAGTGATCTGCCAATGGGCGCCTAGCGACCAGTTCACCGAATCATCCCCGTCTTCGTCCTCTATCCATCCCAGTCCCGGCGTGAGCCAGGCATTGGCGAACAGCAGATAGTGGGTGAAACCCAGTGAAAAGCCGGTGACATCGCCGGTGCCATAGCTGGCATACTGAGCACCGATATCCAGAGTCGTCGCCCCGAAATTTTCCGAAGACGAGAGCAGATCAAAACCAATGGAGGCGCGCAGACGTTGCTCGGGCATGAAGTCGTTGTCCGCGGTCCAGCCATAAGCAATTTGAATCGGCAGGCCGTTGCGCCGCAGGAACAAGGCACCAACTTCGTTCAGGGTGTCATGAGCGCCAAACCGGTGGGCGTGCTCGGCACGCAAGTAGTACTGACTGCCCTGATCATTGGTGTAGCGATATTCGGCGAAGCGGTCATACCATTGCTGGACGCCAGCCAGATCAAAGTCACTGCTGCCAACTCCTGCAACCAGCAGATGCGGTCGAGTCACCGGCGGCAGGTTGCGTTCCTGCCGCGTTAGCACGTCGATGTGGTCGGGATAATTGGCAGCGGCACGAGCGAGCCAGGCATCGGCTTCTTCGTCGTTGCCGGCAGCAATTTCGGTATCGTAGAGGCCGATTTGCGCTTCCAGATTTTCCGCATCAACCGCTAACACATCCTCATAGGCTTCCCGAGCATTGCCATAGCGACGTTGGTAAACGTAGATACGTGCCAGCAGATTGCCCGCCTCGAGATTGTCAGGTTGCATGGCTGTTACCTGCTCGGCATATTCGGTGGCCTCGGCGTACTGACCCTGGTAGGTCAGCACGCGGGCTTTTGCCAATGTCAGTTGCACGTCATCGGGATAGCGCTCGAGGCCTTCGTCGATAACCGCCATGGAATCAATGAATCGCTCCTGAAAGGCCAGTACCAGACCCAGCAAGTAGGCCACTTCGTTGGTCTCTCTGGCCAAGGGGTAGGCCTGGCGCAGCGTTGCTTCGGCAGTTTCAAAATCGCCGCTGTTGCGCTGTTGCAAGGACTGTTGAATGAGGGTGTCGTAGTCTTCCTCGGCTGCATTGACAGCTGGCGTCACCGCCAATGCGGCCATCAGAGCAAGTGACAATAGTGTGGGCTTACAGGTCATAATCTTCCAGAAGGTCGTCTTGTGAAGATGACGCGGTCGTGGGTTTGTTATCACTGCGCCGGGTGGCCAGTAAAAATTTAAACAGCTCTTCGTTTTCCAGTTCCAGCCGCAAGGTTTTGCGTACTGAGGCATTCAGGGCGAAGGCAGAGCGCACCAATAACACCAGATACAGCGAAGCCAATACCGCCATGCCGAAATCCGACGGCTGATTACCGGTGGACATTACCCAGATCATGGGCGTGAGAATGATGATGAGATAAGGCACTGCTGCAGACAGCAACGGGTAGAGTGACACCAGTGCGCCGGCACTCATGCCTGCCACTGTGAAGATGATGAATGCTTCAGTCCAGATCGCCTCGTAAAAGATATCTGACAGGGGTAGGCCGCCCCAACAGAACGCAGTCGCATAGACAAAGATCAGATAATAAAATGTCCATCTCCCGATAAAATCACTGTCTTCATCCAGGCGGAAAAAACTGGCGACCATCACCAGGCGCACGATGGTGAGAAAGAACAGTAACGCAAACCAGGAATAAAGGAACGTGTGATTGCCCAGTGGGTGCAACACATACAAGACGATCAATCCGTTCAGGAGAGAGACGAAGAAACTTGCCTTGCCCTGCTCGGCTAGCGCTTTTACCGACTCGTAGCGCAGTTTGGTTTTCAAGTCGGTCCTGCTTGTCGAAGTGTTAGGAGTGATGCTCATGTCAGACGCTGAGGATCCGCTTTACTTTTGCCATTTGGCAGAGCGTGTCATGACGCCCCATTCATGTTTTTTACCTGCAATCCAGGCCCAGGCCCCCTGAATCTTGTATATCATGTTTAACTGACGGTAGCCAAAGCATTCAAGGAAGGATACCCCAATCATCAACAGGACACTGCGAATCCGGGTGGCTCCCGGAAACGTTATTTCATCCAGCAGGAAACTCACTGTGGAGAGGAACACAGAGATCAGTACGGCGAAGCCAAACACCACAGAGGCATCCACGAAACTGGCGCGTCCGAATATTATCAGATAGGCCGTGAACAGGTAGCCGGCCAATTCCACAAAGGGGCTGAGCCATTCAAAGAAAAAGAAGAAGGGATAAGCCAGCCAGCCGACCGTACCACTATTGCGCTTGAACGCCAGATCGCGATTTAAATACAGGCTCTCCGACAGCCCGCGATGCCAGCGCTTGCGTTGTGATGCAAATACTTTCAGTGTCTCCGGCGCCTCGGTCCAACAAACCGGGTCGGGAATGAACTCGATCAGGTGTGGCTGCCCCTTGTCGATCAGATTGCGGTACATGCGCAGGATCAATTCCATATCCTCTCCGATGGTGCCGGTGGCATAGCCACCCACATCAATCACCGCCTGTTTCTTAAACACGCCGAAGGCACCGGAGATAATCAGCAGGCCATTAATCTTCGACCAGCCGATGCGGCCAAACAAAAAGGCGCGCAAATACTCCACCAGTTGAAACAGCGCCAGCAGATTACTCGGGATACCTTTCTTGATGATATGGCCGCGCTTGACGGTACAGCCGTTGGCCACCCGCACCGTGCCGCCCGTGGCGATGACGTCGGGGTTGCTGAGGAACGGTTGGACAACGCGAATGAGACTGCCCGGTTCGAGCACGGAGTCGGCATCGATACAGCAGAACAAAGGACTGTGACTCAGGTTGATGCCGGCGTTGATGGCATCAGCCTTGCCGCCGTTTTCCTTGTCGATCAAGCGCAGGTTGTTCAGTTGTCGCGACAGATAAATCTTGCGAATCGGCTGACACGGCACACTCAGGCGATAGGCCTCGGGAAACTCTTCCATGTCGAAATGCGATTTCATGACTTCGACCGTGTTGTCTTTCGAGCCGTCGTTAACAACAACGATTTCCAGATTGGGATAATCAAGTTGCAAGATAGATCGCAGCGACGCGACGATTGTCCGCCCTTCGTTGTAGGCTGGCACGACGACAGTAATCGGTGGTTCGAGGCCGGTATAGAGATCGTCGTCTTCATGGGTTCGACGCTGGCGCAGATAAAACTGCAACGAACGGAACGCAATCAGGTTGAGCACGAGGTAGGAACCGCTACATACCAGTACATAGACCAGGAACAGCCAGATAAAGGTGTTCTCCATCAGGGTCAAGCTTGATGCCATTCCTTTTCCTCGTAGGCGTGGGTGATCATGTCCCGGGCGTAGCGATCATCCAGAGATTGCTGCAGGGCACGCAGTTCTTCGTCATCAAAGTCACACAGTTTAACCAGCGCTCGCGCTGTGCGATACCGCACCCACCAGTTGCGATCAGACAGCAACGGTACCAGCAGATCGCGGTCCTCCGGTAAACCGATGCGCCCCATGGCTTTGGCTGCCTGAGTCCGCACTATGGGATTGGTATGTTGCAGATAGGGGATAATAACCGGCCGCTGCTCGGCACCACCGAGCCTGCCCAGAGAGCGTAGCAGGGCAGCGGTTTCTTCATCGCCGGGTTGCTTGAACAGGCGGTCCTGCAACACCTGAATCAAGGAATCATCTCCGCTTTGTTCGGCCAGAGAGATAAAGTTCATCAGCGTGACATGGGGCAGACGGTCGAGGAACGGCTCCATGATGTGCAACACATCGGAGCCGCCAGATTGTGACAGGCGCGTAAAAATTTCCGGTACTTCACCCGGATAGCGCATCATGATGGAGATGATGGCGCGTTCATAGCCATCTGCCATGGTACGTGCCATGCAGGCGCAAGCCTGAATGGCCAGAAACTGATTGTCTGATTCCGCCATATCGGCAACGGCACTGAAAGCACGTTCAGTATCGATAAACTCGGTTGCCGCAATAGCCTGCGCCTGCAACCAGACTTTGCGCGGAAAGAAATCGAAGACCCCTGGCAGCAAGATATCCAGCACTGTATTTTCGAATGCCAGTCGATTGGCGAGTTCATCGAGCATACGCGCGTAACTGCCCTCGGCATAAACGCGCTGGTCGAGCCAGAGTTCCAATAAGTAGTATTTGTCGCTGCGACTGACTTTGGGCCATTCCGCCGGCTCTCGCCCGCGACGCATTTCTTTGAACAGGTCTTCCCAATGATCGAGAAGTTGCTGTGTCCGGAAATTGCTGTAGGTGTAAATCAGGTGCGACCAGACGAGATACAGAAACGTTAGCAGTGTCAGCAGTATCAGAATTAGCGAGCCCCAGAACACCATGATAAAAAAGGCTGGCTGGCCATTCAGGAAGGCAAAGTTGTCGAGCAATTCGGACAAGGGTTTCTCGCGTTAGCAAATTCGCGTGTTAGTAATGTGCCGAGTCACCCGATGAGGCAGTGGTCACAGCAGCGTTCAGATGTCTGGCAATCAGGCTGCCTGGCGCACGGTAAACGTCAGCTCACCGAAGCGGCCTTCGCTGCCGGTGCGCAAACTGGCCAGTGCATTCTCAATTTGCGCAGCGATGGCCGGCGCCTCTCTGGCGCCATCGCCAAGCAAGATGACTTTAAAATCATTGTCATTCACCGAGCCAACGATACCGCGGTCGTCCAGTGCCGAATGAATGGCACGGGAAATGTCTTTGCGACTCAGATCGGCATCGGCCGCCGCTACCATGGAGTGGTTGGTAGAGACATCCAGTAGGGAACTTGGCGTCGATTTGTCGCCGAGTCCCTGCAGGCGCTCAGATAACAAGCCAAAGGCAGTGCTGTTCAGGTCGCCAGTAACCGGGTCGATCAGTGTCTGCCGATTCTCCAGTGCCAGAAATTCATTGAGATATACATTCTTCTTGTCATTCCACGTAGTGATTTCCATCTCTGCCCAGGAAGCCAGACAGCGCAGGGAATCGTAATCCTTGGGTTTGAATTGCCGTGGATGCCGGTCGACGATGCATAACGTGCCAATACGCTGGCCGCTCACCGTCAGTGGTTGACCGGCATAGAAACGTATTTTGGGTTCGCCAGTAACCAGGGGATTGTCGCGAAAGTCCGGGTCCGCTGCCGCGTTGGGTACGACAAAGACTTCATCGCGGGTGATGGCGTGAGCACAGAATGACACTTCCCGGTCGGTCTCGGTGGCAGCCAGACCCTGACAGGACTTGAACCATTGCTTGTCATTGCTGATCAGGGAAATCAGGGTTATGGGCACATCGAACAAGCGCTTGGCAACGCGAGTGATGCGTTCGAACCGTTCCTCGGTAGGCGTATAAACAATGTTCAGTGCGTCGAGCGCCAATTGCCGCTCGGCTTCATTCTCAGGAATTTCAGGTGTCTTCATTAGCGCCTATAACGACCCTCTACCAGGCTTGGATTAGCGCAGTGTAACGCGGGTACGTTTTTAAGCAACTGGCGGCTGCCAGTTTAACTAGTTGACCGGCGGGTCGACAGGCTTGGCGCTGTCCTGATTGGGGTCGAGCACCTGCTGGTATTCCTCGACGCGGCTGTGGGTATCTGCACTCTTCACCTTGGCGATATGGAATAGCGCTTCCCCTTCATTGACCAGTGGCAGATTGGTTTTGCCGATGACAATGCCGTTGTAGGGAGCAAGCGCCTGTCGTTCCTGTTCACCAAAGGGATCGGCCACCACCCCCAACACTTCGTTTTTCTTGACCCAAGAGCCCAAAGGCTTGATCAGTCTGACGATGCCACTCTGTGGCGCGCGAATCCAGGTGCTGTCACTGGCAACTTCGGTGTAGGGTTTCTTGCGTGGCTGCTTACCGCTGGGCAACATGCCGATTTCACGCATGACGCTCAACACTCCTCGCACGCCCGCACGGATGGCGAACTCGTTAAAGCGCAGAGCCTCACCGGCCTCGTAAACAATGATGTTGATGCCTTTGGCTTCCACTGCCTTGCGCAGGGAACCGTCGATGATCTCGCTATTGAGAATTACCGGTGACGCAAAGGCATTGGCCATGCGCTCGGTTTCCTCGTCGTCCAGAACAGCGCGAATATGGGGGAAATTCTCGCGATGAATAGCCGCCGTATGCAAGTCGATGCCGTGGGTACAATGGGCGACAATGTCATTGAGAAACAGATGCGCAATGCGCGCCGCCAATGAGCCTGATTCCGAGCCGGGGAAGGAGCGATTCAGGTCGCGGCGGTCGGGAAGATAGCGTGACTGGTTGATGAAGCCAAAAATATTGACCACCGGTATTGCAATTAAGGTGCCACGTAACCTTTTTATAGCTTTCTGGTTAAGCACGCGACGAATGATTTCGACACCATTGATTTCATCGCCGTGAATTGCCGCGGACACGAATAGCGTGGGCCCGGACTTTTTGCCACGAATCACCTGCAGTGGCATTTCCAGTTGTGTGTGGGTGTAAAGGCTCGGAACCGGCAGGTCAATGGCAACCGTCTGACCGGGCAATACATCGTGACCGGCAATATGCAGGATATCACTCGCTTTGGTCCTAGCCACGTCCGCGGGTTCTCGTATTGCCTGCTTTGGCATTTTTTTCCATGAAGGAAATGATCAGCCCGGCAATATCTTTACCTGTGGCCTGCTCAATGCCTTCCAGACCGGGAGAAGAATTCACCTCCATGACCAGTGGTCCGTGCGCCGAGCGCAGAATATCCACGCCACAGACATTGAGGCCCATGGTGCGTGCGGCGCGAACCGCCGTAGAGCGTTCTTCAGGTGTAATCTTGATCAGCGAAGCGGTGCCGCCGCGATGAATATTGGAGCGGAATTCTCCTTCCTTGGCCTGGCGTTTCATGGAGGCGACAACCTTGCCATCGACAACCAGACAACGAATATCGGCGCCGCCGGCTTCCTTGATGTATTCCTGTACCAGCACACTGGCCTTGAGGCCGAGGAAGGATTCGATTACCGATTCCGCCGCCTTGCGAGTTTCCGCCAGGACAACACCGATACCCTGAGTGCCTTCCAGCAGTTTGATGACCAGCGGCGCGCCGCCAACCATCTTGATCAAATCCTGAATATCATCCGGCTTGCTGGCGAAACCGGTGACTGGCAAGCCAATGCCTTTGCGTGACAACAGTTGCAATGAGCGCAGCTTGTCGCGGGAGCGGGAGATGGCAACCGACTCATTGAGCGGGTAGACCCCCATCATCTCGAACTGCCGCAATACGGCGGTACCGTAGAAGGTCACAGAGGCGCCGATACGCGGGATCACGGCATCGAATGGCTCGAGGTTCTCACCGCGGTAGTGCATGCTGGGGCGGTGGGAAGTGATATTCATGTAGCAGCGCAACACATCCAGTACGCGCACGTCATGACCTCGCGCCTCGGCTGCTTCGATGAGGCGGCGTGTCGAGTAGAGTCGACGGTTTCTGGACAGTATCCCTATTTTCACAATGACATCCTGGTAAATCGATGAGTTTATGACGGCCGCTTGGGCGCTGTATTAATGCCCGGGCAGGTCAAGAAGGCAAAGCTTAGCATACCTCTGCAGGAGTTCGCGCGGTCCAAGCGGCAATCCCGTTGCCATCGGCTGGCCTGATCCTGCTGCCGCTGGTCCCCTGCCGGGCCATGCGTATATGATGTCGCCTGGCTTGATCAATGCTGTGGGGTGATCATACGGCCGCTCTTTGTCACAGAGCGACAATATTGGTGCCAGGTCTCACTTTGCCGGATTCGAGAACAACGGCGCGCAGGCCGCCTTTGTGGACGAGACCGGGCAGCACGGCCTTGTTCACGCTGGCAGCCAGATAGGCGCAGGGTTCACATAGTTCCACGCCGCGGCAGCGGGCATCCCCGACCAGGAAGTCCTTGCCTACGAGTGCATTGAGATCGATTCCCGTGGTAATCACACTGCGACGGAAATCGCCGTAGTCCTGCGTTGCCTCGTGCTCGGCGATAAACTCATCAAGCACTTCCTTGCTGATCAGCGTCAGCTGATTCTCCGGCGCCTGCTTGCCCTTGGCAAGCGCGAGCTCCGCCTGCGCATGATAGCGGTCACCAACGATCCCTTTGCCCCGCTCCAGAATCGCTTCTTCAATACTGACTACCGGGTCACGTTTGTCCGCGGCGATGTAAATCTTGTAGACACTTGCCATGCTGCTCGTCCCTTGCTGTCGTTACTCCTCTACGGTAAAGGTCTGACCATCGATCATACCCACCTCAGTCAGTTGCGTCAGATCAATCCCGTCGAGACAGGCGACGTTAAAGCCAACTTCATCCGGGCGCCGACGCCGCTGGTGGTGGGTGTAGATACCGCAGATTGAACAGAAATAATGGCGTGCCACACCGGTATTCCACTGATACAGCGATAGCTTGTCGGCACCTGCGGTCACTTCAAATTGCGTCAATGGTGCGCTGCCCATGATTGCACCCTTGCGGCGACAGAGGGAACAATTGCAACGCATGGGCTGCGCCAGTGCGTCGGCATTATGCACAGTAAAGCGGACCGCACCGCAGTGACACTGACCGCTCATCGGCGCTTGCAAGGAGGCCTGGCTCATCCGTTACTCCGTGGTTTGTTGGACAGCAGAGCCATGACAGCGCCCGCAGGGTCCTGAATCACACAAAAATCACTGCCGCCCATGCGCTTTGGCCCGTCGAGGACCTTGCCCCCTTTATCCGTGCAAATTTTGGTACTAACAGCCACGTCTTCGACGCGGACATAAACGAGCCACTGGCTGGGCAGCTTGGCGTTTTGCCCGCGGGCATGACAAATACCGGCGACAGTATCGCCAGTCTCAGGCATGTTGATATTAAAATCTGCGTAAGTGCCCATGTCCACATCCTGACTCTTCCAGCCGACGACTGCCTTGTAGAAATCGCGGATACGCGGCGCTTCATGGACGGTGAGATCGAGCCATTCGATCCGGCCAATGTTGCTTGGCTCCTTCGTTGCTGTTTCGTCAGGGCTATCACCGGCGTTGGCTGTTACGCCGGTCTCGCCATTGTCAGTGTTGTCGCTCATGGAGCGTCCTCTTCGAGAATGTGAGTTGGCAAGCCATCGAGACTGACCTGATTGCGGTCACGCCAGTAGTTCTCTATGGGTTCTTCACCCCGGGCGTTAATCCACTTGTCGAAGTTGTCACGCTCGCCTTTGAAGTCAAAGAAGGGGACACCAAAGCCACAGGAGGTCTGCACCAGATCGAACTCGAAATCCACATACTGGCGCGCAGTAGGGTGTGGCTCGAACAGGGTCTCCAACTCTCCCCAGCGGGCATCACGCGGGTGGATCGCCTGTGCCTTGCCGTACAGGCGCAAGATCTTTGGTTGACCGTCGAAAGCACAGAACATCAGCGTCATACGATCATTTTGCGCCAGATGTGCGGCCGTTTCATTACCGCTGCCGGTAATGTTCAACCAGACAATGCGATTGGGCGACTGCACGCGCAGCGAGTCAAAACCTTTCGGTGAGACATTGATGGTGCCGTCATTGGCGGCAGTGCCGACGAAAAAAAGTTTTTGTTGTGCAATGAAACTGATGTGATCATCAGTCAGTTGATCAAAACGTTTGCCCATGGCTTCCCCCGGGACGGAGAGTATTAGTAGGAAGTGGGATCGACGGTTACGTCGAAATAATCTTCATGTGCGGCGACGATGTCGTTGCAACTGGAAAAGGAATCTTCGCTCAGGCTGATCAACTCGCGCGCTGTGTTATTGATGCGCTCCGACCATGCATTGCGACCGAGCCGGCTCTGGATCCAGTAACGACCTGTCGGAAAAGTCAGAATCTCTGAAAGATTGCGGCGAATATCTGCATCAATCTGGAAATCATAGCCTGCGACACTGTTGAGCAGCAACAGGCGGGAGCTACGGGTAATGATGGATTGAAAGTAAAAGTGCATAGTCCAGATATCGTGCGCAGTCATTTCTTCCGGGCTATTACAGGCCTTGACGATGGAACCCATGCTCTCTTCGCCACGCAGGGCTCGCCAATCCTCGAAGAACAAATCAAAACTGCGGCTGGAGATTTCCGCGCGGCCTAACTGCCGCGCTTGTTGTAATTCCAGTACAACAAGCACCACACCCACGAGTACCGCCAACCCGGTCAGGATCTGAATCAAGTCGGACAGTACGCCGCGGGATATGTTCATGCAGATATACCGTTAGTCAGGCAAACTGAATACGTAAATTGCATTGCCATGATCCGGATAGGTAATCTCGGTGGCAATGACGCTGGGTACAGTACGCGGGCTGGTGCCACCCAGCGCTGCTGTCACCGCGATATATTGCTTGCCATCGATGGCGAAGGTTACCGGATGGCCCTGCACTGACGTGCCGAGTCGGGTTTCCCACAATACATCGCCTGTTGCCACGTCATGGGCGCGGAAATAGCGATCCAGGTCGCCGGCAAATACGAGATTACCGCCAGTCGAAATAGTTCCGGTATGGTAAGACGCGCGCTGTTCGAACCTCCACACTTCTTCCATAGTGTCGATGTTATAGGCGCCCAGTTTGCCGAGCTTGCCGTCGGTGCCGGGCATCTCGAAGAACTTGCGACTTGCCGCGAGGCCACCGCCACCCTGCACCAGATCCACAGAGCGGGCTGCGTTCTCCAGACAAGTCTGGCTTAGCGGCGCAATCATGGTGCCAGTGGGTTCGTGATAGGTCATGGAGTGCCAGTCCTTGCCGCCAGCACTGGACGGGCATGAGGATGTCCACTCGTCAATTTGTGCGTTCTGGATGTCTTCGCGATAAGTCACCGCACCGGTTTCCGGGTCGATGTGCGTGAAGGCGTTCTGGAAAACGGTTTCCGTGAAACCACGGAACTGGCCGCTAACACGGTCGTTCTTCCACAGGATGCCGTATTTGCCCAGTGAGAACACGAGACGTTCGTCGCCGCGATTGACCAATACGCGCTCGAATACTTCATCGAGATCGAGTGCTTCTGCCGGTACGTGCTGGAAGTACCAGTCCAGCGAGCCCGTATCGATATCGACGGCCACGGTGGAGTTGGTAAAGAGCCCGGCGTCATTAATAGTCAGGTGACGACTGACCGGCACCCAGGGCTTCTGTTGCGCAGTACCCCAATAGGTCAACCGTGTTTCCGGATCGTAACTGCCGGTAATCCAGGTTTCGCCGCCAGCGCGGAAGACATCATCCAGATCGCCCCAGGTGTCGCCGCCGGGTTCGCCAGCCTTGGCGATGGTGTTAAAGCGCCATTCCAGCTCACCGGTGGTGGCATCATGCGCACTGATATAACAGTCTTCAGGAATGTAACGGGCACAGCCAGCGAGTCCGGTTATGACCTTGCCGTCGGCAATTATGGGGCCGGAAGAATTGGAGAAGCCCAGACTGCTGTCTGCCAACACAGTTTCCCAGACCTGTTCACCCGTGCGTGCATCCAGTGCTACCAGTCGGGCGTCGGTGGTGGCCTGAATTATCTTGTCTTCGTACATGGCGATGTTACGCATGTCCTGACCGTTGGCCGGGCCAGTCCAGTGCTCCCAGATCAGCTCGCCAGTCTTGCCATCCAGTGCCTGAATCACGTTGCCGGGATTGATCAGATAGACGATGCCGTTGTACACCAGCGGTGCTGGCTCGGAATCACCCTCATGCATGTTCCAGACCCATTCCAGGGTCAGGTTGCCCACATTGTCAGTGTTTATCTGGTCGAGTGGGCTGTAACTGTGGGCATGGGGATCGCGCCGGTGTGCTGGCCAGTCAGCCGGGTCAGGACTTTCCAACCGTTCGGTAGTCAGCGGTATAAACTCAACGAAGTCCTCGGTATTGCCAGCCACGGTCAACCCTTGTGGTGCTGGCGGTTCGGCGCGCTCACGTCGTGCGACCACGGCCGAGACATTATCGGCGATGGTGAAATCGGTACTGGCAGTCAGCGGATCGCTGACAGAATCGACGCCATTTTCATTGAGAATGTGGGCGACGATTTCGATGTAGTCATCATCCGTCAGGTTGCCGCTGCCACCCGGTGGCATGTTGGCCTGAATATTCCCCAGCAACAACGCCGGTGTTTGTGAGCCCCAGCGCTGCAGGAAGGCGCCGCCGGTCAATAGCGGACCGAGTCGGGTGCCTTCAAGGTTGGCACCGTGACAAGCAGCGCAATTGGTAGCGAACAGGTTGGCACCGGCTTCCGCCTGGCTGCTGAAAGTCGGACCGGATTCGACCGCGGCCGCTGTTTCTGTCGGGGCGCTGCCGCTGTCGCAGGCAGCCAGCGCCGTGCCCAGCAATAAACTGATACCGGCCTGTTTATAAAGAGTCTTTTTGGAATTATTCATGTCTGTGCCTCTTGGGATTCTTGGTATCAGCGATCGAAATGACTGCGCAGGAAAATCCAGCCGCGCAGTTCGCCCGGTGGATTGTTGGCGCTGTGCACCTGCACATAGAGCGCATTGGTGCGCAGTGCCTGCACTTGCTCATCGGTCAGTTCCAGCACGGCGGAAATCTCGCCACTGCGATCCTGATCTATCTGCAAGGCATGCACGACCGGACCAGGTTGGGCAGGCGGGCCATTGTGCAAATGGGCGCCGGTGGCGGCAGAGCTCATGCCAGCGAAATTGCCTTGTACAGTCAGTGTATTGCCGGACAAGGTCAGAATCACCTCACCTTCACCGGTAATGTCATTGACAGTTTGCGGCGTGGTTGGCATGGGCGACAGTCGTGCACGATAGACTTCAGTTTGTGCCGATGCCGGGCTGGCAAAAGCAATGAGCAGGGCGGCGATCAGGGCGAGTGAATAGTGGCCAGATTTCTTCATATTGTTTACGGCTCGGGTTTGGTTGATCGGAGTGAAAAGCTAACAGTAATTCCAGTGGCATTGCAATTCAGCCACCACAGTTGGCGCGGCTCTCACGCCCGGTGGTGGCTGTTTTGCGGCAGCGGCATTATCGCCGTCACAGTGTCCTACCGACAGGTAAAATTCTCGGCGATCCAGTTGGCCGGATCATCGGCGCCACCGGCAGGTCCAGTATAACGTGCTTGCTGTGGGAAGGTGCACAACGGACGCTCATTATCAACGACACCATTGCTGCTGTGGGTGGCGACGATGCTGTCGGGAGCGACGCCGTTCTCCACCCAGTCCACCAGTGGGGCCAGTTGATCCCAGGTGTCCGGGCCGGGGCCGCCGCGACAGTGTCCCATGCCGGGGGCCAGATAAAGCCGTGCCTTGTCCTGGGCTGCACTCATGCTGCCGTCGAAGGTGGCGTCTACCATGTCGTTGTAATAATCGATTGTGTCCTGGGCGATGATCAGTGTGTCTACAAGTCCGTGATAAATAATCATCTTGCCGTCTTCGTTGACCAGGAAGCGTGTAAGATCCGGGTCGGTGGCATCGGTGATGGACTTCATGACGTCACCCTTGCCAGAGTAGAAATCATTGATATCCCAATTGATCCAATGAAATTCCGGAATTACGGCATCGATATCAGGGATGTAATTGACATCGCGCACATCGGGAACTGTGACACCTGGATCCTCTTCATAGAACAAGTAATTCATGTGATCACCGGCAACGCCCATCAACTTCGACGGCCCCATGCGATTACCTTCCCAGGGAATGTAATAGCCGGGCCAGCGCATTTCCGAGCCGGGCATTTTCCCCGGGTACACCTGACGCCCACTGTCATCGGCGGGCCCATTGTACAAATCATTGATGGTCTGCACCTGAGCGCTGGTAAAGCAATTGTCGTTGCTGCTGCCGGCCGGACACATCAGGTCATTGAGATCGCTATTGGGGTCAAAGGAACAGCTGGCCGGGTCACTGACGATGCCGTCATTGATGCCATCCAGCGCATCGCATTTTTCCAGCACCTTGTTGTGCAGCACATTAACCAGATTCAGGCTGTCGTAGCTGCCATCACCGTCGGTATCGACAGCCAGATTGCCAGCCAGATTGTTGCGGAATACGCGTTGCAGATTCCAGGTGCCGGCGGCGTTAAGGCCCTGATAGTCAAAAGCTGGTGCGCCGGCAACAATGCCATCGAAGTCACCGGGGAAACGCTGGGCTGACATGAAACCCTGGCGACCACCTTGCGAACAGCCCTCGAAATAGCTGTAACTGGGTGCGCGACCGTAATAGGCATCCACCAGTTCCTTGCCCGCCATCACCGTCAGGTGCACGGCACGATAACCAAAATCGATTTCTGCCTGCCGGTTATTGAAGCCGAAAGAGGCGCCGGGCTCGACGCCATTATCATGACCGAGATTGCTGTTGGTTACGGCGTAGCCTTCAGCGACGCGATGATCGGCGTAATCGAGATCGCCGTCTTTACCGCCATCACCCCACATCAGGTAGCGCCCATTCCAGTTTTGCTGACCCGGCAGTTGGGCATGAAAATGAATCGCCGGGCTGATGATACCGCGTACATAGCAATAGCTGTTGCCATCTTCGGGATTGATGCGCGCTGTGGCCAGCGTAATGGTCAGGTTGCGTAGCAAGACCAGATTTTCGCAGGCGGCCTGTTCGTCGGCGCTCAATGATTGCGCCTGACTGTTGCTGCTCGCCGTCAGGGCGAATCCCAGTAATAAGGCAAGGCTGGTCAGTGACAGGCGTCGGGGCTTGGAGGAATTCATCGTGCTTCCTTTATTATTCTTGTATAAATGATTCGAGTCTGGCTTGCGGCACTGCGTGCAGATGTCCGGCAGATCAAGCTAACTCACTGACTTCGTTGTCATAATTCCGGTCGTTCGATCCCGCTAAGGGGAGACTGGGACTTTACCACCACGGGATACAAAAGCAATGTGCGGTCGCTTTAACCTCATCGACAGCCCCGAGATCCAATGGCTTTGCCAGACGCTGGGGATCAGTCTGTTTGCCCATCACGCCAGTGGCGATATTGCCCCCGGCAGCAACATCGCTATTATCCACGAGCGCGAGGGCGAACGCCTGGTATCAGATGCTGTTTGGTGGTTGATGCTGGATCGGGCAACGCTGAAACCCAATTACAAGTACGCCAGCTTCAATTCCCGCTCCGACAAGCTGCACAGCAAACAGGCGCTGGCTTACAAGCCCTACCGTGAATCCCGCTGTCTGATCCCCGCCAGTGCTTTTGTCGAGGGGCTGGGCGACAAGAAGACCTATCACAAGATCGAGTTGGAAAACTCGGCCATCGCTTTCGGTGGTCTGTACAAGGAGCACTTCAATCCCGATACCGGTGAGCTGGTCTACTCGGCATCCATCATTACCTTGCCGCCGTTGACACCACAATGGGACGACATTCATCCCAAGTCGATGCCACTGATGATCGATTTCGAAGATGAGGAGCTGGTGAACAAGTGGCTCGACCCGAATTTCCGGGCGGTGGAAGAATTTGAACCTTTGCTGGTACCGCGGGTCGCCAAGCCGATGCGCGTGACCAGAATTGGTAAACCCAGCCAGTGGAATCCGCTGGCTGACAGTTTCCTCATCGTTGCCTGATCGGGCCGATAAGGCTCATTGAGCGCACCAGCGTCTGGTAAGCACACTAAACGCAGCAAATGCAGAAAAAAGGACCCGTCATGGACGAGAATTATCTGGAACTCAACAAGGAAACCTGGGATCGCCGCGCCGAGAAGCATTTCGACTCGGCATTCTATGATGTCGACGGCTTCCTGCAGGGCAAGACGACTTTGCAGGAAATCGAACTGCAGGAGTTGGGTGAAATTAGCGGCCAATCACTGCTGCACTTGCAGTGCCATTTCGGCCTCGACACGCTGTCGCTGGCGCGTATGGGCGCCCGGTGTACCGGCGTCGATCTGTCGCCGGTAGCCATTGCCAAAGCCAATGCGCTACGCGATGAAACCGGATTGGCGGCGCAATTCGTGTGCAGTGATATCTATTCCTTCAAGCGCGCCGAGCCAGCGCCCTTTGATCGTGTTTTCACCAGCTATGGCACGATTTGCTGGCTGCCGGATATAAGGCGCTGGGCCCAGGTCATTGCCGACAATCTGCGGACTGACGGCGAATTCTACATGGCCGAGTTTCACCCGATTTATGATCTGCTGGCCGGTTATAGCTACTTCCATCGTCCCGAGCCGGATATCGAGGAGGCGGGCAGCTACACGGAAAACAGCGCCGCGCTGAAGACGCGAATGGCCAACTGGTCACACCCGCTGGGCACGGTGCTCAATGCCCTGATCGCCGCCGGTCTGCACATACAGCAGGTTAACGAATATCCTTTCAGCCCCTACAACTGTTTCCCGGAGCTACAGGAAACCACGCCCGGTCGCTTCGTGCTGCGGCATGCTGATCAGGAGGCGCCACTGGTGTATACCATAAAGGCGATCAAGGTAGCCTGAAGGCCGCAGTTCGAGGCCTGATGTGACACTTTGTCACCAACATTCACCGCCTGGCCCGGGCTACTTCCAGTAGACTTAGTCATCCTGGCCCATTATTCTGCTGCACCATTATGAAAAAAATAATACTGATTAGCTCATTTCTCGCTCTCGGCGCGTCTTCGGCTCTGGCCCAACAAGAACCCCGGGAATCCAACGTACCTGACGATATTCGTGCCATGATCGAACAGGCGCAGGGCGGTAGTCGCTATGCCCAAATGGCTCGTATGCAAGCCAGCGCCCAGTACGGTGAATGGCTCAATGGCCTTGAAGGCAATGTGGATCGTCGGCGCCGTATCGAAGAGTCGTTGATTGAAATCCTCGCCGAGCGTGCTGAGCTCAGCGAGCAAACCGTGACCGGCGCGGTCACACCTGCGCAATTGGCAGAAGTCACCAATTACACCTATTTGCGTGAGCGTCTGGCACCGCTACTCAACGGCAATGAACTCAGCGCGCTGGATAACCTGCGCGGCGGCAGTCCGACAGATCAATTGCGACGCTCTTATCGTGATCAGCTGGCCCGCATCGGTGACAGCCTCACTGATGCCGAACGCGATGCCGTGATCGATACACTGGTTGGTCACATGGAATTCCATGACGGCGGTCAGGATGTTGGCACCGATCCGGACGCACTGGTGGCGGCACAGCTGCAATCCCTGGCCGATGCTCGCCAGGAGCTGCAATCGCGCTACGCCGGTGACAAGCTGGAACAAATCAGTACTTTCCTCAACCAGCTGCAATCCAACCTTTACCGCAACCGCCGCATGTACGAAAACCTGGCGATGTAGTGTCCACAGCGGGCAGGGCTCCTGTAGCGCCTGCCCGAATCTGTCGGCACTGTCCTGAATAATCTGCTTTGTCAGTTAAACTGACGGCGGCAGGATGATCACGGAGGGCCGCATGCGCAATCTATTCCTCAGCCTGTTCTTGATTTTGGCCCTGAATCCGGTGGCGCGAGCCCATCATGGCCTGGCGTTGTTCGACACCTCAACGCTGTTGACGCTGCGGGGCACTGTTACGGGGTATCGCTTGCTTGATCCGCACTCGGTGCTCGTGGTCACAATCACCCGGGAGGACGGTTCAGTTGTTGTCTGGGAATTGGAGGGCGGCAGTGGACATGGCCTCGTTGCTGCCGGGCTCAGCCGGGAGTTTCTGGACAGCCAGCCGCTGGTGGAAGTTGACTATTACCCGGTCCGGGACAGTGCCTGTGATCGCCGCTGTCACGGTGCCGGACGGGATTTCCGCTTCGCCGAACGCTGAGCGCGCAGGGCGCTGACGCTGGCTGTCACCGGTGAATGTGCCAAATCTGTGCAGTTTTACCGACTTTTCTCGCAGTTTGCTGTGTTTTCCTCGCCAATCGGGGCAGACATTTCGCCCCCGTCTGAGCGATAATACCGCCCCCCTGAAAACCCGAGATTAAAGGAAAGACAACTTGAAGCCATTCCCGAATCCCTTTTACCGGTGGCGCCCGCACCCCTGGCACGGACTCGACGTAGGACCGGATGCACCCCGTGTGGTACACGCGTTCATCGAAATCTGCCCGTTTGATCTGGTCAAATACGAGGTAGACAAGACCACAGGTTACCTGCGTGTCGATCGCCCGCAGCGCTCTTCATCCCAGCATCCTACGCTCTATGGATTTATCCCCAAGACTTACTGTGGTGATCGCGTTGGTGCCCTGATGCCGGAAGCCGAATGTGGCGACGGCGATCCACTGGACATCTGTGTGATCAGTGAGCGACCGATCTCCAAGACTGAGATTCTGCTGAATGCACGTGTAGTGGGCGGCCTGCCCATGCTGGACGGCGGCGAGGCCGATGACAAGATTATAGCGGTGCTGCAGAACGATCCGCTGTGGGCATCGGTTGAAAATCTGGAGGATTTACCGCCAGCACTCATCGAACGGTTGCGTCATTACTTCATGACTTACAAGCTGATTCCCGGCGAAGAAAACAAAGTCTCCATTGGCCCCGCCTATGGTTTCGAACACGCCAAGAAAGTCATCAAGGCAGCGATGACCGATTACGACACGGAATTTGGCTCGGACTAGACACAAACTTCCGTCTCGCAAGAATAGATGCCCGGTTGACCGATCGGGCAATAACAACAACAATCCAAAACATGAAAGCCTACCTCTGGAGCGCATACGGTGCTCCCGACGTGCTCAGACTCGAAGAGCGTCCCGTCCCGACTCCCGGTGCCAACGAGATTCTGGTGCGCAATATCGCCACCAGTGTGTTCGCTGGTGACTGTGAATTGCGCAGTTGGCAGATCCTGCCCAGCTTTACTGTGCCCATGCGTCTGGCGCTGGGTGTACGCCGTCCCAAACGGGTGCAAACGCTGGGGCAGGAATTCTCCGGCGTGGTCACAGCCGTTGGCAACGAAGTCACCGGCTTCAAGCCCGGCCAGACTATTTGCGGACCTACTATTGGCTTTGGTGCCTATGCCGAATATCACTGTGTGGCCAGCAAGCTGGCGGTCGTCGAGAAACCGGAAGGCATCAGTCACAGCGAGGCGGCCGTGTTGGCTGTCGGCGGTATGAACGCGCTGGCTTTTCACCGTCTGGCGAACATTCAGCCGGGTCAGCAAGTGCTGCTGGTGGGCGCCGGCGGCAGTATCGGCACATTTTCATTACAGTTGGCGAAGATGGCTGGTGCCACGGTGACCGTCGTCGATACAGCGGACAAGCTGGAGCGCTTGCAGGCGCTGGGTGCCGATCACGCGATCGACTTTGAGCGCCAGGATCTGGCTGCACTCAGTACACGTTTTGACGTAGTAATCAATATTCACGCCAAGAGCCGGTTCTTCACCGGCGTAAAACTGCTCAAGCCCACCGGCACACTATTGCTGATGAATTTTTATTTTGGACAGGCATTGGCGACCCTGTATTACAAACTGTTCTCAAAGAAGTCAGTCAAGATAGGGCTGGCCGGCTATGACAAGGCAAGTATGCAGACGCTCGTCGACTGGGTCGCTGCCGGCAAACTCAAAGTGGTGATTGATCGTGAGTTTGCCTTCACAGAGTTACCCGCTGCCCATGCCTACGTCGACTCAGGAAAGAAGTTCGGCAATCTTGCCATTCGCTTTCCCGACTAGAGTATCAGGTATCCCACTTTGACCAGTGTTACCGAAGCAGGCCCGTCAACTCTCCAACGTCAGTCCTGAATCAGGTGCGGCCCTGGGCCCTGCTGGCTCAACCTGTCCTCGGGATTGCGCAGCGGGCAACTCTGGACTGACAGGCAACCACAGCCAATACACTCGGTTAATTGGCTGCGCAGGCGCGTAAGTTGATCGATCCGTGATTGCAGTTGCGCTGACCATTGCCGTGACAGCCGTTGCCAGTCTTTTTGAGTGGCCTTGCGGCCATTAGGTAAGGTGGCAAACGCGGCGGCAATTTCAGCGAGCGACACGCCCAAACTCTGCGCCACCT
>CAZQFA010000013.1:7201-23371 GCA_964592245.1 uncultured Pseudohongiella sp. | reverse complement strand
GAGAAAGGGCAAAGAGAAAGGGCAAAGAGAAAGGGCAACGTCTTTGTTGCCTTGAATCAGTTAGCAACAAGCGCAAGTGAGTAAGAATTCAACAGGAATGACACAATGGAAGAGAAACTCAAGTTGGCTGTGATCTATGGCAGCAGTCGGGAAATGCGGTTTTGTGACACGGTTGTGAAGTGGGTCGAATCGGTTGTCGCCGACTACGGATTGTTTGCGGTCTCATCTATCGATCCGTTGACTGCGACCCGGGACGCTGCCCGTGGCGGCCATGAATCAGAAGCGGCGTTCATTCAGGCCACCCTGGCTGACGCCGATGCAATAGTGATTGTTACGCCAGAGTACAACCACAGTTTTCCGGCGCCGCTGAAGTCAATTATCGACAGCGCCAAGAGTCAATGGCACGTCAAGCCGGTGGCATTTGTATCCTACGGAGGTTTGTCCGGGGGTATCCGCGCCGTGGAGCAACTCAGGCAGGTCTTTGTGGAAATGCACAGCGTCTGTATTCGCGCCTCACTGTCGCTGCCCAACGCCTGGGAACTGTTTGATGAGCAGGGCCAGATCAGGGATGCCGGCGTTCGCAACAGCGCGCTGCTGGCGATGCTGAAACAATTGCACTGGTGGGCAACACAATTGCGCTACGCCAGACTTAGTGCAACGACGCAGTACAGTGAAGTCGCTTGAGCCTGTTTTTTACTCAAGTGGAAAGGTCGCTGTGGGATCAGTGTCGCCAGCGAATAACTGACGTATTCGCTGGCGAGACTGAGGGTGCTTCAGGGCAGTCGGAATACAAACAGCATATTGCCGCCACGGCGCTGCTGCAGTTCCGGTGTCAGGCCGCGATAGGTGACGCCGCGGCCGGCAGCGATGGCCACATATTGCACGCCATCGACTGTGTAGGTGACAGGATAACCACCAGCCGTTGAGTTCAGATATTGCTCCCACAGGACTTCACCGCTGTCGGCGTCGAAGGCGCGGAAGCGGCGCGCGTCGTCAGTGACGAATACCAGGCCGCCACCGGTGGTGAGCACAGAGCCGCCGATGCCGGCGCGCTGGCGAATTTGCCATTTCGCCTTGCCGGTCGCCACATCCACGGCCGTGAACATGCCGACATTGCCATCGGACTCCGGAATCGGCACTTGCCGGGACGTTGCCGAGGAGTGATAGCCACCCAGGGTCGGGTCCACAGGGTTCAGGTAATACTGCATGCAGGTGTTGTTGGTTGGTGCATAGAGGCTGTTGGTCTGCGGACTGTAAGCGACCGACTGCCAGTTAATGCCGCCTTGAGTCGTCGGGCACACGAGTTTGCGCTCGCGAATTTCGGTGATGTCGATCTCGGGGTTGGTAATGCCCTTGCGATTCTCATGATCGACGCCAATGATCACATTCTGATAGTTGGTCTCGCGGGCCCACAGAAAATCACCCGTGGCCGCGTCCAGAGTCCAGACAATACCGGGCTTGCCCGGTATACCGGTAATTACTTTGCGACGGGCACTGGAGTCGATATCGGGATTGATCCAGGCCACTTCGCTGGCATCCGGGGCCACTTCGGATTCCACCACGATGCGCTCAAAGGGGTGGTCCTGATCCCAATTACCGCCAGGAATGTGCTGGAAGTACCAGACAATCTCGCCGGTATCCACATCCAGTGCTAACGTCGAATTGGTGTACAAGACATCGCCACCGCGGGTGTCGCGCTGAATGGAACCCCAGGGGATGGGCACCGCAACGCCCATGTAGACCAGTCTTAGCTCTGCATCATAACCCCCGGGCATCCATGCAGAACCGCCGCGGCGCTGTTCATTGGGCAGGTCACCCCAGGTCTCTCCGCCGGGTTCGCCAACACGGGGAACGGTATTGGTACGCCACAGCTCGGCGCCCGTGTCCGGATCGTGGGCGGAAATCCAGCAACCGGTATTGATGTAGTAGCAGCCAGACATACCGGCAATAATTTTGCCGTCAAAGATTTGCGGGCCACCGGAATAGTGTTGGCCAATGGTCCAGTCACCCACTTGATGTTCCCACGTGACTTCCCCGGTGCGCGCGTTGAGTGACACCAGATAGGCATCGCGAGTAGCGATAATCAGCTGGTCTTTATACAGGGTGGCATTGCGGTTGGCGCAGGACAGCGACGCCGAGTGATCGACTTCGGGACGGCGATACTCCCATAGCAACGTACCATTTGTGGCGTCGATGGCCTCAATAAAGTCGCAGGCCTGGGCCAGAAACATCACGCCATCGTGAATCAGCGGGGTGGTTTCCTGCAGGCCGTCTTCCATGGTCCAGGCGAACGCGAGACGCAAGCTGTCAACGTTGTCGCGATTAATCTGGTCCAAAGGGCTGTAACCCCAGTTGTTGGCCGTCCGGCGCCACATGAGCCAATCGCCCGCAGGCGGATTTTCCAGCTGCTCGAGGGTGACCGGGGTGTAGTCTTCGAGTAGCGACTGCGCCGCTGCGAACAGGGGAAACAGCAGGGCTACGAGTAGCGACAGCGATGTAGTCAGGCGCCGCTGCGACGAGCAGAGATTAGTAAAGGTGGTAAAGAACGTAGAGAAAAAGGAAGAGGTGTCAGCTTGCCCGACAGACCGACAGGTTAAACCACGCATAGAGCGCTCCTTGTTGATTGCTATCCGCTTTTATTTTTTATTGTCTCGCCACAACACGCTGACGTGGTATCCGGTTTCAATGACTCTCTGCATATAGCCTTCCGGATGACAGACCTTTTGTATCGCGCGGCACAGCGGCCGTCGAAACTGTCTTGTAGCTTAGCAGAATCGGCTTGCAGATGGTAAATGACGGCGGGGCGGCAAGAATCCGGTCTGTTTTGGCGTAACGAACCCTCTGTTGAGGCCTTGTCATCGCCAGGCCACGCAGTACGGGCAGTTTGCGCACTTTGTTGGGCATTCCCAACATCTGGCTAACGTTAAATCAAGCACTTAGAGCAACGCATAGTCCACTGCTTGGTGAACCCAACACTCTGACCGGTAATTGACTGGTATGAGTATCGGTTAATCAGTGGTATGTGCTCTACAAGGCCCGCTATCACGGGCTCGTTTCAATCTGGCACAGCCTTTGCTCCCCGTAATACCACCAAGATGAATGTCTGAACGAACTCATCGTTCAACAATTCGGTTGCAAGGCGTGAGCGGATCCTCGCGTCGATTTAAAAATGGAAGTTAAGGGAGAACAGTTATGCGATTGTTAAATCTCAAGTCATTGGCCGTGGTAGCCACAGTGCTGACCGCACTCACCATGAACTCGCTCGCTATTGCCAAAGGCGGCGAGTTGAAATTCGACAGTTCAATTCAGTCTGTTACACAAACAGATGAGGCTAATGGCTCGGTAACCATTGCGATCAATGGCATTGATGTACCTGTTCTGGTTAATGCTGACACAGAAATTCGCTCGGCAGGCAACGAGGTCGTACTCGCAGAATTGATGGCGGGTGATTTCGTGCAAGTGAACGCGTTTTTCGCCGAGGATGGCCTAACGGCTGAAGAGATCACCGTACTACAAATGCGTGCTGAGCACTTCCGCTTTCGTGGTCGCCTGACCGACATTGAGCTGGCTGCCATGGAAACAGAAGAGGGCACCTATACCCGTTTGCAATTACTGGGCACGGATGTCTATGTCAACAGTGATACCAAAATCACCCAGCGTGGTTTCGGTTTTGGCAACGAAGTGCCGGTAGCAAACCTGAATCCAGGCATGTTGCTTGACCTCTATGGTCATCACGAAGACATGCTGGTAGCAAAGCGCATTCATGTCGGTTCACGTCACGCCGGTCACATTGAACTGGACGGTGAAGTCACCACGATTGTTGATGACAACAATCTGACGATCATGGTCGCCGCCGGCGGTGAAGTACCGGTGGTAATCACGGAAGATACTGCAGTCAGTGGCACAATCGAGACCGGTGTCCTGATTGAGGTCGAAGGTATGCTGAATCAAGACCTGGCCGTCGTCGCCAGTGAAATCGTTGTCGACTCGGATAACGACGGCGACGCTGACGATGATCATCGCCGCTGGGTTCCCGGTCTGGATTTTCCGGGTAACGTATTGCGACGCTTCAGCGCCACTCTGGACGCGGTCGACCCCGAAGCTTCAATTAACGGTTCGATCCGTATCGAATTTCCACCGGTGAAAGAAGAGCTGCAGCTGAAGATTCATGATGCTGCCGCGACCACCACTTACATGGTGCACGCACTGGTGGGTGAAACACTGGTCGATCTCGGCACAGTGACCACAGACGCCGAGGGTGAGGCAGAGATGGAAATCGAATTTGGCGAGGACGGCGTTGCCGATCTGCCGGAAGACACTTCACCCATGGATATCTCGGAAGTTGAAATCTCTCTGGAGGGAACCGTAGTACTGCAAGGAAGCTTCTAACCTTAGCGCCGGTCAGCGCGCATGAACTAGCCATGCGCGCACCGGCCAGTCATTACGATCCCCACTTGCGCAGGCTGCCAGCAGCCTGCGCTTTTTTATTGCGCTAGTGAAAACTGTGTGTATACCAGCAATGGCAGGCAATTCGGGCTTTCAAACTGTCTCACATTAGTCGCTTCCGCACTGTGATAGCATGAGGCGCAATATTCATGCGGGACAACCCTGCATTGTGGCGCCCAGAGGCTATTGTGGTTTCCGTTAAACCGCGTTCGATTTTGCAACTGACTATTACCGGTTTCCTGTCGGTCACCGGCTTGCTGTTTATTGCCCTCATTATTACCGCGCGGCAGCTGGACGGTCTGGGTGATCGCAACGTCAACCTGATGAATGAATCCGCCATGGCACTTGATCTAGGTCGCACGCTGATTGAGCTGACGACGGCTCTGGAGCGCAATGCCCGGCAATACAACGTGCTCGGTGATGAAGACATCCTGTCGCTGTACGAGGAACGGCAGTTGGGCTTTATTAATGCGGCGGATCGACTTACCCAATTGCAAATATCGCCGTCAATCCAGAGCCTGCTGAGGGATATACAGACACTGGAGCAGCAGGCTTACCAGAGTTTCGCCAACGCCGAGGCGCCAGCAATCGAAGGCATGTATGCAGAGATTTTGCAGGTTTCCAATCGTATCGCCGACGAAATCAATACCTGGTCCAATGAACAGATTATCGAGATCGCCGATGAAACCGAAGCGACGCAGCAACTGCTGACGTTGCAGGCATTTATTCTGGTCGCCGCCGCTTTGCTATTGGCGGCCATCTTTACCGCGTTGATTACCAGGCCACTGCTGCAACTGGAAAAAGCGGTCAGCAGACTTGGCGCCGGCGGTTACCAGGAAGCCATCGAAGTTTCCGGCCCGCGCGATCTGGTGAATCTGGGGCAGCGCCTCGACTGGCTGCGCAGTCGCTTGCATGAACTGGAACAACAGCGTTCCTCGTTTATTCGCCATGTATCGCACGAGTTGAAGACACCACTGGCGGCGATCAGGGAAAGTGCGGCTTTGCTGGGTGACGGTGTCGTCGGTCAGCTGAATGAAAAGCAAAAGGGAGTCGTTGATATTCAGCTTAGTAACAGCAAGCGCTTGCAACAGTTAATCGATGAATTGTTACGCCACCATCTGGCCAGCTTTTCGGTTATCAACACCATGCCGGAGCCGGTTAAACTGGACGAACTTATCGAGTCGGTGCTTGTCTCACATGATGTCACCATTCGTTCGGCAAAACTGTCACTGCACAAATCACTGACGCCGGCGATAGTGCAGGGCAATCAGGAGCAATTGCGTGTGGTGATTGATAATTTGCTCAGCAATGCTATCAAGTACTCGCCATCCGGCAGTAGCATAGACATTATGCTGGACGTGACGGACGACGAAGCCGTCATCGAGATCTGTGATGACGGCCCCGGTATTACTGCAGACGAAGCCGAACATATCTTCGATGCGTTCTATCAGGGGCGGCCGCCGGAAAGTGATTATTATCAGGGTAGCGGCCTCGGGCTGGCCATCGCCCAGGAATATGTAGAAGCCAACCACGGTAAGATTCAGCTGGTGCGCAGTCGCAGTGGCGCCTGCTTCAGAATCACGTTGCCGATCGGAGACAACAGCGACAATGACTCATAGAGCACACTACAGACAGTGGCACAAACGACTCGGGCCGTTGTGCATGCTATTACTCCTTACTGGCTGCGAGATCAATCTGGCGGAGCGAATTGTCGCGCCTACCCCGGGCAGCCTGTCTGCGTCAGGTTATTTTCACTGGGCTGCTACTGCCAGTGATGAGATGCGTCAAATCGAACTCGAGCGATTACAGGCGCAGACGGCCAATAGGCAATCCAATGTTTCACTGGTGCAGCGAGCCATTGTCTTGTACTTCATGGAGATTGGCGGCGAAGATTCAATTGCCAAACTGAATCTGGCTTATCCGGAAAATGAGACATGTGGCGCTAATCGCCGCTGTCAGGATTACACGACCTTCGCAGAGTTGTTCAAGGAAAGAGCAGAACTGGAAGCGGCGTTAGAGAACAGCCAACAGTCTGTGCGCAATCTGCAGGATCGAATCAGAATATTGAATCAGCAAATTGAAGCGTTGACCAATATCGAGCAACAGCTTCTGGAAAGGGAACAAAGGCAAAACTGATTATGGCGAAAAGCGCAAATGGAATGCAGCGAGTATTACTGGTAGACGATGACCCGGATCTGTTGCATCTGGTCAGCGTGCGTCTGGAAGCGAATGGATTCGATATCACCGCCACAGATAGCGCAGAAACGGCACTGGCGAAACTGCCGCATTTCCGGCCGCATGTAGTGGTTACCGACTTGCGCATGCCGGGTATGGATGGCATGGAGTTGTTTCAGGAAATCCAGAAAATGGAATACCGCTTGCCAGTTATTGTTCTCACCGCGCATGGCACTATCCCCGATGCAGTGGCAGCTGCCCAGGAAGGTGTGTTCGCCTATCTGGTGAAACCGGTGGACGCCAGGATTCTGCTCGACAGTATTCGCCGGGCAATTTCACAAACCGGGCAGATGAATAGCAGCGATGCGGAGCAGGATCAGGAATGGCGCCGTGAAATTATCAGTTGCAGTGGCGTCATGGAGACGCTGCTGCAGCGCACGCAAGCTGCTGCCAACTCTGACGTAAATATTCTTATTCAGAGTGAAACCGGGACCGGCAAGGAATTGCTGGCGAAAGCCATCCACAAGGCCAGTTCGCGTCGTGACAAGCCTTTTCTTGCGCTCAATTGCGCCGCTATCCCGGAGAGCCTGATCGAATCGGAACTGTTTGGGCATGCAGCCGGTTCTTTCACCGGGGCCAACAAGTCTCATACGGGCCTGTTTCAGGCGGCTGATGGCGGTACGGCGTTTCTCGACGAGATCGGCGATATGCCGCTGGCAGCACAAGCCAAGCTACTGCGTGTGTTGGAGCAGCGTGAGATTCGCCCGGTGGGTTCGACCAAGACCATTCCTGTGGATGTGCGCATTGTCGCGGCCACGCATCAGGATCTGGAGCGTCTGGTGGCGGAAGGCGAGTTCCGGGAGGATTTGTACTACCGGCTGGATGTTATCAAGCTGGAATTGCCGCCGCTCAGTGAACGACGTGAAGACATTCCACTGCTGGCCGAACATTTTTGCCGTATAGTCGCCAGCAAGAACAATCGTGATGTGAACAAGTTTTCCCCCGAGGCAGTGGAGCTGCTGGTCGGCGCCGCCTGGCCAGGTAACGTCAGACAGTTGTACAACGTCACCGAGCAATGTGTGGTCTTGACGACAACGCCCATCATCTCGCGCGGCCTGGTCGAGCGCGCACTACGGCAAAAAGGCGAACGCCTGCAGACGCTCAGTGAAGCCAAGGAACAGTTCGAACATGACTATCTGGTGCGTATCCTGAATCTGGCAGAAGGCAATATCGCTCTGGCATCACGCCTGTCTGATCGCAATCGCAGTGAATTCTATAACTTGTTGAAAAAACACGGTCTCGAGCCAGATCAATTCCGTCGCAACGGTGATGATTGAGACAGTTCGCTGTGTGTGTCGGGATTACCCAACAATCACTCGCAATGAAAACAAGCACTTAGCATTTCCCACCTGTAACTGCCGGGCAACCCCGACAGAATTGTTAGTTAACTTCCTCCAAACCCCCTGAAAACAGGCGTTTTCAGAGTTGGCACAGCGCTTGCTCTTACCTAAGTGAGTGCAAATGACCCTGCAACTTGATCGTGACAGCAGTCGGTGATTTCACCAGTACGATCATTCATTTCATCAGGAGGAAGTTATGAAGTTGAAGACAATGAGTGCGATGCCTTTCGTATTTTCTGTACTTTCGGTTTTTGCAGTAGCTGCCAACGCGCAGGAAGCGCCAGAGTTTTCTCAGGCAGATAAGGACCAGGACGGTGTATTGAGCATTCAGGAAGCACAGGAAGCGCTGCCTGAATTGCAAATCACGGATGACAATGGTGACGGCGTAGTCAATCACGCTGAAGCCCAGAAAACAGTGGAAGGACTCCAACTGTCAGAGCAAGGAGCAGCTGAACAGGAATCAGCTCCGGTGGGTATGATTGAGTACCGCATGATTGTGCAAGCGATGCAATCATCTGAGCAGGACGCTTAGACCGGATTTGTAGCAGGAAGGAAGCCTGCTCTTACCAAACACAACTGGGAGGTTGTGTATTACCGATACCTCGGTAACCCAAGCCCGTTGGCCCCCAATCCCCGGGGGCCTTTTTTAATCCTCCGACAATCGGTAAGTAAGAGCTGTTCCCCTGGCTGCACTATCTACTATCAACTGGGAGACACGACAATGAAAACTCTAGTCACGAAAGTTTTTACCCACCCTTTAACGATTGTCGCATTACTCTTGGTACAGTTTTCCACAACTGCACAGGCTTTCGATGGTGAACTCGAAGGAGAGTTGAAAGACGCCTGGCTGACTGGCAAAGCAGAAACTGTACTGACCCTCAACAAGCATCTGAACCGCTACTCTATCAGTGCACGCGTGAATCAACGCGTCGTCACGATTAACGGTGTAGTGGGCTCGGAAATTGACAAGGCACTGGCCAGTGAACTGATGCGCGGCATCGCTGAAATTAGCTCGGTGAACAATAATCTTGAAGTGGATACCGAACTGGAAAGTCGAATGGATGCCAAGCAGGCCATCTCACGCAGCAGTTTCGCACGCTGGATCAATGACCTGACAACAACGGCTATTATCCGTTCGCGGCTGGTGAGTAATTCCAATGTGCCCGGACTGAGTATCGATGTAGAGACACGTCAGGATGTAGTCACATTAAAAGGACAGGTAGATTCCGAGGAGGCCAGTGCGCTGGCCGAGGAAATCGCCAGAAACACGGGCGATGTCGTTGAAGTGAGAAACAACCTGTTGATCAGCTCAGTCAACTGACTTTTACTAAAGATCAAGGAAAAGCCTGCCATCGGATTCGGCGGGCTTTTGTCCAATAGAGGTTGCTTTTTGTATTCGCATAATGCAACTGGACATTCAAATATCGCTTAAGGAGGAATCATGCGATCGCTTAAAAAATTATCTCTCAGTCTTTTTTCATTGCTTCCTGTTCTCGCCGTGGCGACTTTCTCGTCGTCTGTAGTAGCAGACCAGTTTGAAGATTCCGGCTTTTATTTCGGTGGCTCTTACGGCCTGGTCACTGTCGATGGGGAAGAGTTTGAAGACGATAACGATTACGGCCAGCTGTTCGCCGGTATCCAGATTCTGCCTTTTCTTGGTATCGAGGCGGCACACTATGATTTTGGTGAATACGGTAACGCCTTCGCCAGTGCCGACCTGACCGCCTACAGCGTGGCCGTGACTGGCCGACTTCCGGTATCGGAAACTCTGGCTATTTTTGCCCGACTCGGCCCCATGTGGACCGAAGCGGATATCACCGCCGGTCCTTTCCGCGGTGAGGCTGATAGCGAAGAAGTGTTCTTTGGTGCCGGTGCCTCATTTGAGATTGCGGAGAATCTCGACTTGCGTCTGACCTATGACTGGGTCGACAACGATCTCAATGCGGACGATATCGAGGAAATCGGTACCGGCGATTTCGATTCGGATCTGAACATGTTTGCAATCGGGCTGAAAGTCGAATTCTAGCCAGCAAGCTGCGTTCTGCGACACTGAAGACCCTGAGTTGAAGGTATCTGAGGTGAAAGCAGCTTATTCGCAAGTAGTTTATTCGGAATTAGCTTTATCGAAAGTTGCTTTATCGAAAGTTGCTTTATCGAATGTTGCTTGGTCGGAAGAAGTGAATGCATAAGGCTGGCCCTGTGGTCAGCCTTTTGTTCATTTCGGGTTAAGAAAAAGCCGAAAATACCAGGCAAAAGCATTAAAACATCGCCGGATATTCACACCCGATTCATTTATCGGCACGGATAATCAACCTCACAGACAGGAAAAATGTACTGGAGGATTGCAACATGAAAACAACAACAGTCAGTTTACTCATTGCAGCATGCTTCATGTTGGCCGGCCCGATAGCGCAGGCTGACGACTACTCGCGTCGCGGCGAACGTCACGATGTTTCCGGCGGTAGTTGGCGCCTGGGTGAACGTATCCGCGACGGCTTTGCTATCTACCATCGCTCCGGTGGCGGCTGGACTCGTATGCCGGGTGCAGCAATCGCAGTTGCCGACGGTTGGGTACTGGGCACCCAACGCGAGAGTGGCGGCTACGCAATTTTCCGCTGGAATGGCTATCGCTGGGACCAGGCTCCTGGAGGTGCTGTGCGCATCGGCGGCTCTTATCAGCAGCCCTGGGTTGTGAATAATCGTGGTCAGCGCTTCGTCTGGAATGGATACGACTGGCGTGCTGAATACAGTGGCCGTGTCAGCAGTCATCGCGACAATTATGACAGACATGATCGATTCGACAGCCACAACCGTCATAACAGCTTCCGCAATGACCGTCGCCCTTATGGTCACACGGTACGCGATTATCGCCATGACGTGCGTCACTTCCGCCGCGATGTGCGCGAGTTCGAACGGGACAAGCGCGAGTTCCGTCGCGAAGTACGAAAGGAAGTGCACAAGCAAAACAAACGCTATGACCAATATTCGCGCAAGCACAACAATGGCCGGGGCCGGGGTAATGACGCCCGCCGTGGCTGGTAAAAGCTGATGTAATACGCTTTGACGCGCCGGGATCGCTTTGCAGGGGGCGGTCCCGGCGGCTTTCACTTGACTCGTCAGTGCAGTAGGCTAAGTGGCAACAGCAACGAACTTCGTTATCGTCTGACTTTCCATAAGGCCTGCACATGCAACAACTCGGTAGTAACCTCTGCTTCGGCGGTCAACAAAACCGCTATAAACATCTGTCTGCAGTACTCGACTGCGAAATGACTTTTTCCGTATTCCTGCCACCGGCGGCACTGTCGTCCGCTGCCGCGCTGCCAGTGCTCTACTGGTTGTCCGGCCTGACTTGCACTGATGAGAACTTTGTTCAGAAAGCCGGCGCACAACGCGTGGCGGCGGAGTTGGGACTGGTCGTTGTGGCACCTGACACGTCGCCAAGAGGAGAGGCGGTGGCAAATGCAGACAGTTATGATCTGGGGCAGGGAGCAGGTTTCTACCTCAATGCCACTGCCGAGCCCTGGGCACGGCACTATCAGATGTATGACTATATCAATACCGAATTGCCGGCGTTGATCGCTGAACATTTCCCGATAGACCCCTCCCGGCAATCGATTTTCGGCCATTCCATGGGTGGCCATGGGGCCTTGACCATTGCTTTGAAAAACCCGGAGAAATTCCGTTCGGTTTCAGCTTTTGCGCCGATTTGCGCGCCACTGCAATGCCCCTGGGGTCAGAAAGCCTTCAGTCACTATCTCGGTGACGCCGCCGCCGGCGCCGACTATGATGCCGTCGAGCTGATCGCGGCGGCTACCCGACAATTACCCATGCGTGTGGATCAGGGCGGAGCCGATGAATTTCTGTCCGAGCAGTTGCAGCCGGAGTTGTTACTCGCGGCAGCAGAAGCAGCCGGTTATCCGCTGACCTATGCCTGCCGGGACGGTTACGATCACAGCTATTTCTTCATTGCCAGCTTCATGGAAGACCACCTGCGTTTTCATCATGCGTATTTGCTCGACTAGGCACGCAAAAGCAAGTGTGGTGATCTTGCCTAAATCGCTGCCCACACCAACAAGCCACACAGCAGCACCACAATCTGACTGATGCGATCGGTGGCGGCAAAATAAACCGGATCCTCATCAATCACTCCGGCGCGGGCCCGTCGCCAGATGCGAATTAACAGGATCAGCAGCAAGGGACAGATCAGCCAGAGTGTCTGCGGCGACTGATAGAGGCGGGTGGTGGCAGGGTCATTGATATAGAGGGCAAAAATCAACACGGCCAGAAGACTTGAACTGGCTCCCAGCCCGATGAGGAGACGTCGGTGACCGATCTGATAGGCGCGACCGGCCGGGCTGGTCTCGGCATCGCCTTGCAGATTGCTCAACTCGGCGATGCGCTTGATCATGGCGAGTCCCAGAAACAAACTTAGCGCAAAACCGATTAACCAGCCGGTGGCCGGAACAGCGATTGCTGCAGCACCCGCAATGATGCGGACGCCATAGAGTAGCGCCAGTACCGCCACATCAATCAGGAACCAGCGTTTTAACACCAGGCTGTACAGTGTCGTCAGAACAAAATACGACACCAGCACCAACAGAAACTGAGGCGGCAGGAACAGGGCGATCAACAAGGCGATAGTCAACAGTGTGGGCATGCTGAGCAGGCCAATGCGCAGGTCCAGTTCACCCGACGCAAAGGGCCGCTGGCACTTGCTCAGGTGCAGGCGATCACTCTGCAGGTCAAACAGATCATTGAGCAGGTAGACGCTGGACGCGCACAGGCTGAAACTGATGAAAGCGACGATGGCTTGCAGCAACAGCTCTGGTTCGAGCAATTGATGGGACAGTATCAGCGGGACAAACAATAGCGAGTTCTTCAGCCACTGGTGTGGCCGCATCGCCTGCCACAGTTTACCCAGTGGTGATTGCGCGGCATCGAAGCGCAGAACATTGTCAGTATCAACAGGCATGGCTTGCTGCAGCGCTGGCGAGCAATTGACGAGAATGGCTTGTTCGGCGGCCGACCAGATCGGAATGTCCGCTGTGGCATTGCCGGCATAGGCGAAGGCGGCCGCCCCATTCATTTCTCTGATCCGTTCCAGCTTGTTATGCGACTTCAGATTCACCGACTGATCCGATCCCACGACCGCATCGAATAGCGGCACCTGTGTCGAGAACGGATCGACGTGCTGTTGGTGTGAGGCGGAGATCAACACCAGCTTGCGGCCAGCCGCTTTCTCATGCTGCAAGTACTGCAGGAATTCACTGTTGAAGGGTATTTTTTCGACTGGCACATGCACCCTTCGGGCAATTTGCTGTTTGAGTCCACGTAAGCCCTGCAGCAACCAGAACGGAATGAGGGCCAGGTAGAACACATTACGCTTGATCAGCAACAGCAAGGCTTCACAAGTCATATCTGACTTGATCAAGGTGCCATCGAGATCAACGTACAGTGGCAAGTCGGGGCGCGAGGCTGGCATGGCTAATCAGAACTTGAGACGCTTGAACAGGGCTTCGGGGATGCTGCGTACAATCAGCATGATCAGGCGCCAGTAGCCCGGTGCGTAGACGGTATGTTGGCGTTTTTCTATTGCCTGCACGATGCGAATGGCCACCTGTTCCGGCATTGACCAAAGAGCGCCCTTCGGCAGATGTGCTGTCATCGGCGAGTCCACCAGTCCTGGTTTGATATCGATAACGTGAACGCCGCTGGGTAACAACTTGCCCCGCAGCCCCTGCAAGTAGGTGCTGACCAGCGCTTTCGCTGCCCCGTAAACAAAGTTGGGCTGGCGTCCGCGATCGCCGGCGACAGAAGTCACAACCGCGATTGTGCCGGATCCCTGGTCAATCATCACCGGGGCCAGCTCCGTTAACAGCGCGATGACACTCAGGCCATTCACATTGATAGCATCCGCAGCTGTGGCATAGTCCGTTTCGCAGGCTTGCTGGTCCGGGAGTGTGCCATGACAGATGAGCGCCACATCGATATGGGTGAGCGCTGCCATAGCAGCATCCAGCGCTCCCTTGACCGCACCCGGATAAGTCAGATCCAGTGTTTGTGAACCGCGAATGTCGGCGCCACGCACCTGCAAGTCGGCACCGAGTTCCTGCAAGCGCGCGGCGTCGCGAGCAATCAGATAAAGGCTGTTCTTGCGTGCTGCAAACAGGCGAGCGGTTGCCCGGGCAATGGCTGAATTGGCGCCGACTATCAATATATTCATGGTGTCGCATTCCGAACGGGAGTCAAACCTAACCTATCCGACTGCAGTGATGCAAAACGATTGTCCGGATCGACCTGCTTTTTCACGCGCATAAATTCTAGCCAGCGGGGGTAACCGGCCTGAAACGTTTCGGCTGACATGCGGGCGTCTTTGGCCAGATAAAGCCTTCCCTGATGGGCCAGCACAATCTCATCCAGTTCATTGAGCAGCGGCAAGATCGAGGCCTCTTTTTTGAAGTCCAGAGTCAGGGTCAGACCTGCCATGGGGAAGGAAAGATAGTTGTCGTTTGCCGCACCGAATTGCTTGAGCACAGCCAGAAACGAGCCCTTGCCGGCCCTGGCAACACGCCCCAGTATCTCGCGTATACCGGCAGCGGCACTGGCCTCTGGCAACACCAGCTGATACTGCAGGAAGCCGGGTTTGCCATAGAGCCGATTCCAGTGACTGATGCGATCGAGCGGAAAAAAATAGCGCTGATAGTGCACCAGATCGCTGTCGCGACGTTTGTTGTGCAGTTTGTAATAGGCGCCATTGAAAAGCGTCATGCTCTGGCGATTGAGCAAGAACGCGGGCGTATTAAAAGGCACCGTAAGCGGCCTGCCGGTGGCTTTGCCCGGCCGCCGTGAGTCTTCCGCAGGGGCATGCTCGCCAACGAATACCACGCCGCGGCCCAATTGCGCGCCGCTGGCCAGACAGTCTACCCAGGCCACCACATACTCGCTCGCGGCGTTATCCTGAAGCAGGCTCAGGCAGTGTTCCAGATCTGTCGCGGGCAAGGTCTGGTTAATCATCTGATTGTTATTCACGGGGCTGAGCTTGAGGGTGGCATCGACAATAATGCCGGTCAGGCCCATGCCGCCACAGGTGGCAGCGAACAGGGATTTGTTGCGAGTGCGGCTGCACTGTTTGATCTCGCCATTCGCCAGGCACAGGCGCAACGATTCAATGTGCGCACTGAAAGAGCCTTTGCCATGATGATTCTTGCCATGAATATCGGCGGCGATGGCGCCACCTACGCTGACGTGACGCGTGCCCGGCAGCACCGGAAGAAAGGCGCCATGAGGCACAATTACTTCGAGAATTTCACCAAGAGTTACTCCGGCGGCGCAGCGCAGAGTCAGCTTGTCCTTGTCGAAGGCAATGAAGTTATCCAGTAAGCGGCTGCTGATGACTTGTCCGGCCAGTGCGCTGTCGCCGTAACTGCGACCACTGCCACGAGCGACGATGGGCATCGCCTTTGCCTCGGCCAAAATTTGCTGCAGCTGGTCGCCGTTAGCCGGCTCCAGTACGTCAGCGTCATGACGCGGGTATTGTCCCCAGCCGGCAAGTTCCATCAATTTTCCTGTGCATTGAAGACGTAATGCTTGTCGAGTCGATACTTAATAGTATACCCAATGCTCAGGCCAATTACGGCACCCAGATAGCGGGCAGCTTTGCTTTCGAACCAGAACTCGAAGCCCAACTCGAAGCCCCAGAACAACAGAGTTGTGACACCACCAGTCAACGTGTAGGCCCAGAAATGGCCAATCAATTCGCGATGATTGCGGCTGGTGGCGGCGAAGATATAGCGCTTGTCGAGAACAAATTTGCAGACCAGGCCACTCACGGTGCCGACCAGTATGGCCACGTAGATGCCATAGCGATCGCTGTACAACTGAATCGACACTTCCTGCATGAGGAGGTTCATTATTGTGGCAAAGGTGGCGAAGAGGCTGTACTTGAGTACGAGTGTCAGGGATTGCATGGCAGTGTTATCGTTAGTGTAGCGTTATGGGCAGTACCGCGAATTTATGACCACGACTTTTAGCTCCACGGTAATGGCCGGGGTTGCGCAACAAGCGAGTCTTTAACTTGCAGGGTATAGTCGCTGCCCGCAGGCCGATATAATGCAGCATACCCTGCAATGAACGGCAGACCAATTTTCCA
>CAZQFA010000013.1:4581-7101 GCA_964592245.1 uncultured Pseudohongiella sp. | reverse complement strand
GCGTTCACAACGCGATCACAACATTAGTCCAACTACACAGGCAGTACATGAGCAAACCCTACTCAGAAACAACACAGTTCACCATCGATCTGGCGCGCCGGGCCGGAGAAATGATTCGCGCCGAACGCGCCGAGGCTGACCTGCAGCATATGTACAAACAGGGCATCGAGCTGGTGACCCAGGCCGATCTCAAGGCCGATAAGATGATCTGTGACGCGATCAGGGCGCGCTATCCGGAGCACCATATTATTTCTGAAGAGTCGGCGCCCGAGACCGCTGCCGTGCAGTCGTTCACGGAGCCGTTCTGGATCATTGATCCAATCGATGGCACCGTCAACTATGCCCACGGTCATATCCAGTCAGCCGTGTCCATTGCTTACGGCGAGCAGGGCCAGGTGGTGACGGGGGTCGTGTTCAATCCTTTCACGGATGAAATGTTTCATGCCGAACTGGGGGCCGGGGCCTGCCTCAATGGAAAGGCCATCGCCGTGGCCACGGAAACCGACTTGCGCAAGGCCATCATCGCCACCGGCTTTCCCTACAAAAAAGATGCGCTGGAGCCAATCTTTGCAAACCTGCAACGCATTCTGACCCATTGTGCCGATATCCGCCGTCTGGGCTCTGCGGCGCTGGATATTTGCTGGTTGGCGGCCGGTCGCCTTGATGGCTATTACGAAAGCCTGAGTTTGTGGGATTTTGCTGCGGCGCGGCTAATCGCCGCCGAGGCGGGAGCCACTTGCGGGCATTTTTCCACAGTGCCGGATGGAGTGGACCCAGCCTTCCATGATCAGGATATCCTTATCGCCAATCCCGCTCTATTCCCGAAACTGCAACAGCTGCTGGCGCAGTAACCAGCTCAGAATTCGCTTGCTGATTGCGTCTAGGCGGTCGGTCAGTTACCGCGTCATAGCGCACGGTGAGCGGGATCTCATTGACTGTAACGAACGCATTCCTTACCCTCAACAGGCTATTTTTGCAGAAAGGGCCGATCCGGAATTGACGCCTTGCAGGGGGACAGATGAGTACTGCGGCAACGCACTCATCTGTTAGAAAAGTTAAAGAGCATACGGGGTAGAGACGGCCATCTGGCCGCTGCTTACCCGATCCACAGGAGAAGGCAATGATTGCTTTCCTATCACAGAATTTCGCAAGCACTGCGCGCAAGTTGCTGATGCCGGCTGCCGTTGTGGCAATGGCTGGCTTCTGCGCTAGCCTGACACAAGCCGCAGAGCGGGTCGGGGACTTTTCCCTGCTCGATCAGGACGGCTATTTCCACAACATGAGCTGGTACGATGACCACACGGCAGTGGCGTTATTGGTACAGGCCAATGACAGTGCTGACACGGCGGCGGCGATTCCCGCCTACCAAGCACTGCAACAAGCCTATGCTGATCGCGGCATCGAGTTCATGCTGATCAATCCCATGGGCCGGGCCAATCGCGAGGCCGTGGCGGCCAAACTCACCGAGTACGGTGTGACCATGCCGGTATTGATGGATGATGCGCGCATAATCTCCGAGGCTCTGGGTATTGAGCGTACCGGCGAAGTCCTGTTATTTGACCCGGCCGGCTTTACTGTTCTTTATCGCGGTTCAGTGGCTGGCGCCGAGCAAGCCATCGAAGAGTTGTTGGCAGGTGAAGCAGTAAGCACGCCGCTGGTGGCCACCAATGGTTCGCCCGTGACGTATCCTGCTGCCGAGCAACACGCGGCCAATCCACCTTCTTATGTCAACGACATTGCGCCGCTGATTGCGGAAAACTGTGCCAGTTGTCACCGCCAGGGTGGCATTGCACCGTTTGCCATGGACAGTCATGCCATGGTGCAGGGCTGGTCGCCGATGATTCGCGAAGTCGTCATGACCAAGCGCATGCCGCCGGGCCAGATCGACGGCCACGTGGGTGATTTCATCAACGATATGCTGCTCAGTGAAGAAGAAGTACAGCAACTGGTGCACTGGATCGAAGCCGGCTCCGTCAAGGATGGCGATCGCGATCCGCTGACCGAGCTGACCTGGCCGGACAGCAAGTGGGCATTCGGTGAGCCGGACTACATCATCAAAGTGCCGCCGCAAACCATTCCACCCACCGGGGTACTGGATTACATCCACGTCTCCGTGCCCATAGAAATCGAAGAAGACCGCTGGCTGCGTGGTAGCCAGTATGTGGCTGGTGATCGCACGGTGCTGCATCACACGCTGAATTCCCTGATTGAACCGGGTGCCAGTCGCCGCGGTGGTTTCCTCGGCGGTGGTAACCCCGATCAGGCCAACATTACTGCCTACATTCCCGGTGCCGAGCCGCGCCTGAATCCGCCTAACACCGGTGGATTATTGAAGGCTGGTTCTGTGCTGAATCTGCAATTGCACTACACCACCAACGGCAAGGAAACGACTGACGCCAGCGAGATTGGCTTGTGGTTCTATCCCGAAGGCGAGGTGCCGGAGGAGCGCATGTCGGGTCAATGTGCCTGTATCTTTACGCCGAACTGGACCAACATCCCGCCCAATGATCCGAATTTCGA
>CAZQFA010000013.1:0-4481 GCA_964592245.1 uncultured Pseudohongiella sp. | reverse complement strand
AGCGAACAAAAAAAGCCCGGCAGTAGCCGGGCTTTTTGTTTGCGCCGGAAGAAAAAAGTATCAACCGGTGCTGCCTATTGGCGCTGCGGTGTTGAGTGGCTTCTTGTCAAAGCGCCTAAGGATCGTCGGCAAATAAAGCAGGTCGAGCGCCAGTGCCAATACCACAATCGGCACCAGCAGTTTTGCTGATTGCTGGAAGTACAAGGTGTTGGCAGCAATCAGAATCGTCGTGCCCAGCGCCAGTACCAGGGTGGTTATGGTCAGTGCCGGGCCAGCAGTGACAATGGCCCTGTGCATGGCTGACTGCTGATCGCTGCCGGCATGGCGCTGCTCCAGATAGTGGCTCAACAAATGCACCGTGTCATCCACCACCAGACCGATACTGATGCTGAAGAGCATCATCACAAAGGGATCCAGTTGCCCCACGAACAATCCCCAGGCGCCGAAGACAATCACTGCCGGGAGCAAATTGGGAATGATACTGAGCAAGCCGAAATACCAACTGCGCAAGCCAATAATCAGGCAAAGCGTAATAAGTATCAGGCTGATGCTGTATCCTTGCAGCAACTCGATGGTAACCAGCGCATCCATGCGGGCGAATAATAACAAGCCACTGCCATGCAATAGCTCTGCTTGCGGGAAAAAGCGCGCGAACTCGCTACTCAACTCCGCATCCAGATCAAGCAGCTCCTGATTGCTCAAACGGCGAGCATTGATGACCAGCGTCGCTTCCGAGTAATCGTTACTGAGAAAGCCGCTTAACGGAAACTCCTCGCTCTGCACGACTTCATAGCTATTGAGGTAGTAGGCAACCTCATTGATATCCGGAGGTATGGCGTAGGCATTGGGATCGTTCTCATTCGCCACCTCGTTGATGGTCTTCACCATGTCGACGACACTGGCGGCAGACTCAATAGCATCCAGTTCCGTCAGCCATTGTTGGTAGTCCTCAAGCTGTTGCAGAAACGCCGGGTCGATACCGCCATCGATTGTGCCGGTATCTATCACATAGGCCAGAGTCGGACCCCGGTCCATGTGCTCGGCGACCGCATCGTAGTAGCGAGATAATTCCGAACCCGGATCGATAAAGTTCAGGCGATTGAAATCCATCTCGTTAAGTGGCAACAGCAGGAATCCGAGCACGGCCAGTACGCTGCAACTCATGAACAGGGGTTTGTCGTAGCGGTGGGTGAATGTCGCCAAGCGCGACAGAGCGCGGCGCAGGAAGTGTTCGCTGTCAGTGTAGGCCGCATTCTGCCGCACTAGCAGTATTAAAACGGTCGGCAAGACCAACAGGGTAAACAGATAGGCAAAACTGATGCCCAGCGCGACGATGCGGCCGAAGTCCTGTATCGAAGGCGAAGAACTCATGTTCAACGAGGAGAAGCCAATAGCCGTAGTGATGGCAGCCAGAGACACCGGAATGAAGTTGCGCGACAGGGAGTAGCGCATCGCTTGCAGTTTATCCTCGCCACGCTCCAGCCCTTGTTGCAGTAAAGAGATAATATGCACACTGTTAGCCACAGCGACGATGACTACCACCAGCGGTGCCATGACGGAAATGCTGTTGAACTGTAATTGCAGATAGCCCAGCAATCCGAGCGTGCTCACTATGGTAAAGGCAATATGCACGAGAATGGCCATGCCCAGTAACAGCGAACGGAAACACAGACAGATTGCGAGAATACAAACGGCAATCACAATGGGCAGGAGTACCGAGAGATCATCGAGCATGGCCTGACGGCCATCTTGCTCAAGCAACACATCGCTGTTGATAACGATATTGGCTTGCGGGTGCGCAGCGCGTAGCTCATCCAGTAACCCGGTTGCCGCATTGGCGATTTCGATTCGATCTTCAGGGGTCAGGTCACCTTCATTAATGGCGATTACGGCGCGGGCGAACTGGCCGTTGGGAGACAAGTAACTACCGGTCAGAATGCGGTCATTCAGCGCGAGCCCGGCAACCTCTTGCAGCTCGACAGCCGAATAGTTCTCCAGCGGTCGGGTGAACAGCCTTTCCTGACGATCTGGCGAGAAGAAATCGGTAATCGATGAAAATCTGATGGCGCCGGGAATGGCGCGAAAGTTTGACTCGAGATCGGCAATGGCGCGCAGCGTAGCGAATGTGAAAACAGTCTGCTCAGTATCGGCGACAAAGCCGAAGTTCACTTCCAGCTCGGGAGGAAAAGATTCTTCGACGCGGGCAAATTCGTCGAGGTAAGGATCGTCCTGCGACATCAGGGCGCCGAGCGATGTGTCGAAGCCAAGCTGCAGAATTCCAGGCAACAATGCAACGCAAAGCAGACAGGCGAAGGCGAATAGAGGCCAACGTTTGTCAGTACACAGTCGCGCAACCCACGACAAGCTCGGGTTGACACAGACTGTTTCAGATTCTGGGTTTTCCATCATTATAATGCTGCCTGACTTGCAGCAATGTTACGACCTGTTGGCAATCTCTGGATTGGCATAAGCAATTGCAAGAACCGCCAGCGACGACTGGCAGATGAACTGTTTGAGAAGAAACCGGATTAGAAAATGCAAAAAAAATTCACCTGTAAAGTGACGGGCATTGTAGCGCCTGTGAGCGCAGCAATGATTGTCTTTTCCCCTGCCTTGTTGGCTACTGATCTGATCAGATTATCCGCTGACCCGCAAGCGCGCGGTAGTGGTGATATTGTTGGCTTCAGTGACAGCCCGCTGTCTGCACTCAGCGCCAATCCGGCAATTCTGAGCCGTCTGCAAGATCGTGTCGATCTGGCGCTCAATGCGGTCTACCCCGACGCTCAGTTCACCAGCAAGCTGGGTGACACAGTGGCAGCAGATCGAGGCCCGGGCTTTATTCCGGAATTTGCTATCAAGCGCGATCTGGCCGACAGCAACTGGTCCTGGGGAGCTGGCCTCGTTGTGCAATCCGCCATGGAAGCCAGCTATAACTTTATTGATCCGCCCGGAACGGCCGGTGTCAGTTACGGTGCCCAGACCCATCGCTCTTCCTATGTCGCCGCCAAGGGTGCCGGTGCTGTGTCTTATCAAGTGACTGAGCAATTGAGTCTCGGCGCCTCCATTGCGGCTGTTTACAATCGCAATCAGCTCGAAGCACCTTACATTTTCCAGTCCCATCCGGTGTTGTCGGGCCTGAAAGTGTTGGTCGATCTCGATGTCGACGATGTGGCATTCAATGCCGGCTTTGGTCTGGACTACGCGATCTCGGATACTCTGCGCCTGAGTCTGGCATACAGCACTGAAACCGATTTCAGCTCGGAAGGTGACATCAGCGGTAATCTGGGTCAGCTGGGTCTGGGTATTCAGGAAGACTTCGCCTATCAGGCACGAGTGGATACCGGTCTGCCGGCAACATTCAGCGTCGGCGCTATCTGGCAAGCCAGCGACCGGCTGTCTTTGGGTGTGCAATATGACCGTATCGGCTGGAAGAATACCTTCGACGATCTGCCTATTACTCTGACTGCCGGTACCAACAATGATCTCAATACCTTTCTCGGCTCAACGTCCATTGTCGACGTTGCCCCATTGGACTGGGATGATCAGGATACCGTGCATCTGGGGCTCGAATACCTGATGCCGGCGGGCCGCGTCTTGCGTCTGGGGATCGAGGGCAGTCATGTGCCTGTGCCTACAGCGACCATTACGCCGATGACCGGAGCTGTGTTGGAACGAGCCTTTAGTGTGGGCTCTACCTTCCCGGTGAATGATACGACGCTGGATGTCTACTACCGCTATAGTGGCGGCGATGAGGTCTACGTGGCTAACAGCCAGTTGCTGGGTGGTGAGTATGACAACACCAACCACAACCTGAAAATCCACAGTTTTGGCCTTTCTGTCTCGTTCTAGGCGGTAACTATCGCTTGTTAAATTCGCTAATCACCTGATCGGCCGGTACACTGGGCAACCAATTACCGGCCGAGAAGAGCGCGTGGCATCCTCTGCAGTCCCAAGTATCGAAGAACGTTTCCATCAGGAAATGTTCTCCCGTGAAGCCCGCGCCGAGAGTTTCGCCTGCCTGCTCTGGGTGGCGGTCATCATATCCACCTACGCGTTATTCGTATTAGCGGCCGATTTCCGCAGTAGTCTCGGCAGGGATATCAGCCTGCTGGTGCTGCTCACAGTACCGTTATTCCTGATTATCTACACGCTCATTCGCTGGGGCATGTACCGGCCGTCTCTGGCCTATCTCAACACCCTGTTGCAATTAACTGTGGTATCTGGCGCTATTTATTTAGATACGCGTGCCTATGGCACCCAGTATGCGTTGAGTTCAATGCCGCCACTGGCCTATGGTCTGGTAATCATCGTTACCGCATTCCGCTTGCGCACCTTTATGGGCATTTTTGCCGGGGTGATTGCCGCCGGCCAGTTTTTGCTTATCTATGTCTTTGTCAGTCGCCGTGCGCCTGATATGACAGCCGATTTGCTCGCCGAAGTGCCCAGCCTCGACTGGGAAGTGACCATGATGAAAGTCATCA
>CAZQFA010000012.1:4876-69479 GCA_964592245.1 uncultured Pseudohongiella sp. | reverse complement strand
CGTCGGGCTCATAACCCGAAGGTCGTAGGTTCAAATCCTGCCCCCGCTACCAAATCCTGGATTGGTAAACTCTCGGAGTTTAGCCGCCCGACTGAAGTCTGGCTCAGCACTCTATAAACCCGAGGGAAGGTCGCAGGTTCAAATCCTGCCCCGGTACCGATTCAATCTAAAGTTTGCAGGCGCGCTCTGGCCATTACCTGATCGGTGGTGCCAGCCGTCAAACAAGCTTCAGCTGGTCTGGCTACGGTCAGCGCTGAAGATTTCAGAGTGGGCCTTGGGCCCATTTTTTGTATCTAGGGATTTTGTCCTGGACCGGCCATTGACGGCCTGCCGGGGAGTGATGTGAAGAGTAGTGTTGCACTGATTACAGAGTTGGTAACGCCAACAATCGAGGCTCTTGGCCTGCAGTTGTGGGGTATCGAGCACCTGAATCAGGGCAAGTTTTCACTGCTGCGCATCTACATCGAGAGTGACGAAGGCATTCTCATTGATGACTGTGAAAAAGTCAGTCGTCAGGTCAGCGCACTTCTGGATGTTGAAGATCCCATTGCCGGTGAATACACGCTGGAAGTGTCATCGCCTGGCATAGACAGACCGTTGTTCAAGCTGGAACAGTTCCAGCAATACATCGGTGAGAAAGTGAATATCAAGACACGTGGACCGGTTAACGGGCGGCGTAAATTTAAAGGAGCAATTGCTGCTGTGGAAAACGACTCGGTCGTGGTGCAGATTGACGGCGAGGACTACACAGTTCCGCATGCCGAAATCGACAAAGCAGCTCTTGTGTACTAGGAAATTGGTGCTCGCAAATTCGTAAGGAATTCGCACAAACGCGAGTGTGGTGACAAAGTTATGATGAGTAAAGAAATATTAATGGTCGCAGACGCCGTCTCCAACGAGAAGGGTGTATCACGCGGTGTGATTTTTGAGGCCATTGAATCAGCATTAGCCACTGCAACCAAGAAGCTGCATGACGGCGAAGAGATCGAGTGCCGCGTGGCCGTCAATCGGGACACCGGTGAATACGAAACCTTCCGTGTCTGGCACGTTGTCGAAGACGAAGACTATGAGGAAGAAGCCTCACAGTTCACGGTTGAGCAAGCTGCTGAAAAAGACAAGTCATTAGCTGTCGGCGACGTCTGGGAAGAGAAGATCGACAACGTCGAGTTTGGTCGTATTGCTGCGCAGACTGCCAAGCAGGTCATCGTACAGAAGGTCCGCGAAGCTGAGCGTGAAATTGTTATTTCCGAATACAAGGATCGCGTTGGCGAGCTGGTGGCGGGTACCGTAAAGAAAGTGACTCGCGACAATATTATTGTCGACCTCGGTAACAATGCTGAAGCATTGCTGCCGCGCGATCAGATGATTCCCCGGGAATCTTTCCGCATTGGTGATCGCCTGCGTGCATTGCTGATGGAAGTCAGCTCCGAGCAGCGCGGACCGCAATTGTTCCTGAGCCGCACCTCGCCGAAGATGCTGATGGAGCTGTTCAAGATCGAAGTACCGGAAATCGCGGAAGAAGTTATTGAGATCAAGGCGGCGGCTCGTGACCCGGGCTCGCGCGCTAAAATCGTGGTCAGCACCAATGACGGTCGCATCGACCCGGTTGGCGCCTGTGTGGGTATGCGTGGTTCGCGCGTGCAGGTCGTTTCCAACGAGCTGGCTAACGAGCGTATCGACATCATCCTGTGGGATGACAATCCGGCGCAGCTGGTGATCAATTCCATGGCGCCAGCCGAAGTGGCTTCCATCATCGTGGATGAAGACAGCCACACCATGGACATTGCTGTGGAAGAAGACAATCTGGCACAGGCAATTGGCCGTAACGGACAGAACGTTCGTCTGTCGAGCGAGCTGACTGGCTGGACGATTAACGTCATGAGCGAAGAAGACGCCGCAGCCAAACAGCAGCAGGAAGCCAGCAGTTTCATCCAGATGTTCATGGATAAGCTGGATGTCGATGAAGAAGTTTCAGAAATACTGGTGCAGGAAGGTTTTACCTCACTGGAAGAAATTGCCTACGTGCCACTGGACGAGATCCTCGGCATCGAAGGTTTTGATGAAGAGATCGCCAATGAATTACGTAACCGCGCGAAGGATGCGCTGTTAACGCAGGCGATCGCATCAGAAGAAGATTTGTCTTCAGCCAACATAGCTGATGATCTATTGCAAATGGAAGGCATGGATGATTCGTTGGCACTCGCATTATCGAAGCTCGGCATTACCTCTATGGAAGATCTGGCCGAGCAATCCATCGATGAGTTGATGGAAATTGAAGACATGAATGAAGAGAAGGCAGGGAAGCTAATCATGACAGCAAGGGCTCCGTGGTTCGAGGAAGACTGAACCTGAGCGGCTGTAACTGGGAGTAGTTGAATGGCAGATGTAAAAGTCAGCGACCTGGCAAAGGTAGTCGGAGTTTCCGAGGATAAACTGCTGTCTCAAATTAAAGAGGCAGGGTTACCCCATACCAAGGCAGATGACCTGATATCGAATGATGACAAGAATACCTTGCTGGTCTTTTTGCGCCGCAGTCACGGTGATCGCGAGGCCACGTCGGCCGCGCCCCGAAAAATCACCCTGAAGCGCAAGACACTGGGTACTCTGAAGTCTGCCTCTACCTCGGGTCGCGGCAAGACAGTCAATGTTGAGGTGCGTAAGAAGCGTACCTACGTGAAGCGTCCGACAACACCGATTGAGCCGGAAGTGGCGGAAGTCGAAGCGGAAGAAGAATTGCAGGTAGCGCCAGTCGAGGAGCAGGCAACTGCGCCAGCGGCTGAAGAAGCAAGCAGCAAAGAGCAAGGCAAGGAAGAACAGGCAGCGGAAGAGACTACTGAAGCGAAAGCTGAAGACGCCAAGAAAGCTGATACTGCGGCCGAGACTGTGCCAGATGTGCCGCCGGAAGAAGTGGAAGCTGCACGTGCTGCCAAACCAGCTGCAAAGCGCAAAACTCAGAAAGAGCACGACGACGACAAAGAGAAGAAGAAATCCCAGCATCTGCGTAACAAGCAAAAAGCACAGGCTGCCAAGCGTCCGGCGAAGAACATCAATGTTAATGATGACTTCGTGCTGGAAGGCGATGATTTCAGCGGTATGGGTCGTGGCCGTCGTGGTGCGGGTCGCAAAGGCAAGAAGCTGAGCAGCCAGCATGGCTTTGAGAAGCCAACTGAATTTATTTCCCGCGAAATCACTATTGGCGAAGCCAATACTGTTTCCGAACTGGCGCAGAAGATGTCAGTCAAGTCGGCGGCAATCATCAAGGTGCTGTTTAACATGGGCGTCATGGCGACCATTAATCAGATCCTTGATCAGGATACAGCCACGCTGGTGATTGAAGAAATGGGTCACAAGGTGAAGTTTGTCTCCGAGGATGCCCTCGAAGAGCAACTGGCCGAAACGCTGGCGACCCAGATTGGCGAAGTGGAGATCACGCGGGCACCGGTGGTGACTGTGATGGGTCACGTCGACCACGGCAAAACTTCGTTGCTGGACTATATTCGCAAATCGACCGTTGCTTCCGGTGAAGCCGGTGGTATCACCCAGCACATTGGTGCTTACCACGTAAACACCGAGCACGGCATGATCAGTTTCCTTGATACGCCCGGCCACGCTGCATTCACGGCAATGCGATCCCGTGGTGCCAAGGCAACAGACGTCGTTGTTCTGGTTGTTGCCGCGGACGACGGTGTGAAGCCACAAACCGAAGAAGCGGTGCAGCATGCCAAAGCGGCAGGTGTACCGATGGTGGTGGCAATCAACAAGATCGACAAGGAAGGTGTTGACCCTGATCGTGTGAAGAACGAGCTGTCAGCGTTGGAAGTTATTCCTGAAGACTGGGGTGGTGATACACAGTTTATCAAAGTGTCTGCCATCACCGGTGACGGTGTCGACGAGCTGCTTGAGGCGATCTTGCTACAAGCTGAATTGCTGGAGCTCAAGGCATATACCGACGTGCCTGGCCAGGGTATCGTGATTGAATCACGACTCGACAAAGGTCGTGGCCCGGTCGCATCTGTGCTGGTTCAGAACGGCACCTTGAAGAGCGGCGATATCGTACTCGTCGGTCATGAATACGGCCGCGTGCGCGCTTTGATTGATGAAGCAGCGCAGCAGGTGAAGTCGGCTGGCCCGGCCATCCCGGTAGAAATTCTTGGCCTCAATGGTGTGCCGGAAGCTGGTGATGAATTTGTGGTTGTAGCCGATGAGCGCAAAGCGCGCGAAGTTGCCGAGTTCCGTCGCACACGCCATAAAGACAGCCTGCAGGCACTGCAGCAGAAGGATCTGGTGGAGAACATGTTCTCCGGCATCGGCAAAGACCAGAAGGGCATTTTCAATGTCATTCTCAAAGCCGATGTACGTGGTTCGCTGGAAGCCATCATTGGCTCATTGCAGAAACTGAATACTGAAGAAGTGGAAGTGAATGTCATCGCTTCCGGTGTGGGCGGTATCTCTGAAACAGATGCCCACCTGGCCGCGACATCGAAAGCCATGATCATCGGTTTCAATGTCCGTGCTGACAAGACTGCCAAGGATATCGTTGAGAATGAAAATCTGCAGATGCGTTACTACAACGTCATCTACGATGTGATCGACGATGCCAAGCAAATCATGGGCGGCATGCTGGCTCCGGAAATACGTGAGCAGATCGTCGGTGTCGCCGAGGTGCGTGATGTCTTCAACTCACCGAAGTTTGGCCAGATCGCCGGAAGTATGGTGATCGAAGGTACTGTGTATCGCAGCAAGCCCATTCGCGTCCTGCGTGACAACGTGGTGATCTATGAGGGCGAGCTGGAATCACTGCGTCGCTTTAAGGACGATGCCAACGAAGTGCGCAACGGTATGGAATGCGGTATCGGCGTACGCAATTACAACGATGTTAAAGTCGGTGACAAGATCGAGGTCTACGAGACCACGGAAGTGGCAAGAAGCTTGTAGTTGCCGGTCATCGGCAGGGTAGCAGTTTAATGACAGACGCCTCTTCGCGAGTACAGCGTGTTGCTGACCAGATCCAGCGGGATCTGGCGACTTTGATTCAGATGGAAGTCAGCGACCCGCGTGTCGGTATGGTCTCTGTTACCGGCGTCGATGTCAGTCGCGACCTGTCTCATGCGAAAGTGCATGTGACTGTAATGAACAGCCTGACTGGCAATGACGAGTTGAACGACAGTACTTTGCAGGAGCCAGGCGATCTGGACCGTCTGGAAATTGCGGAGAATATCAAGGCGCTGAATCAGGCTGCCGGGTATTTGCGCACACTTTTGTCCAAGCGTCTGAAGATTCGCTCGGTACCGAAGTTGCAGTTTTATTATGACGGCAGTATCGAGCGCGGGCAGAAATTGTCCAAAGCTATCGATAATGCATTGGCGGCGGACCGCAACCAGCATAAAGACGACTGATTTCGCATTACAGCGGCAGTCAGGTAAGCGGAGAAGTTGATTGGGCAGGCGGCGCCAAAGAGGCAGACAGATCGATGGCATTGTCGTTTTGGACAAGGCCACTGGTGCAAGTTCCAACTGGGCACTGCAGCAGGTAAAGCGTCTCTATGACGCCAACAAGGCCGGTCACACCGGCAGTCTCGACCCGCTGGCAACAGGCGTTTTGCCGCTCTGCCTGGGTGAGGCCACCAAGGTGTCCCAGTTTTTGCTGGATGCTGACAAGCAATACCGGGCCCGAATCAAGCTGGGTATACGCACTGCCAGCGGCGACAGCGAAGGTGAGGTGATTGAGCAAACCGATATTGGTGAACTCAGCGCTGACAAGGTCAAACAGGCGTTGCTGCAATTTGCAGGTGAAATTGAGCAGTTGCCGCCGATGCATTCGGCATTGAAGAAAGACGGTGTGCCGCTTTACAAACTGGCCCGCCAGGGCGTCACGGTAGAACGTGAGCCACGTCCGGTGACGATTTATCGTATCGAGTTAACCGATTTTAGCGGTGACGAGATCGAAATCGAAGTGGACTGCAGCAAGGGCACCTATATCCGCACGATCGCTGATGATCTCGGTCAGGCTCTGGGTTGCGGTGGTCATATTATTGCCCTGCGGCGCACCAAAGCGGGATCGTTTACCGAGGCAGACTGTGTCTCCATTGAGCAGCTGACGCAGGAAAAAGAACAAGCAGGTCTGGAAAAGCTGGACCAGCACCTGATCGCCATGGATGCGGCGATCAGCGACCTGCCGGAAGTCAGGTTACCCAACATCACTGCCAGCCAGCTCATGCATGGGCAGGCAGTCATGGTAAGGCACTTGCCGGCCGAAGGGTTGGTGAGGATCTATGATGAAGAGCAATTCATCGGCATCGGTTGTATTGATGACGATGGCAAGGTTGCTCCAAGGCGTCTGATTAACACAGCGACTGAACAGTCGTAAATTTCAGACACAAACGGAAAGAAGGGAAAGTATCAGGTATCTATCAATATGCGTGGATACACTGACTTTATAAGGATATTGCATTCGCATTGACACCCCATGAAGGGGAACGCGAAACCATTAACCGCATATTTGGAGAAATGAAAATGGCTTTATCAGCTGAACAGAAAGAATCAATCATTAAAGACTACGCACAAGGCGAAGGCGATACCGGTTCACCGGAAGTACAAGTTGCCCTGCTGACTGCCAACATTAATGACCTGCAGGCTCATTTCAAGGAGCACATCCATGACCACCATTCACGTCGCGGTCTGATCCGTATGGTGAATAGTCGTCGCAAGCTGCTTGATTACCTCAAGCGCAAGAATGTCGAGAGATATTCTTCACTCATCAAGCGACTTGGTCTGCGTCGCTAAGAAAAAATAAATAGGAAGAGGGGTGCTCGACGCAGGAATCAGGCACCCCGCAATGGAATCAATCAGGAATAAAATATGTTTAATCCAGTAAGCAAGACGTTTCAATTCGGCGACCAGACAGTCACGATGGAAACGGGCAAGATTGCAAGACAAGCCACTGGAGCCGTCGTCGTCACCATTGGGGACATATCGGTGCTGGCGACTGTTGTAGGAAAGAAGCAAGCTGCTCCGGGACAAGACTTTTTCCCGCTGACAGTGAATTATCAGGAAAAGACTTACGCCGTGGGCAAGATCCCCGGTGGATTTTTCAAGCGTGAAGGTCGACCGACTGAAAAAGAAACTCTCACCTCGCGCCTGATCGACCGTCCCATCCGCCCCCTGTTCCCGAAAGGGTTCATGAACGAAGTACAGGTAATCTGTACCGTTATCTCTGGTGGTAAAGACAGTGACCCCGATATCGCCGCCATGATCGGTGCCTCTGCGGCACTGGCCATTTCCGGTATTCCTTTCGCTGAGCCAATCGGCGCAGCCCGTGTCGGTTATGACATGGAGAAAGGCTACATCCTGAACCCGGACTATGCGACGCTGGAGACTTCCGCGCTCGACATGGTTGTTGCCGGCACACAATCTGCCGTGCTGATGGTTGAGTCAGAAGCCAAGCAACTGACTGAAGACCAGATGCTGGGTGCGGTGTTGTTCGCGCATCAGGAAATGCAGGTAGTAATCAATGCTATCAACGAGCTCAAGTCCGCTGCTGGCAAACCAGCCTGGGAATGGAGTCCTGCACCGGTCAACGAAGCGCTCAAGAGTGCCGTCGCTGAAAAGTTCACAGCCGGAGTCACTGAGGCTTACCAGATTTCTGACAAGATGCAGCGCTATGACGCGATTGGTCAGCTACAGGCGCAAGCCGTAGAACAACTCGTCAGCGAAGAAGACGGTGTCTCTGAAGGTGACGTGCGCGATGCGTTCGGTAAGCTGGAGAAGAGTGTGGTTCGAAACCGCATTATCGATGGCAACCCGCGTATCGATGGTCGCGATACCAAGACTGTTCGCGCTATTGAAGTAGAAACTGGCGTCCTGCCCAAAGCTCATGGTTCAGCACTGTTTACCCGTGGTGAAACCCAGGCGCTGGTGGTCACTACGCTGGGTGCGCTGCGCGATTCGCAATTGATTGAAGGCCTTGATGGCTCCAATAAAGACGGCTTCATGCTGCACTACAACTTCCCTCCCTACTCGGTCGGTGAAGCTGGCTTCATGGGTGGTCCGAAGCGTCGCGAAATCGGCCACGGCCGTCTGGCCAAGCGCGGTGTGATGGCTGTGATGCCGGAAGAGGAAGAGTTTCCTTACGCCATTCGCGTTGTTTCCGAGATCACTGAGTCCAATGGTTCCAGCTCCATGGCGAGTGTCTGCGGTAGCAGCCTGTCATTGATGGATGCCGGCGTGCCGATCAAGGCACCGGTAGCTGGTATCGCCATGGGTCTGATCAAGGAAGGCGAGCGTTTTGCTGTGCTGACTGACATCCTCGGTGACGAAGATCATCTGGGTGACATGGACTTTAAAGTCGCCGGTACCGATCAGGGTGTGACCGCCTTGCAAATGGATATCAAGATCCAGGGTATAACCGAAGAGATCATGGAAATCGCGCTGTCACAGGCGCACGATGCCCGCATCCATATTCTGGGTGAGATGAACAAGGTTATCGCCCAACCACGAGCAACGGTTTCCGACAACGCGCCGGCGATGGCCATGCTGAAGATTGATCCGGACAAGATCCGTGACGTCATTGGTAAAGGTGGTGCAGTGATTCGCGGTATCACCGAAGAAACCGGCGCGTCTATCGACATCGATGATGACGGTAACGTGCGCATCTACGGTGAAGACGCCGACTCTCGCGACGCGGCTGTGGAAATGGTCAATGCCATTACTGCCGAAGCGGAAGTTGGCAGGCTCTACAAGGGCAAGGTTGCGCGCATCGTCGACTTCGGTGCCTTTGTCACCATCCTGCCGGGCAAGGACGGACTGGTACACATCAGCCAGATTGCCCAGGAGCGTGTAGAAGACGTTAACCAGTATCTGAAAGAAGGCGAAGAAGTACTGGTGAAAGTGACTGATCTCGATGCGCGCGGTCGTATCAAGCTCAGCATGAAAGAGATCACTGATGACGAGAAGGAATCGTTCACCGAGTAAATCGCATCAGCAGTCTTGAAACGCAAAAAACCCGGGCATCGTCCCGGGTTTTTTATGTCCGCGGATTTAAACTCTTTCTGTCACTGTTATTGCCGAAATAACAGCAACGTTGCTATTCGATTTCGGTCTTGTTCAATTCGCCAACGTAGAACCACACACCGCGTTCACGCTTGAAAACAGAAACTTCGTGGTGCAGTCCGGGTTTGCCATGGCGATCAACAAAGCTCGCTCTGAATTCTACCGTTGCCTTGTCGGCTTGTTGGCTACTGTGGAGGATCTCCAGCTTTTGCCAGTTGACCTGGCGCAACGACAGACTGCCAGCATCAAGGCCTTGCCGATTAAGCGGGTGCCAGGTGGCCAGCAGAAAGTTACCACAGCCACCGATAGCATAGGCCGAGAAGCGCGCACGCATCAACTGCCTGGCCGTTTTGGGTTTGGTGCTGCCCGTCAGGTATGGCTTGCAGCATCGCACGAAAGTCTTGCCGCTGTCACAGGGGCATAGTTGCTGGTTCATAAGTACCACTTCTGTCTTCTTGCATGGATATTGCCAGAGATTTTAATTCATCCGGTGCGCGAGAAATACGGTCGCCAGCAAATGAATTTGCTGGGGATGTCTGTAAATACGCCGATTATCAAAGGCTTACAGCCGCAGCAGTTAACGGTGTTGGGTTCGCGCGATTTTCGTTAGAATCGGCGAGGTTAACGAATGATTCACCGCACCACCTTTGTGGTTGCCGGCGACCCTTTCCCGTCGCAGTACCGGCTTGCATAACAATAAACGACGTACGGATTTTCACAGGAGGATCTGCTTATGTTGAACTTTGCCCCCGCACTGCTTACCCGATCAACCATGACCGTTGCAGCGCTATTAGCCGTGTTGTCTGGTGCTGCTCATGGGCAGCAGACAGACGTCACTTTCCATAAAGACATCGAACCGATACTGCAGCGTAGCTGCCAGAATTGTCACCGAGAAGGTGGCGTCGCACCGATGCCATTGGTGACCTACGAGCAAGTAGCGCCGTTCGCGGGCTTGATCGAGTACAAGACCGGGTTACGTGATCGGGCAGGTGCCATGCCGCCTTGGTATATGGAAAAGGATATCGGTATTCAGGAATTCAAGAACGATCCTTCTTTGAATGATGAAGAACTGCAAAAGATCTCCGTTTGGGCGCGCAGCGGTGCACCCAGAGGCAATCCCGCCAATGCCCCGGAACCGCTGGTGTTCGATGACAGTCTCAAGTGGACTGCCGGTGAGCCGGATCTGATTGTTTCCACAAACGAGATTACCAAATTGGCGGGAACGCCGGATTGGTGGGGAGAGATTGACCGCGTACCGATCGGCTTGGAAGAGGATCGCTACGTCAAATCAGTGGAAATCGTCGAGGTTAACGATGTCGATAATTCTGCAGGTACCGGGCGTGAGACGGTCGGTGGCCGCTACATCTTCCACCACATGATCTGGAGTACCGCCGAGCTGGATGAGAACGGTAATCGTGTAGAAGACACGGTGACCAGTTGGCCAGTACACGAAGTTGGTCGCAATCCGGACATCTTCGATCCCGACGGCGGTCGCTTGCTGCGGGCCGGTTCCTACGTCTATTCCGATTCGGTGCATCTGCATTCCAATGGCCTGGACACCACGGGGCATCTGGAAATTGGCTTCCGTTTCCACCCCAAGGGCTATGAGCCGAAGTACGAACGCGCACGTCTTGGCCTGGGTAATGGCGTTGATATCAGTATTGCTGGCAATGAGAAGGATCAGGAACTGCATGCCTACACGGTTCTGGAGGAGCATACCAAGATCATTACCTTCGAACCGCACCTGCATGCGCCGGGAGAGAGAATGTGTCTGGAGGCAATCTGGGGGTACACGGTCGAGACGCTATCCTGTGTCGGTTATGACCATAACTGGGTACGCGGCTATCCTTATGCCGATGATTCGGCCCCGCTGCTACCCAAGGGCACAATCCTGCACATCGTCGGCTACATGAACAACACGGAGTCCAATCCCAATGTACCTGATCCACGAAATTGGCAGGGCTCTGGTAATCGCTCAGTAACCAATATGTTCATCGATCTGGGCATTCGCGTCACCATGAGTGAAGAGCAGTTCCTCGAGGAGATGGCAAACAGACGGCAGAGGCTGCAATTGGGGCCGAATGATCATGTCATTGGCTGTCCGCTGTGTGGCGCACCGCTGGTGGCGCCAGTTGCAGAGGAAGAGACTCAGGAAAGTGCTGCCATAGAAGACTCGGCAGTTCCAGACGGGCTCAGTGCTGCAGATTAACGCAGTTAACATTCGGCTGGTCTCTGCAACGGGAGGCGTACTTTTGCCCTCTAAATCCGCCAGTTATCGCTGGCTAAAAGGGTTAAAAGCATTGACGGATTAATGAAAAGTAACAAAATGTAATTTTTTATCATAAGAAAAGGGCGGGAGACTGCCCTTTTTTTATGGGCGCCTTCTGGGTGGTATAGGGCAAAGCAAGATATTGAATTACCTGAAAATTAAATGAAGTGGCAGTGCATCAACAGCGGTAAATTGGCTGACGGATTCTTCAAATGCCAATAATTTTTGTTATCCATTAGCTTTAATTGAAAGAAGTGTGATGATGTTGGGCAAGGTAGATCAATATCTACCTATAAAAATGACAACAAATAAGAACAAATGAGGTCCTACCCATGCCCACAGTAGTCTCGAGCAACGTAAGTTGTTTCCCACGTAAAACCCTGCTGACCACTGCCATCTCTCTCGCGCTCTTGTCTACTGCTGGTGAATCGCTAGCCCAGGAGTCGACAGTCGAGGAGGTCGTTGTCACCGGTTCATTCATCCGCCGCACAGAAGGTATCTCTGCAGCGTCTCCAGTGGTGCAGTTCTCCGCCGAAGACATTGAAGCGCAGGGAACCATCAATATGGCGCAGGTGGTGCAAAATCTGACATTTAACAACGGCACCGGTGTTTCAAACTCGATTCAGGGTGTCAGCAACCAGATCGCCAGTTTCAACTTGCGCGGTTTGGGAGAGCGGGCCACCTTACCGCTCATCGATGGTAAGCGTGTTCCTACAGCCAACGTGCAGCAATTACTGCCGACTATGGCACTCAGTCGCATGGATATTGTGACCGACGGTGCTGCGGCGCTGTACGGCACCGATGCGGTGGCTGGCGTGGTGAATATGGTGCCGTACACTTCTTATGACGGCTTCAAAATGGAATATTACGAAGAAGGTGATTCGCGCGGTGATTTCCGTAAGAACGAAACCTCCTTCATTGCCGGTGACTCTTTCGGCGCTGTTGATGTCGTGGTAGCCGGTTCATATCAGAATGGCGGCACCCTTGCATGGGGCGAGCGTCCTGAATGGGTGGCAGCCGGCCTGACTCACAACAGTGGGTCAAATCCCGGTAATTTCGAAGTGCCGCGCCGAGACGCTGACGGTAACCTCACTGGCGCCGTGTCCAATCGTCCCGATCCGGCTTGTGGCACTAATGAAACTTCTGATCAGTCGGCCATGGGTAATTCGCCCTGGGGTACCAATGCGCTGGGTCGCTGCTGGCTCAGTTTTGGTGACACCCGTGACTTCATGGAAGCGATCGATTCCACGGCTCTCTACGGCAACTTGCGCTGGGAAACCAGCCCCGATCTGACGCTGTCGGCTCAGCTGATGTATAACCGCCAGGTGGTACGTGGCCGTACTAACCCGGGTAACCCGGGTGCGCGTGTAGCTGAACTGCCCACGGTGCGCGGTGAATTACCCGGCAATACATTCCGTGCCGTGAATGCCAACGGCGATCCGTTGTTTGCGGTACCCCGTCGAGATGATCAGGGCAATATTGTCACTGATGCCTTCGGTCAGCCGTTGCCACAGCGAGGTGCAGACGGCAATGTGATTCTGGCAGCAAACCAGTTCGCTTCGCTTGATAATGACCCGCAGGGCGGTATTCCGTTCCGTGAAGACGTGCGCATCGGCGCCTGGCTTCCCTTTGGTAAAGCGGTAGCCAATACTCAACCTACCGGCTTTGCAGAAAACGACGGCCTGAACATGGAGCTGGATGACAAGCGTACCATGCGCCTGGCCCTGACAGCCGACTTCACCGTGCCATTTCTGGAAGGCTGGGAAGGTACCAGTTATTACACATATGGTCAGGAACGGGTTCAGGATGATAGCCATCACAGTTTCAGTTTCAGCGCAGTTGAGCAAGGCCTGAACTGCGATGTGATCAACGACGCTGGCGCCTGTTTCAATCCTTTCGCGGCAACGGATGCGCGTTTGCGTACACCGCAGGTAGTCGCTGACGGCGTGATGACACGCTTTGCCAACAATGATCTTGATCGACTGCAAACGTTTGACATTATTCTCAACGGTAATCTGCCTTTGGGCGGATTCGAATTGCCGGGCGGACCGATAGCCACAGCTGTTGGCTACCAGCGACGACAAGAACTGGATGAAAACACTCCGCCAGCGAATGTCATCGCTAATGACCAGCTGATTGGTACCCAGGTCTTGCCGAACAAGGTGTCTCGTCACAGTGACTCTTACTTTGCCGAGTTCTCGTTCCCACTGCTGTCGAACCTGGAACTCACAGCGGCCGTGCGCGATGAAAGCTTCAGTACTGGACAAGGCAAGGTCATTGATAAGTACGGCATCATCTACCGTGCTGCCGACTGGATCAGCTTCCGTGCCACCATGGGTGAAGCCTTTATTGTGCCGACGCTGAACCAGTTGAACGCGCCTGAGTCCTGTGGCCTCAGTAACGTCGATGACTTGTTCACCTCGTTCTCAGGATTCATTACCTCCTGTGGAACTGGCAACCCGAACCTGTCATCGGAAACATCGGAAAGTGTCTCGGTTGGCTTCGATGTCAGTTTGGCTGACAACCTGGTCTGGTCACTGACCTGGAGCGAGACTGACTTCAGCGACCGTATCGTCAGTACGACGACGCAAGATATCGTGCGTTCAGACTATCGCAATTTTCAGGACGCCACCGGCTTCATGCCAACAGACGCCAATCCGTATCCTTCCGTTGATCAGCTGACAGCATGGGTGAATGATCCGCGTTCCGACAAGCGTATTCTGCGCAGTCCGAATGATGTCACAACAACGGTGCGCATCAACCAGAGCGACTCGAATGCCTCGAGTATGCTCGTGCAAGCCTGGGATACACGCCTTGGTTATGACTTCTCTCTGGATGATCTGGGGCTGAACAACTGGGGCGATATTCGCATGCAGTTGCAGGCGACCTACATGGATACCTACCAGTTCCAGTTGTCTGCCGACGACCCGGTGCGTGAGGCAGTGGGTAACCAGAATAACGACTATGGTGCAGTACCGGCTATCCCGCAGATTCGCGCCAACTTTGGTCTGGCCTGGAGTCAGGGGCAGCACACTGTCAGCACAACAACTCGTTATGTGGATGAGGTTGATTTTGATGCCAACGAGTTCAGCTTCCAGCGGTTCTTCCCGGGTAGCAACTGGCAGTCTACTGACGTCATTCGTGAGTGGACGCAACTCGATGCGTTCTACAGCTACCGTGGATTGCAGATGTGGGATGGTGAATTCAATTTCACTGTCGGTGCACGTAACCTGACTGACCGTATGCCACAGAAAGTGGGTATGATCGCTGGCGTTGAGGCGCAGCTACAAGATGCGCTCGGTCGCGTGGTCTATGCCCGCGTCAATTACAATTTCTAAATTCTCTCCAGTTTTGAAATTGTATTGCCAATGGCGCCGACGAGAGTCGGCGCCATTTTCTTCTGCTCGTCTGAGCACACACTGACTCTCACTCAGGACCTGGCGTCCGTCTTCGTGTAGGTCCAGCAATGGAGAATGTCATGTCCATTCTGCCCTTTCTATCTCATAGAGGCAGCGCCACTGCTGTGTTGGTGTTGACCTTCGTTCAGTTCAGTTCTGTGCCGTTAGCGCAGGCACAGAATACTGATGTGAGTTATCCGGCATCTTATTTCCAACAATGGAATCCGGTTACAGCCGCCGATATGGTGGAGCGTATTCCGGGTATCGCCATTGCCCTCGAAGACAATTCCTCAGCGAATCAGAACGACCGCGGTCTGGGTAGCGCCGAAAGTATTCTTATCAATGGCCGGCGCCTCAGCGGTAAAGACAATGACGCGCAATCGCAGCTCGATCGCATTCCCTTTGATCAGGTGTCACACATTGAAATCATTCGTGGCACCTCGGTCGAACTGGTCGGGGTACGCAATGAGGGACAGATAATCAATGTCGTCACCCTGCAGAACAGCAATATGACCATGACCGCTGGTGCGGGCATGGTGGGTTATCAGGATGGGCATGTCGAGCCGCAAGCGACGTGGGTGCTCAATGGCTCGGGCAATGCCCTCGATTATCGCCTGGGACTGGAACGCCGGCCCGAATATCAGGTTATTCAGAGTATAGAGGAAAGTGTTTATGGCACGGGGGATTTCTCGCCCAATGACCTGCGCTTAACAACAGATACTACTGATCAGGTCAATCAGATTCTTACTGCCAATACGGCTTATCAGATTAACCCGCAGCAATCGCTTGTGCTGAATCTGCAATACGAGCAATCGGATCCGCCACGGTCAATCGACAGAACGATTGTTAACTACAATTTCCAGCCACCTGCCATTTTCCGCGAGCGCGAGGATTTCGACGCATCTCGTGACAGTTGGGAAATCGGGGCGGACTATAATCTGGCTTTTGCGGATAACAGTAATCTGCAGCTACTGACGATCAACAATCAGCAGGATTCAAAATCACAAAGAAATCGCTATCGTGTGCTGGCGAACCAGCGGCTGCAGCAGGATCTTTCCATTCGCAATAACACAGTGGATTCAGAACGAATAATACGTGCTGTCTATAACCGTCCTGTTACCGCGGCGCAGAGTGTTGAGTTTGGAGTCGAGCGCGCCCAGACGACGCTCGAGACCTCATTGTCTCTGGCAAGGCTGGGTAGCGGTGACGAGCTTGTAAACGTGCCTGTGCCAAATGCCAATTCCGAGATTGAGGAAGTTCGCTACGAAGGCTTTGTGGTACACAACTGGCAACTCAATACACGCATGCGACTGGAGAGCACGTTGCTGTATGAAGTCTCGGAAATAACGCAGACGGGTGAGGTGAACAAGAGCCGGGATTTTAGTTTTTTGCGCCCCAAGCTCGATTACCGTTTTAACATCACGCCGACATTACAGTTTCAGTTTGCAATCGAGAAATTTGTCGCTCAACTAAGCTTCTCCGATTTTGCTGCCAATACAGACCCTCGCGATGAAGAGCGCGATACAGTGGCCGGCAATCCCGAACTGCGGCAACAACAATCCTGGCGCTATACATCCACCCTGGAATATCGCTTCAGCGAGAGCCGCGGCGTTATCAATGTGCGAGCCTGGCACTGGGACGTCAGCGATGCTATTGGCCGCATAGATGTATCAACAACGAACGCGCCACTGCAGTCTGCCGCTGGCAATATTGGTGACGGTGAAGTGCAAGCGGTTCAGATCAATGCAAGTTTTCGCCCGCAGCCCAACTTGCTGTTGTCGGCGGGCGTCCTGGCCCGGGCCAGTAAAGTCATTGACCCGTTTTCCGGTCAATCACGGCGACTCGTGCCTAACGACCGAGGATTCTACACGCTGGGTCTGCGCCACGATTTGCCAGCGCTCAGCTTCAACTACGGCATCGACTATCGCGGCGCTTCACAGGGCAACCGGCCACTTTATGACATCAACCGAATTGACCATGTAGACAGTCAGGAAGACCTGACACTGTTCGTGGAAAAAACCGCCTTGACCGGTCTCGATCTTGTGGGTCGTCTTGAACTGCGCAATGTGCTCAACGTCGGTATGTGCAGTGACCGATTTCGCTTCGACGATATTCTGTCGGTTGGCAACATAGTCGAAGTGGAGCGACGTTGTAATGAGCGTGGCAGCCAGTGGGTTGCTTCATTGCGTGGCACATTCTGACACTCAGGCCATCGCTGGCCTAGGAAGCAACTGTTTCGCCAATAACTCCCTGCTGCGCGCGATACTCGGAAGGTGTCACGCCGAAGCGGTCTTTAAAGGCTTTGTTGAACACCGAGAGTGACGAGTAACCCACATCCAGAGCGATACTGGAAATGGGTGTCTTGCTGCCGAGCAGACGATGGCTGGCGTCCTCAATCCGGTAGCTGTTGAGGAACTGATTGAAATTGCGGTAACGCATGGTCTGATTAATTATGCGGCGCAAGCGATATTCCTGAACCGACATGGCATCGGCCAGATCGGAGATGGTAAGTCCGGGTTGCGTGTACAGGCGCTCTTCTTCCATTAACTGTTTGATGCGCTGCTCAAACTTCGGGCTGATGCCATTGTTTGCTGGTTCGCTGGTTTTTTCCTCAGCACGAGGACGCACGACCTTGTCTGGTATCAGACGGATGGCCTCGTCATTTAAGCGCAATGACGTCAGATTGAATGCCAGCGTTGCCAGCAGGATGTAGAGTGAATAGATACCCGGCGGAATATTGTAGTTATAGAAATAATTGACAATGCCCAGACCCAAAATCGTGGCGATAAGCAGTCCGGCGCAGATGACAAATACCACACGCAGTTTACGTCGTTGTTCGACCAGATCCGTCGCATAGCCATGATAGGCAAGATAAATCGCATGCAGGGTAAACGTCAGCATGATCAGCTGTGGCAGCAGTTGTACAACTATGAAATTAAATCCTGTTGCATTGATGCTCGGGTCGGATAGGGCCAACGCCGTGCCAATGCTACGAACAATGACATAGAACGCCATGGCGACCCAGGCCCGAACAGGGATACGGGCTTCATCGACAAACAGTAGTGATGCAATGACCCAGAGAATGAATGGTGCGAGCGTTGCGAGACGAAAGAGGATAAAACTTGAGAGTGAATTGGCAGCGACGATGGACACGGTTGACAGTACGTAGGCCCCCAGACACATGCAAAACAGCGACAACCATCTGGCAAGCGCCCCGCGATAATTGACAAAAAAGTACAATCCCAGCATAGCTAGCTGAGATATTGCCAACGCTGCGAGCATGTCAGTGAACCAGATCATTGTTCTGCAAGATAGTAGAGGGCAGGGGGTAATGCAATATTGTATTTGCAGTAAAAAAGTGCCTGTACAGGCCGCGTAATTCCTGGCGTTCTGGCCCTCTGGCTAGCGTCATATCTGGAGTGTGCGTGCCTGTGCTGAACGCAGCCTGCAAAGACGGGAATTGGCAATTCAAAAGTGATGCCACAAGGTCTTCTCTGAGCACAGGGGCGGGCACTGAATGCCGTCATTTTGAGGTATTTTGAAATTAGTCAGCAGGGACTGTGCGGACTGTGATACTCCGCCACTCGAGGTGGTGGCTTGTCGTGATGCCTGAAGACCTGAGCGCTGCCAATTAACACAGTGGACAGCTATCGCCAGTGATTTCTCAGTGCGCAGGAATAGCCACTACAAAGGCTTGTTTTTAGTGGCTTGCAGGCTGTTCTTTGTCACTTTAATCGGAAAAAGTGGCCGATTTACAGAAACAGTCAGTGAAAATTCAATTTACGTAAGACAGCGCAATCAGGCTCTGCTTGAATGCGAGGCTGTAGAGCAAAGCACCGGTGCAGTTACCCCGTTAGAAGTGGGGTGCTACACCAGTAAAAACGATGGCCAAGACCTGCACAGACAGGTCCGAGTCAGAAAAGACCCATACTTGAGAAATCCTGAACAGGGGAGGGACAGTCCATGACTGCCAAACATTTCATGCCACTTCACCATGTTGTTTTCGGTGCTTCGTTGCTGTTTTCAGCAACCGCTGGCGCGCAATCAACAGACGTGACTTTCCACAAAGATATCGAGCCCATATTGCAACGCAGTTGCCAGAACTGTCACCGCGAGGGCGGCGTCGCACCAATGCCACTGGTGACCTATGAGCAAGTGGCTCCATTTGCCGGTTTGATCGAATACAAGACGCATCTGCGTGACCGCGCGGGTGCCATGCCGCCATGGTATGTGGAAAAGGATATCGGCATTCAGGATTACAAAAATGACCCCTCACTGAATGACGCCGAACTGGCAGCAATTTCCGCCTGGGCGCGTGGAGGAACACCGAAAGGGGACCCGGCCAACGCACCAGAGCCACTGGTGTTCGATGACAGCCTGAAATGGACCGCCGGTGAGCCTGATCTCATTGTCTCAACTAACTCGGTTACTAAGTTGGCCGGCACGCCAGACTGGTGGGGCGAGATTGATCGTGTACCAATTGGTCTGGAAGAGGATCGTTATGTGAAGTCGGTCGAGATCGTCGAGGTCAATGACGTCGACAATTCTGCCGGCACTGGACGGGAAACAGTGGGCGGTCGCTATATCTTCCACCACATGATCTGGAGCACCGCACAACTGGATGAGAACGGCAATCGTGTTGACGACACCGTCACCAGCTGGCCAGTACACGAAGTAGGTCGTAACCCGGATATCTTCGACCCGGATGCCGGCCGCCTCCTGAAGGCAGGTTCATTCGTCTATTCCGATTCCGTGCACTTACATTCCAACGGCCTGGATACCACCGGCCATCTGGAAATCGGCTTCCGCTTTCACCCCGAAGGCTACGAGCCGAAATATGAGAGGGCACAGGTGAGCCTGGGCAACGGCGTGGATATCTCCATCGCCGGTAACGAAAAAGACCAGGAACTCCACGCCTATGCCGTGCTTGAGGAACACACCAAGATTATTACCTTCGAGCCACACTTGCATGCGCCGGGTGAGCGTATGTGTCTGGAGGCAATTTGGGGCTATACGGTAGAGACATTGTCCTGTGTTGGCTACGACCACAACTGGGTACGCGGCTATCCATTCGAAGACGATGCGGCGCCCTTGTTGCCAAAAGGTACAGTGCTGCACATTGTCGGCTACATGAACAATACCGAGACCAATCCCAATGTGCCGGATCCAAGAAACTGGCAAGGTTCGGGTAATCGCTCAGTAACCAATATGTTTATCGATCTGGGCATTCGCGTGGCCATGACCGAAGAACAGTTCCTCACCGAGATGGAACAGCGCCGCGAAAAGCTAGACCTTGGACCCAATGACCACGTCATTGGTTGCCCGTTGTGTCTGGCCCCACTCGTGGCACCGGTTGAAGAAAGTGACGACAATAATGAAGTTGCAGCATCGGGAGCGGAATAATCATGAGACTCTTTAATCGTAGCTACTCCCGCTTCATGACCTTGTGCGCTGCCCTGATGGCAGTCGTGCTTTGCGCCAGCAACCTGCAGGCGGAAACATATCGCCGCGGTCAGCATGTCGAGCCCGCCTTCGAGGGTTGGCGCCCTAATGACGACGGCACCTTCAATCTTATGTTTGGTTACATGAACCTGAACTGGGAAGAAACGCCAGATGTCGCTGTGGGTGACAACAACTTCTTCTCGCCAGGTGACCGCGACCGTGGCCAGCCCACGCATTTTCTGCCGCGGCGCAATCGCTTCACATTTGAGGTGACTGTCCCTGCTGACTGGGGCGATCGCGAGCTCGTATGGACGCTGAATGTAAACGGAGAAGAGCGCAAGGCTTACGGTTCATTGCGCCAGGACTATCTGGTTGACAACATGGTCATCGCCTCGGAAACGGGGTCGTTAGGGGCAGGAACGAGCAGTCCTGAATCACGTGCCAATTTGCCACCCAATGTGATTATTCAAGGCGATAACATGCGCAGTGTGCGTGTGGGAGAACCCTTGCAGTTGGCAACGTTGATTCAGGATGATGGCCTGCCAACATCCGATGCGCCGGAAGCGCGGACGCTGAAAGAAATGCTGCGCCCGCCGAGCAAGGTAACCGTCAACAAGATCAACGGTCTGTATTTTTCCTGGAATAAATACCGTGGACCGGGCGAAGTTACTATGGATCCGCCACAGGTCAAAGTATGGGAAGACACACGTACCAGCGCTAATTCTCCCTGGGGAGAAATGTGGATTCCGCCGGAGCAGCCCGAAGATGGCATTCAGCGAACCACCATGACTTTCTCTGAGCCGGGTGAATACTTGTTGTGGGGCAGAGCTGATGATGGTGGCTTGTATAACGATGCCTACATCACGGTGAATGTCAGCGAATAACGCTGTCTGAAAAAAGCTACAGCCTGCAAGCCCTTCTGCTGGCTGGCTGAATGCTGGAAGTTTGCATGTTTAAAATGTTGGTATGTGTCCGGATTGTGATAGTCCGCCAGCAACCCCGGGCACATACTGACATTTTCTAAACCGGCAATCTGAAATCATTCACAAGTCAGCTGGCAGATATTTGCCAGACCCCCGTCCTTAATAACTGAGACAGTCTCAGCGCAAACATCAGCCACAGTGTCAGTCCTTGATCAACTGTGTTTCGTACCCCAACTCCTGCAAACGTTCGACGATTTGCCGGCATTGTTTGGCGTCTCTGGTTTCCAGCGTTACATACAGGTCAGCTTTTCGCACCGGCACCGTGCCAAACATACGTTGGTGAGAGACTTCGAGGATATTGCCACCCAGATCGCCGATGGCCTCCGTGACATCCGACAGTGTGCCTGGCAGGTCCTCAATCTTGATCATAATGCGTGCGATCCGACCCTTTCTGACCAGGCGTCGCATCAGTATTGAGGCGAGTATCCGCGAGTCTATATTGGCGCCGCAGAGCAACACCCCGGTATCACCCTCGTGAAATTTGTCCGCATTACTCATGACCGCTGCCAGTGCTGCCGCGCCGGCGCCCTCGGTAACAGTCTTTTCGATAGTCAGAAGCAGGTAAATGGCATCTTCAATAGCCTCTTCACTGACGATGAGAATATCGTCAACCAATTCGCGAATGACGGCCATGGTGCGCTGGCCGGGTTTCTTGACTGCAATGCCTTCGGCGATTGTTGAGCCACCGGGCGGCGCTTCAAGGCCATGTAACAGGTTGTAGGCGCTAGGGTAGTTGGCTACCTCAACGCCGATAATGCGGATGTCCGGTTTGAGTGCCTTGGCAGCTACGGCCACACCGGCAATCAGACCGCCGCCGCCAATGGGCACGACGATCTGGGCAAGCTGTGGATTGTCGCGCAACATCTCCAGTGCGATTGTGCCCTGTCCGGCCATCACCGCGTCGTCATCAAAGGGATGAATAAACGTTAACTTTTCTGCCTCTGCGAGTTTGTGCGCATGCTCCGAGGCACCATCGAGATTGGCACCCTCCAGAATGACCCGGGCTGCAAAATTCTCGGTGTCTTCGACTTTGACATTGGGAGTGCTCTTCGGCATGACTATAGTGGCAGGAATCTGCAGACGTTGTGCATGGTAGGCAACGGCCTTGGCATGATTACCCGCAGACATGGCAATGACACCGGCGTCGCATTCGGCGGTGGTCAATTGCAACAGTTTATTCAGGGCTCCCCGTTCCTTGAAGGAAGAGGTGAACTGCAAGTTCTCGAATTTCAGGTATAGCTGTCCACCAATGATGCTCGATAGCGTGCGCGACAGCTCGAAGCGCGTATCGATAATATTGTCCTTGATGCGCTCGGCGGCGGCTTGTACGTCTGCCAGGGTAAGGCTCATTGCGAGGAATCCGGATGGTCTGAAATTGTCAGTTTGGCGTAGTGCTAGGTAGCGGTATTAAGTTGACGTTAACCTGAGCCTGCTAGTATGGCAACAACAGGATAACAGTCTGTCCGTATACCGGTCCGCAGAAACGGTTGCACCTGCTTTGCAGCAATAAGTGCTGTAAACAGCAAGAATGCCGAGCAGTGAGCAGGCAAGGCTGTAATCCGGCTTAGAACGGGTGCGGCAACTTTAAGATCACGGAACCAGGGATAAAACGCAGGCAGAACAGGGAGTTGTTTGTCACAGTCAGCAAGAATGCAGGTGTTGTGGTCCGGGGTCGACTGGCGATCGCAGGTTGCCTCCAGACACAAGTGCGCAATGTTCCGGAGCAGGAATGTTGCCGATTACTGGCCAAAGTCAGGTTAGAATGGCTTCGGTCAGGGGTCGCCGGCCATCATGGCACGTCAGGCGATCGCAAGGCGTTGCCACAACCACTCGCAGAAGTAGTCAGCATACTCCCCTATGAACTCAGGGCCACTGCAAGGCGGGACAAGGCGTGCCCGCCCGATGGCGGCATTGGTAGTAATCTGGCAATTCTCCCTCTGGTGAATAGTTCGATGCTGCAACAAACTAGATCAATGACCTTAATTCGATAGGCAATTTGCTATAGTAGCCGGTATCGAACTTATGCAATTCCAACCTGACTCAAGACTCAATCAAATGCTCAGACAATCGCGTACTTCGCACCTGGTTGCACAGCTGGGGAGCGTCCTCTGCCTGCTCCTCATCGGGCATGCCAGCGCGCAGTCAGGTGATGAGCCACAGAGACGTCTGGTGTTGAATGGCGTCGGCCCGGATCTGGAAGCGAATATCCGTGCGCACGTGTCGTTACCCGAGCTGCCTTGCGATGCCGGTGGCTATATCCTTGCCCGCAATTTGCCAGCCATTCGTCAGGACATAATTCGCGCAGGTCGCGCACTGGGCTATTATCAGATTGAACATGTGACGCGGTTTGAGCAAGGCGATGGTTGCTGGGAGCTGCACAGTGACATTACCCCGGGCACACCTGTGCGCTTCAACTCAATTAATGTGCAAGTTACCTCGGATCAGCAATTCTTTGAGTCGGCACTCACTGACTTGCCCGTCAGCACCGGCGATCAGCTGAATCAGGCGCGTTATGAGGAAATCAAAACTGACTTGAGCACCGTCGCCGTTGAGCAGGGTTTCTTTGATGCCCGTTATCAGCGTTCCGAACTCCGTCTCAATCTGGTCGACAACACCGCTGACGTCGACATCAATTTCGAACCCGGCACGCGTTATCGCATTGGCCATGTCTCAATTCAGGAACTGGATGCGCTGTCGCCGGAATTCATTTCGCGTTTTCTGGAGATCGACGAAGGTGACTACTATTCATCCTCGGCGCTGCTAGAGCTGCGTGATTCACTCAACGGCAGTATGTACTTCTCCAATGTCTCGGTCACGCCACTCATCAATCAGGCGCAGAACCAGTCTGTGCCGGTGGATGTGACGCTACAAATGCGTCCCCAGCGTGTGTACGCCGTTGGCCTCGGCGCCACGACCGACATAGGACCGCGCGTCAGAATGGACTACGAGAATCGCTACCGTAATCGACAAGGTCATAGCATTATCGGGAATGTCGGTATCTCGCCGGTGCAACAGAATGCAGATGTGGGCTACCGAATCCCGCTGTCCGATCCGGCGACGGAAAGTCTGGAGATCTCTGCCGGTTTTCTTGCCGAGGACACCGACACGTTTCGCAATACCACGACCAAACTAGGTACTACCTACAGTTTTATTAATAGCTGGGGCTGGCGCCAGAACTACTTCGTCAATATTCAGCATGACGAGTCCCGCATTACTGGTGAGAAACTGGTCAGTGATCTGATCATCCCCGGCGTGAGTCTTGACCGCACGCGTGCCGATGATGCGCTTTATCCGACTCAGGGCTGGCGCCTGTTTGGCGAAGTGAAAGGCGCTTCGGATAGCTTGCTTTCGTCGCAATCGTTCGTGCAGTTCAATTTTTCCGGAAAGCTTATTCGCACAATCGGACCAGGTCGCATTTTGTGGCGGTTCGATTCCGGTACAACAGTAACCGATGAAGTGACAGATCTGCCGGTATCCTTGCGTTACTTCAGTGGTGGCGACCAGAGTATTCGCGGTTACAAGTACGAATCACTGGGTCCTGTAAATGAAGACGGAGAAGTGATTGGTGGTAAGCACCGGCTCTCGACCAGTCTGGAGTACGACTTTTTCGTCGCTGATAACTGGAAACTGGCTGTCTTCGCCGACACCGGCAATTCCTTTGACGAATTTGATGATTTCGAGTTGAAGACTGGTGTTGGTATGGGCATACGCTGGCTGTCTCCGGTAGGACCGATTCGTGTGGATCTGGCCAGTGCCCTGGATAACGACAACAAATTGCGATTGCACATCACGATGGGGCCGGATTTGTGAGCAGCGTGAAGCATTCAAAATTACGTCGTTATACGACCTACACACTGATTACGCTGGTATTGGTATTTCTGCTGCTGGCCACGACGATCAGCACATTTCTGGCCACCGAATCCGGTAGCCGGTATGTGGCTAACTATGCGCTGGCCACAGTCGACGCCATGGAAGACATCTCGGTTAGCGCCGGCGATATCCGTGGCAACCTTTTGCAAGGCTTGCAGTTGCAGCAAGTCGAGTTTGCGATGCCAGGAGTGTCTGCTTCCATCGCGACGATTGCGGCCAGTTGGAATCCTTCTTCATTGTTTGCCGGCCGCTTCCTCATGTCAGCCTTGAGCATCGACGGTCTGAGACTGGCGCTCGAGGAGACAGAGCCAGCTGAGCCGGCGACGCCCGGCAGCGATCCTCTGGCCGGGTTTGGTTTTACACCATTGCCGGTCACCATCAGCATTGGCGAATTCGCAGTGACCAACAGTGAGATCGTCAGTGCTGGCAGCAGTACTTCACTACAAGCGATACGCGCGGGCATCGAGCTGGCAGGTCAGGAGCTGACTCTGTCAGACCTGGATGTTCAGGTGAATCCGGTTGCTGTGAACGGGGAAATCAACCTTCAGTTAAGTGATGGTATTCCGCTACAAGTTGCTCTCAACTGGCAATACACCGACGCACTGCCTATGGAGCTGGGTACGGCAAGTGGCCAGCTTCAGCTCGACGGAGACCTGCGTGCACTGACTGTCGAACATTCCCTGCAGTCGCCTTTCCTGATTGAAACCTCAGGCGAGGTAATCAACCCGTTGGTAGCTGATGCGCTGACACTGGACTTCATTCACCGCAGTGACGTCATGACATTGCCACTAACGCCACAGGTGATTACCTTGCGCGACACGCAATTGGTGACCAGCGGCTCCATTAGCGATCTGGCGCTGAATCTGGGGAGCACAGTCAGTACGCCAGACTATCCGCAGGTTCAATTGTCTTTTGCTGGCGATGTGGCAGGCAGCGAGTTGCGTGTTAGCACTCTTCAGGTGAGCACAGCAACGGGGGAGCTGTCGACTAACGGGGTAGTGAGCTGGGCTGATGCGCTTGCCATTAATGGCAATTTCTCTTTGCAGGAAAACGACGTTACCGCCTACCTGAGTCAACCGCTGCTGGCCAACGTTGGCCAGATCACGGCTGCCGGTGGTTACGAAGTGAGCTTGGCAGCAGCCGCTACGTCCAACGACGAAGGCTCCGTGAGCGCCAGTTTTACGCTGGCGTCAGCAACAGCGGAGATTGACGATTATGAGCTAAGCGCCACTGGTGCCGTTGCCTGGATCGAGAATCGTCTGCAGATTGAGAGCCTGCTTGTTGAGAGCAACAATAACCGGATCACCGTGCAGGGTGAGTATCAGGACGAAATTGATTTGCAATGGCAGATCGATGCGCCGGCTCTGGCGCAATTCATTCCGGGTGTTAATGGCCAGGTTACCGGAAGCGGTTTTGCAACGGGAGACCCGACGCAACCTGATATCGATGGTGAATTGCAGATTGCGGCATTGAACACTGACAGTGTCGATATCGAAACGCTCACCATAGTACTAACAGGTCAGGGCGGTAACTATGCCTTTGACTTGCAACTGGCCAATGCCCGACTGCAAGGCGAGGGGACAACAACAATCTCAAGTGCCACGATCAATGCCTCGGGTAGTATCGAGCAGCAGCAATTGTCGGCTCGTATTGAGAGTAGCGTGGCCAACCTCGAGTTGGACATGGCCGGCAGAATGGTTGATCAGGCAACAACGCACTGGGAAGGGACAGTGAGTCGGGCTGCTCTGTCCGGAGCCGTTGGCGAATGGCGTCTGGCCCGGCCGATTGCATTGGCCTGGCAGAATGAGCAACTGACTCTGGATGAAACTTGCTGGGGGCAACGGCAAACGCAGCTGTGCGTGCGCATGACCCCGGACAGCAATGGCGGTTACAACCTGGCTGGTGAGCTGTCTGAGTTTCCGTTGTCCGAGTTCAATAGCGATAGCGATCATTTGCTGCCGCTGTCTGTCATTCCACGCTTGCCCGAGGACATCAGCCTGACCGGTCTGTTGAATGCTTCACTGGCGGCAAGCTTCGGCCCGGAGCGACAGCCGACGTTCAGTTTCAACAGCCGGGCGCCAAACAGCGTTCTCTCAATACGCACAGTCGCCACCGATGAATTTGGTGCGGTGACGTCGGATGCCGAAATCATTGAGCAGGATTATTCCTGGGAAGCGCTTTCTCTGGAAGGTGAATTGCAGGAAGGTCGCTGGCAGTTTGTCGCCGATGCCCGCCTTGGTCAGCGCAGTATTGAAGATTCCAGCGTCAACCTTGACGGCCGCATACAGGCGAATCTGGATATCGCAGCCGACGGTACGCTGCAGGGAACAACGACGGCATCGTTTCAGGATTTGGGTTGGATAGCAGGTCTGGTGCCTGACCTGACTAATGTGGTTGGTCAGCTCGACAGTGAAGTCGATATAGGCGGGACACTCGAAGCACCTGAAATTCAGGGTTTTGTGCAATTGCAAAACGGCAGTTTTCTGGTGGAAAGCACCGGTGTGACCTACCACGATATCGAGCTGGCAGTTAACAGTACCGATACAGCCAACGGTGAATTTTCAGGCAGCCTGAGTGGCGGCGATGGCGTTATCAATTTGTCTGGCACCTTTTCCGATCTGACCAGTGACAACTGGGGTGTTAACGCCACTATCGCAGGGGAAGCCTTTCAGCTTGTGCAAATTCCCGAACTGGATCTGCAAATTGCGCCAGATCTGGAAATTATCGTCGATGCCAATCAGTTCGCTATCCTCGGTGATCTAGTGGTGCCAAGGCTGTTGCTGACACTGCGTGAGCTGCCACCGTCAGCAGTCGATATTTCCCGTGATGTCGTCATCGTCGACTACCCGCAGGAGCGACCGGAAATGGGTCGCTCGTTTACCACAGGGCAAACTTCGGTGGCGGGCTTGCCTCTGGTCTTCGATATCAATCTGCAACTGGGCAGTGATGTGGAATTCTCCGGCTTCGGTTTGCAGGCGGCGCTGGAAGGTGAGTTGTCGATCCGGCAATTAAGTAACGGCACCAATCTCACTTACGGGGAGTTGGACGTAACCAGTGGCAGCTACGAGCTATATGGACAGTCCTTGCAACTGCGAGAAGGAGAGTTGTTGTTCCTCGGTAATTATCATAACCCGGCAATCAACATACGCGCTGTCCGCGTGGTGAATTCACTGACAGTCGGTGTGCTGATGAATGGTACGGTGCGGAATCTGCGCAGCGAGTTGTTCTCCACACCGTCATTGCCTGAAAGCGATATTATTTCCGTGCTGGTAACCGGCCGTCCGGTATCGGAACTACAATCCGGTGAAGGCACCTCTGTGCTGGGAGCAATCACAACACTGGGGCTGCGTCGCAGCGAGTCCATCAGTCAGCAAATAGGCTCAACTCTGGGCCTCGATACGGTCGCCATTACCAATTCCGGCGACGTTGACAGTAGTGTCCTGACAGTGGGCAAGTACATCACCCCTGATATCTTTATCCGCTACGGTGTTGGCCTGTTCGACAACGCGAGCAAGGTGGCAGTGGACTACAGTATTAACGATCGACTCACCTTGCAGGCGGAGTCTGGCGAATACCAGTCCGTGGATTTGACTTACAAAGTCGAGCGTTAAGACGCTGTGATCTTAGCTGGCTGGCCCCTGGCTGCCCGATTTTTCCAATGCTGCCAATCCCTGTGCTGACTTGATGTGCAGGTCACGTTGTGGATAGGGAATCTTGATGCCTTCTTCGGCGAAGCGGTGCCAGAGGGCAAACAGGATTTCGCTCTGAGGTGTCCAGCGCCCGTTCTCGACATCATCGACCCAGAAATGCAGCATGAAATTCACCGAGCTATCGCCGAATCCCCTGAGGAAGCAGGCAGGTGCTGGATCCTGGGCACAACGGGGGTGGGCACTCGCTGTCTCAAGCAGGATGTCACGCACCTTTTCGATATCGGAATCGTGAGACACGCCGATGGGTATTTCGACGCGAGCCTTGTGATTACTGAAAGTCCAGTTGGTTACCCGGCTGGTAATGAAATCTTCGTTGGGAACGAGAATTTCCTTGTTCTCGAACGTTTCGATCAGGGTGTAGCGGGCGCCGGTGCGACGAATAAAGCCATAAGTACCGTCGGCCAGTTCAACAAGATCGCCCACCTCAATTGATTTCTCCAGTAGCAGAATAAGGCCACTGATAAAGTTGGAGGCAATCTTCTGCAAGCCAAAGCCAACACCAATACCCAGTGCACCACCAAACAATGCCAGTGAAGTGAGGTCCAGACCCATCAGGTCCAGTGCGATCAAAGCAGCAACAACATAGATGCTTATCTGCAAAAACTTCAGCACCAGTTCGCGATTGGCGGCTCGCATGCGGGTCAGGTGTGACATCTGCCGTTCCACCAATTCTGCCAGATAGGCAGCAATCCAGATCAGCAAGGCGATAGTCAGCAAAATATTCAGTATGCGATAAGCGCTGAACTGATAGTCGGCAATGGTGAAAACGAAGCGCTCGTTGTCCAGGGCTGAGCGCACAGGTTCAAGCTGATCGCTGGAGTTGAGCAGGACGATCGCGACGAGGGTGATGAAGAGCAGCAGTTTGACCGACTTGCCGCGGGGCTTGAGTACTCGAGACCAGAATTTATTCATTGTTGTTGTGGTTATGCACTGTGTAAAACGGAACGGTCCCGATACCCTCGGGGAATGCCGGCACGGCATGGCCAGCCTGATATACGCATTATCCGCTTTTTGTAGTGAATACTCTAGGATTCCGCCGGGCCGAGCATGGTCTCGGGGCGTACCAGTCGGTCGTACTCTTCGCCATTGAGCAGATTGAGTTGCAGCACCGCCTCGCGCAGGGTCAGATTTTCGTCGTTGGCCAGCTTGGCTGCTTTGGCGGCGTTGTCATAACCGATATGCGGACTTAGCGCGGTGACCAGCATCAATGAGCGCGCTGTGTAATTTTGCAGCTGTTCGTCATTGGCGATAATCCCGGCCAGGCAGTGACTGCTAAAACTGGTCATGGCATCGGCAAGCAGAGTCAACGACTCCAGCGTGCTATGAATGATCACCGGTTTGTAGACGTTGAGTTGAAACTGCCCCTGGCTGGCAGCGATTGAAACAGTGGTGTTGTTGCCCATGACGCGTGCACAAACCATGGTCAGCGCTTCGATCTGTGTCGGATTGACTTTGCCAGGCATGATGGAGCTTCCCGGCTCATTGGCCGGAATGGAAATCTCGGCAAGACCACAGCGCGGGCCGGAGTTCATCATGCGCAGATCATTGCCCATCTTCATCAAGCTGCTGGCGAGCAGGTTCAGCTGATTGTGCAGATTCAACAGCGCCTCATGTCCGGACAGCAAGGCAAACTTGTTGCCGCGATGACTGAACTTCATACCGCTCAGTTTATTGATTTCGCTGACAACAGCGGCTGCCCATGCAGATTTGCTATTCAGTCCGGTGCCGACTGCCGTGCCGCCAATGGCCAGCTCGCTCAGGCCATGCATGGCACTGCGCACCTGGTCGGCAGCAAACGACAGCTGCGCCTCGTAGGCTGAGAATTCCTGCCCCAGGGTGACAGGCGTCGCATCCATCATATGGGTGCGGCCACTCTTGATGGTGTCGGCAAATTCTTCGGCCTTGAATTTCAGCAGGGCAACGAGTTGATCCAGAGCTGGCAGCAAAAGATCCCGGGTCAGTCGCGTTGCCGTGATATGCATGACAGTCGGGAAGGTGTCATTGGATGATTGTGAACGATTGACGTGATCGTTGGGGTGCAGCGGTTGCTGGCTGCCGAGGGGATTGCCCGCCAGCAGATTGCCCAGATTGGCGATGACCTCATTGAGGTTCATGTTGGTTTGCGTGCCACTGCCAGTCTGCCAGACGGACAACGGGAACTGCGCGTCATGCTGGCCGCTGATGATGGCGTCACAGGCCGACTGAATCAGGCGCGAGCGCTCACTATCAAGATCGCCAAGTGCCTCGTTGGCAATCGCCGCGGCCTTCTTGAGAAGTGCGAAGTCGTGAATAAAGACGCTTGGAAACCGATCATTGCCAATGGCAAAGTTAGTCAGCGAACGCTGGCTCTGCGCGCCCCAGAGTTTGTCGCCAGCAATTTCGACCGGCCCCAGGCTGTCGTGTTCTGTGCGACTGTTGGGCGAGTTCATCAGGCACCGGCCAGTTTGTCGACTACAAAGGGCATGATGCCGCCGCTCTTGAAATAAGCGACTTCAAGGGCAGTATCAAGGCGGCATAACAAGTCACACGTGGCCACCTTCTCGCCATCGCGAATGACTTCCATGGTCACACTCATGCCCGCCTTTACTCCGTCCAGATCTAGCAGGTTAATCTGCTCGTCGCCGGTAAGTTGCAGACTCTTGCGGCCAACGCCCTCGGGGAATTGCAAGGGCATCACGCCCATGCCGGCAAGATTGGAGCGATGAATACGCTCGAAACTCTCGGCGATAACGGCGCGAACTCCCAGCATGCGCGTGCCCTTGGCGGCCCAGTCACGACTGGATCCGGTGCCGTATTCCTGACCGGCTATGACCACCAGTGGCGTCTTTTGTTCGGCGTAGCTCATGGCGGCATCAAAGACGCTGATCGCCTCGCTACTGCCTGCCATGCGGGTATAACCGCCTTCAATACCGCCAAGCATTTCGTTGCGGATTCTGACATTGGCAAATGTGCCACGCATCATCACTTCGTGATTGCCGCGGCGCGATCCGTAAGAGTTGAAGTCAGCTTTGCTGACGTCGTGTGCTTTCAGGTACTCACCGGCCGGGCTGTTCTCGGCAATGCTGCCAGCCGGCGAGATATGGTCGGTAGTGACCGAATCGCCGAGCAACAACAGAATATTGGCTTTCTCGATGTCGCCGTCGGGTTTCTCAAGTTCCACAAACGGCGGTTTCTGGATGTAGGTAGAGGCACTGTCCCAGCCATATGTCTTGCCGGAACCGGAGGGCAGGTTCTGCCATTCGGCATCACCCTCAAACACTTCCGCATAGTTTTTCACAAACATGTCGCGTTCGACCTTTTGTACGGCAGCGGCAATCTCGTCGTTGCTCGGCCAGATATCTTTCAGGTAGACCGGCTCACCGTTACTGCCAGTGCCGATAGCTTCCGAGCTGAGATCGATATTGACGGTACCGGCCAGCGCGTAGGCAACGACCAGTGGTGGTGATGCCAGCCAGTTGGCTTTAACCTTGGCGTGTATTCGCCCCTCGAAGTTGCGATTGCCGGACAGTACCGAGCACACTGTGAGGTCGCCTTTATCGACGGCGGCTTCAATTGGATCAGGCAACGGCCCGGAGTTACCGATACAGGTGGTGCAGCCATAGCCGACCAGATTGAAGCCCAGCGTATCCAGCTCTGCTTGCAGTTCAGCCTTGGCCAGATAATCAGAGACGACCTTGGAACCGGGAGCCAGTGAAGTTTTCACCCAGGGCTTGCGTTGCAGGCCGAGCGCATTGGCCTTTTTCGCCACCAGCCCGGCGGCCATCATCACCGCCGGGTTTGAGGTATTGGTGCAAGAAGTAATGGCAGCGATCACCACATCGCCATTGCTCAGGCTGTAGTCGCTGTCGCTCACCGGAACCTCTGCTTTCGCCTCAGGGTTTTCCAGTTTGGCGAATGCGGCGCGCATGTCGGTGACAGCAACCCGATCCTGGGGACGTTTGGGGCCGGCCAGCGACGGCACTACCGAATTCAGGTCCAGCGCCAGTGTGCTGCTGTATTGCACCTGACCCGCTTCGCGGCGCCACAGTCCCTGTGCCTTGCTGTACTGTTCTACCAACTGTACTGTTTCTTCATCGCGACCAGAGAAACGCAGGTACTCCAGGGTCTTGTCATCGACAGCGAAGTAGCAACAGGTGGCGCCGTATTCAGGCGACATGTTGGCCAGAGTGGCGCGATCGGCCACTGACAATGAGCCCATGCCATCGCCATAAAATTCCACGAACTTGCCGACCACGCCATGTTCTCGCAGCATTTGTGCGCAGGTCAGCACCAGATCGGTGGCAGTGATTCCTTCAGACAATTTGCCACTGAGTTCGAAGCCAACGACTTCCGGAATATTGATAGAGATCGGCTGCCCGAGCATGGCCGCTTCAGCTTCAATGCCGCCGACACCCCAACCAAGAATGGCCAGTGCGTTAATCATGGTGGTGTGGCTGTCGGTGCCGACCAGCGTATCGGGGTAGGCGAGCTTCTCGCCATTGTTTTCTTCGTGCCAGATGGACTTGCCAAGATATTCCAGGTTGACCTGGTGGCAAATGCCGGTGCCGGGTGGCACTACATTGAAGTTCTTGAAGGCGGTTTGCCCCCAGCGCAGAAACTGGTAACGCTCGTTGTTGCGCTGCATCTCGATTTTTACGTTTTCTGCATAGGCTTGCGGATTGGCGAACTTGTCGACGGTAACCGAGTGGTCAATAACAAGGTCGACTTGATTAACAGGATTAATAACCTCGGCATTCTTGCCGCGGTCAGCGACTGCATCGCGCATGGCGGCCAGATCGACGACCGCCGGTACACCGGTGAAATCCTGCATCAGCACGCGTACTGGCTTGAACATGATTTCGGCGCTCTCATGCTGTGTTTGTTGCCAGTTGATCAATGCTTCTACATGGCTGAAATGAACAGCTTCACCATCGCAATGTCGCAGCTGGTTTTCCAGCAGCACCTTGATGGAGGCGGGTAACTGACGCACGCTGGGGTGGCCTTTTTCGGCCAGCGCTTCCAGGCTGTAGTAGTAATAGGAGGTGCCGTTAACGTCCAGGGCTTTTTTGAGATCTTTATTAATGTCGCTGGGGTCCATAATCTCCGTCCGATTCCTTTGCAATGCACTAACATTGACTAACATTTACATATCAGGCCGGTCTTGTCGACACCCTGGACAGGCGTAACTTGTTGAATTGGCGGGGCTGCCAGTTGAACGGCAGCGTTGCCGGCAGGCGAACCGACAAAGCCGCCAGCGACCGATTGCAGCTGGCTGGTCTTGTGTGATTGCCTGCCAATGGCAGACGCGAATGGTCGCTCGCTGCTCAGGAACCTGGCGCGCTGTAGCCGAGGTGGGGCAGCTTGAATGTAGGCAACTTCTGCACGATGGATTCGTCAGGCTCCAGACGGCTGCCGGTTTCTCCTTTGCGGTGGTATTTGGCGCGATTTAGCACATAGCGCATGGCTTCAAGGCATGCCCGATCACGATTATTGCCCTGCACTACCATCCAGGGGTTGTCAGTTGTTGAAGTGCGCGCAAACATGGCTTCTTTATACTGCGTGTACTCGTCCCACTTGGCCTGGGCCAGTGCGTCGACTGTGCTCAGTTTCCACTGCTTGAGGGGGTTGGTCTTGCGCTCCTCAATGCGCTTGGCTTGTTCTTCTTCATCGATGGAGAACCAGAACTTGACGATCTGCACACCGTCTTCTTTCAGCATGCGTTCGAGCAGAACAACCTGCTCCATAAAAAAGCGGTATTCGCGTTGCGTACAAAAACCCATGACCGGCTCAACTACCGCCCGGTTGTACCAGCTGCGGTCGAAGAAGACGATCTCGCCCGGGTTGGGCAACTCTTTTACATAGCGCTGGAAATACCACTGCCCCTGTTCCTGTTTGGTGGGTTTGGATAGTGCGACGATGCGGTAATAGCGCGGATTGAGAAACCGGGCAAAGCGCATGATGGTACTTCCTTTGCCGGCGGCATCGCGGCCTTCAAAAATGATCAACAGCCGGCGCCGTGATTCCTTGAAAGCCGTTTGCAGGCGCACAAATTCGACCTGCAGATCGAGGTATTCCGGGTCATTCTCCAGAGCGTAAAGCATGTCGTGCGGTCTCTCCTGTCAGAGTCTGTTAACAGCGCCCTTGGGCGGCGGGGCGGCGGGTCTTGGGCTTCAGGCGCAAGATTAGCAGACAATGATGGCAATATAACGTATGAACAGCGCCCGTAGTTAATGTGATTATCGGCAGTCAGGTGATCAGGTAGGGGCTGGTGCCAGTGCAAATCAATATTATTGCCAGGCTGGCTGTGTCCCATGACATGAATGTGATGTTACAGGGCTGGTGTACAGGGCCAGGCCCCAAACGGCAATGCTCCGCAGTGTGAACCACGTCCCGTCCGCAAAGACAGCGTCAACTCTATAATTTTCGCTAATGGCAACAAGTTGACTGGTGACGCCGCTGCACACTCCCGAAATGGCAAAATTTGCCCAATACCCGATTCCGGACCGGGTGTTGATCGTTGATGCACAAGCTGACTTTGCGACGCTGTTGGAAGCAGCCTGCCTGCGCGCTGATTATCTGGTGCAGGTAGTAGGTGAATCACAATCAGTGGCCAGCAATGTTGTCGAGTTTCAGCCCGATCTGATCTTTCTTGATCTCATCCTGACTGCAGCGCCGACAGAATTAGCCAGTAAAGAGCCAGCAAGCACGGAGACAGGCGGTGAACACGCAGCGTGTCCGGTCCTGTTACAGTCTCTGGCAGCGAGCAAAGTCGAAGCTCGTATTGTCCTGTTGTCCCATGCGTCGCGGCGGCAGCGTGAGCTTTGGTGCTTGCAAGGCAGAGAGCTCGGTTTACGGATGCTGGCGCATATGGCCAAGCCGGTGGACTGGGAAAACCTGGACGCGCTGCTTGAGACCTTGCGCAACCCTGACGCAGACAGCTAGTCGGCTGTTCTCGAGGTTTGATTGCTCCAATCGTCGTCCGGGATTGTCTTCCTGCTCTTCCCCGCTCGACTCCACTCCCCGTTTCCCGCCAACTTCTGTGCCACTTACTGTGACTCTAACGGCAGGGCTTGCGCGAGTGAACGACATGCCCGCTTGGCGATGTGCCTAAACTGCGCAACGTCCGGCTAAACGAACCGTCATAGTGCAAGATAGTGCCGGGCACGGCCGACACAGTTCGTCACGTTTTGGCTAACAACATGACACTCCTTTCATAACCCTGCAGCCCCCGTATTTCCTGAGCTGGCGAGTGGTTCGGATAACTCTTGTTAGGTTGGCTGCGAAAACCAATAGTTGGCACAGTGGTTGCTAAGGCCTATGTAGATTGCGTAGGACGCAAGCGTCAGTCTGACCAGTAGGGATACATGTAGTTGGTCAGCAATCCAATTCCCAAATTCGTAAAGAGAAGAGAAATCAAATGCCGTTGCAACTTCGGGGGCTTCGTACGTTCTGCTTGGCCGCCCAACACCTGAGCTTCAAAAAGGCTGCCGATGAGCTCTGCCTGACAGCCAGTGCTGTGTCGCATCAGATCAGTGATCTTGAAGAAGAGCTGGGCGTTAAATTATTTACTCGGCTCACACGCTCGATTGAATTGAGTGACAAGGGCAATCTCTTTTATGAGGAAATTGCGCCTTACTTACAGGCGATCGATGACGCTGCAATCAAACTGAAAAAGAACGCCAATAGAATACCTTTGCTGGTGCAAATGCCAGAGTTCTTTGCCAGTGAACTGTTGATGCCGATCATCAGCGGTTTTTCAGACAAACATCAGGACATCGATTTGCGTATTGAGTCAACAGACTCGAGTAACAAATCGAATCCCGATGCGGACATTAACATTGTCCTCTCGCGTAACACGCCTTCAGCAGCGTATGTGGAGAAGCTTTTTCCCATTCGCTACATACCTGCTTGCAGTCGAGCGCTTTACGCGGATTGGTCGAAAAAGGGTTTCACCGGAATAGATGCCATTAACGTGTCTACTATTCTGTTACACAAGGCACGTCCACATGCATGGACCCGTTGGGCCCGTCATGCCGGTATCGGCAACATGAAACCCAAGCAAATCATTTTCGTCGACAGCATGTTCGCTTTAGCGCGGGCAGCAGAGCAGGGAGTAGGGATCGCTCTGGTACCCATGCCAGTGAGTAAAGCGTGGTTTGATTCTGGCGCACTGGTGCCATTACACAAGACCGCGCTGGTCACTGAGGACTATTACTGGATGACGTTAAGTGATCAGACCAAAAACAAGCATGCCGCCAATACGTTCTGGCAATGGATTGGCGAAAACCTGCAGCAGTACGCAGACCACATGGATGAATTGAATTCATCTGTCGCCTGACGATTCATACTTTGTCGGCGCGCGGATCAATCTCTACCATGTGAATCAAACAGTGACTTGAAGTGAAGACATTTTTTAACGGAACTTTTTAGCTAACTTTTTATTTTTATTTTTTTAATTTTTTAAACTTAAGGAATTTACGTCATGAAACTTTTCTCAACATCAAAACTTACTCTGGCCGCAGCTGGCCTGGCATCGTTGCTGATGGCCGGCACTGCATCAGCAGATTACCGAGTGACTGCATTCGGTCACACCACGGAATACAGCGCGTTGCTGTCAAAAGACGTCGAGTCAGCCAAGTCGATTTTCAGCAATCGCGAGCTGAGCAAACTGGACTTCGTTGCCGCCAACAACCTGTGTGTTACTCAAATTCTTGCGGAAGAGTTCAGCGCAGCGATTTCTTCCTGTGCAACTGCTCTGGAGAAAGTTGAAGCTGAACTGGGTATCGGTGTCGCTACCGAGAAAACTGCCAAGGCATCTATCTTGTCAAATCTGGCAGTTGCCAAAGCGATGAGCGGCGATGTCACTGGCGCCAGCAGCGATCTGGAACGTGCGCTGTTGTTGAACGCTCGCGATCGTAACGCGATGAGCAATTACAACCTGATCAGCGCGATGCCAGCTGCTGCAGCCGAAATTGCTCGCAACATCTAATGTCACTGTTTTTGAACCTTTGTTTTAAGGATTTGTTTTAAACCTTAGTTTTAAACCTTAGTTTGTAATTTTTGTACTGCGAACTCTCCCTTACCGGGGTAATCACGAAGCGATGCGCTTCCTGGTTACCCCGGTTTCTTTTTTTGGCCTCCTTGTATTTCGCAGCCCTGTTTTTGACTGTCTAAAGTTTGTTGCCAAACTTCGCTATTCAGCGCTCTTTGGATCGGCGGATCCCTTGATATTCGTGACTTTACTTTGGCAGTTCGTAGGCCTATCTTGAGGCTGTTTTTCAACAAATCGCTGCGGTCGCGCCCAGCCGCAGTCAGCAGGGGGAATCTGCCATGCGCTTTAAAACGGATAAGGCTACAAACCTGACCCTGACCGCTGCCGTCATCGGTATGTCACTGTCATTACTGACACCTGTTAGCCATGCCCAGCAGGAACAACGACCCGAGTTGTCCGGGACCTGGACCAATTCTTCACTGACCGGCCTCAGCCGGCCGCGGGGAGTGGAAAAACTCGTGGTGACTGCCGCCGAAGCGGAAGAGATTGTGGCCAATACCTCAATCGCCGGTCTGCCTGTCGATGAAGTCGAGAGTGACGCCGGCGATCCTGATACCGGTGCGCCGCCAGCTGGCAGCTTCGATTTTGGTCTGCGTGGCTATAACGAATTCTGGATTGATCCCGGTACAACCCTGGCCCGGGTCAAAGGGGAATACCGCAGCTCCTATGTGGTGATCCCGGAAAATGGCCAGGTGCCACGACTGGAAAACCCGAACCCGGATTTTGAGCGCAAGAGTTATGGTGCGCGCTATGTTACCGGTGTCGGCGATGCCAGCGGACCGGAGGCGATTCCGCTGGCTGAACGTTGCCTGCTCGGTTTCGGCAATACCTCAGGGCCGGGCATGATGGGTACGCTGTATAACAGTACCTACCAATTCGTACAGACTGACGATTACGTCATGATCCTCGTTGAAATGGTGCATGATGCCCGCATCATTCCGGTGTTTGCTTCGGCGGCCGAGGCGCGGGCCAATCGCCGACCTGCCGTGCATAAACCCTGGCTGGGCGATTCAGTAGGCTGGTACGAGGGTGATACGTTGATTGTCGAGACAACCAATATCAATCCTTTGCAGATGTCAGAAAGCTCTATTCCCATTACGGCCGAGGGGAAGATCACGGAACGCTTCAGCCGTTATGCGGACAACGAGATCTTCTATCAGTTCACTGTCGAGGATGCCAATCTCTACAGCCAGACCTGGACTGCGGAGCTGAGTTTCCGCCCCATGGAAGAACGGATGTATGAATATGCCTGCCACGAAGGCAATTACGCCTTGCCGGGCATTCTCGCCGGTGCGCGCCGTCAGGAAGTGATGGCTGAATTTGGTAGCGATTGATATTGCCGGCCGGAACGGCCAGTTATTGCGCCGAGGGCTGAGACGAATACCGATTAAAAGCCGGTTTTCCAGTAGAGGGAAACCGGCTTTTTAATGTCCGCGAGTCGTTATTTGTTGGCTTGCGTGCCGGTATCACCGACGGTCACAAGGTCTTCAAACTCGCCGTTGTTCATAGCCTGATACAGTTCACGAAACCCGCCTATTGGGTGCTCGCCAACAAATATCTGCGGCACAGTGCGCTGCCCGGATTTGCGCATGATTTCCTGTGCCAGTGCCAGATCCTCATCCAGATTCACTTCGGTATAGTCATAGCCTTTGCTCTGCAAAAGGCTCTTGGCGGCGGTGCAGTAGCCGCAAAAACGGCGTGTATATACGGTAACTTCATTCATGGTCAGTCATTGCTCTGATGCTTGCAGGTGTCATTTATCCGGGCATAGCTGGCTGATTTCAAGATGGCGCCAGTTCATCTGCTTGCTGTAACTTGCGGTAAAGCGAGCGTGTGCTGATGCCGAGAACGCTGGCCGCTTTCTCTTTGTCACCATGGTGAGCAGCCAGCACACTCTGTAAATACTGCAATTCATGTGTGCGCAGATCAGTCCATTCTTGCGCTTCGGCGGCATGGCGGGTGTTGCCCGGGTTGTCGACTTCCAGTGCCAGTTCGATGACCTGATCGTCGATGACATTGGTGTCGGCGAGGACGAGGGCGCGATTGATGATATTACGCAGCTCACGAATATTGCCGCGATATGCATGCTGCTTGAGCACAGTGGCTGCGGAACTGGTGAGCTGGTATTTGTCTGACTTGGCCAGCTTGCTGAGCAGGGCGCGGGCGATGCGGGGGATATCCTCGACGCGTTCGCTCAGCGCAGGTACATGGATAGGAAATACATTGATACGGTAGTAGAGGTCGCTGCGAAATTCATTGCGCTCCACCATTTCTGAAAGATTCTTGTGGGTGGCGCAGATGAGGCGGAAATCCGAGCGCTTCACTTCGGCGCTGCCTACCGGGCGAAAGGTGCCGGTCTCCAGGAGTCGCAACAGTTTGACCTGCATCGACAGGGGGATATCACCCAGCTCATCCAGAAACAGTGTGCCGCCATCGGCCAGTTCTACCAATCCCTTCTTTTCGGCATGGGCGCCAGTGAAAGCACCTTTGACGTGACCGAACAATTCGGATTCGAACAGGGCATCTGTCAAGCCGGCGCATTCCAGCGTCACCATTGGTTTGTCACTGCGGGGACTGGCGAGATGGATTGCCCTGGCAGCGAGTTCCTTGCCGGTTCCGGATTCGCCCAGTAATAATGCCGCTGCCTCGGTATCCGCAACGCGCGCGATACGTGTCAGCATCTTCTGAAAAGCGGGACTTTCGCCTACCAACTCGCGCTCGGCTGCGATGCCGCTGGCCATTGGTACTGGTCGCAGCAATTCGACGAAGTAGAGTAGCTGTCCTTGTTGGTCATGAATGGGAAGCATTTCTACATCGACATGCTCCTTGCCGCGCGGGGTTTGATGGATGTGCAAAACGCGTTCTTTGTGTCCGGAGCGTTTGGCGGCGCCAAGTGGGCAGTCCTCGCCAGCCTGATCACAGGGGACGTCGTAGCCATGGGAGACCTGGAAGCAGCGATGATTACGGTCGGCTTCCAGCTTGCCAAAGGCGCTCTCATACTGCTGGTTAGTGGCCAGAATGTTGTAATCGGCGGACACCAGAATTGCCGGGTATTCGAATCCTTCCAGCAATTCCACCAGTGGCATGTTCTTGTCTGAGGCAATCAGGCTCATGGTTTTGACATATTTGGCAAAAAGTTCCGCCAAATATGACAAGAAAAGTCAGTTTTGGCAACTGCTGGTTGCTGGAAATCGGTTTCATGGTGAGATATTTCTTATTAAAAACAATAAGATAGGTTTTTATCGCCTGGCTGGCACGGCAGATGCAATACCTTTAGTCAGTGAGTACGCGATCCTGGAATCAGTAGCAGTCTGATGCAGTGGCAACGACAGCACAGGCCAATAAACTGGGCTGGATCAAAGGATTGGCAGCTTTTACAGAATGAACAGTGCAGCACGCCACAAGTGAGGCGTATAAAGGAGGTAGCGATGGTAACAGTGAGCAAGATGTTCTGGTTGATGGCCATCCCCGTGGTGACAGCATTGACCTGTTGGGCGATTGGTCTGGCAGTGTTGTGACGACCGCATTCCGGTGACTGCAGAGGTAATGAATTGGTGAGGAATCTAGAATGAATGATGCTGTGATGAATGAAAAAGACCTGCTCAAACCCAAGGTCAAACCGTTTTTCGAGAAAGAAACCAACACGTTCTCATACGTGGTGCAGGACCCCACATCGGACGCTTGCGCCATTATTGATTCGGTATTGAATTTCGATATGGCCTCAGGCCACGTCAGCCATGAGAGCGCCGATGAGATTGTGCGCTATGTGGAAAGCAAAAAGCTGAAAGTCGAATGGATAATCGAAACGCATGTGCACGCCGATCATCTGACCGCGGCACCTTATATTCAGGATATCGTTGGCGGCAAGATCGCCATCGGTGAGCATGTCATCACCGTGCAGGAGACCTTCGCCAGAATATTTAACTACAAGTCCGAGTTTCAGCCCGATGGTGCGCAGTTTGATCACCTGTTCAAGAATGAGGAGCACTACAAGATTGGCAATCTGTCTGCCTACGCCCTTCATACCCCGGGGCATACGCCGGCTTGTATGACGCATGTCATTGGTGATGCGGCCTTTGTCGGTGACACTATCTTTATGCCGGATGCGGGGACGGCGCGCGCCGATTTCCCGGGTGGTAATTCATCGCAACTGTTTCACTCGGTGCGCAAGATACTGAGACTGCCAGCGAAGACGCGTATTTTTATGTGCCATGACTATGGCACCCCGGAACGGGAAGAGCTGGAGTACAAGACAACTGTCAAGGAAGAGCTGGAAACCAATATCCACGTCAATGAGCGCGTCAAGGAATCCGAGTTTGTCGCCATGCGTGACAAGCGCGACAGGACGCTGGGCATGCCCCGTCTGATTCTGCCGTCGCTACAAGTGAACATGCGTGCCGGGCATTTTCCCGACCCTGAAGACAACGACGTCATTTATTTGAAATTACCTGTCGATGCATTCCGCTAGCACAACAATGGAAATAGCATAGAGGACACCAAAGATGAAACAACAAGCAGTCAGCGAACAAGTCAGTATTTCCGACCAGATTGAACCACAGGATCTGGCCGGGCTCGCCAGTCAGGGTGTCGAGGTGATTGTCTGCAATCGTCCCGATGGTGAAGCAGCAGATCAGACGGCCAGTAGCGAAATTGAGAAAGCAGCACGCGAGTTAGGGATGGAGTTGCAAAACATCACCTTCAAAAGTGGCGAACTGAGCCCCGATCATGTTGCCCGCTTCAAGACTGTGTTGCAGTCGGGGCGCAAGATTCATGCGTATTGTCGCACCGGCAATCGGTCTCTGAGTCTCTACACCGCAGCTGTGGTCAGTGAGGGTGCTGACCGTAGTGAGATCGAACAGGCAGCCAAGGCTACCGGGTTTGACATGAGTGCTGTGATCAACGCTTACTCTTCCGGACCTGGCACTGCAGAAAAGGCAGCCGGCGATAACGGTTCATCTACAGCCAAGCCTTCTTATGATGTGGTGATTGTCGGTGCGGGATCAGGTGGCATCTCTGTAGCGGCAAGTTTGCGTAGCCGCGATCACCGTTTGCGTATCGTTGTCGTGGACCCTGCTGCGGAACATTTTTACCAGCCGGGGTGGACGATGGTGGGCGGAGGTGTATTCAATGCCGAGAAAACACGCCGCGATATGCAGTCATTGATCCCCCATGGTATTTCCTGGATTCGTCAGGCAGTGGTGGGATTCTCGCCTGAGCAGAATGAAGTGCAGCTGGATAATGGTCAGCACTTGCATTATAAGCAGCTGATAGTGACGCCCGGGTTAAGCCTCGATTGGGACGCCGTTGAGGGCCTCCGCGATACGCTGGGTCAAAATGGCGTCACGTCAAACTATTTATACAAATTGGCTCCCTATACATGGAAGCTGGTGCAGGAATTGAAATCAGGCAAGGCGGTATTTACCCAGCCTCCCATGCCGATCAAGTGTGCGGGCGCTCCGCAGAAAGCGATGTATCTGTCCTGCGACCATTGGTTCAGGCAGGGTGTCTTGCGCGACATTCAGGTAGACTTTGCCAACGCTGGCGGTGTGTTATTCGGTGTGTCGGACTATGTGCCCGCACTGCAATCCTATGTCGACAAGTACAATGCGCAGGTTCATTTCAATCACAATCTGACGAAAGTTGACGGCGCGGAAAAAGTAGCCTATTTCAACGTCAAAACCGCTGACAACGCCACCGAGCAAGTCACCATGCCATTCGATATGTTGCATGTGTGTCCACCACAAAAAGCGCCGGACTTTGTTGCCAAAAGTGATCTGGCTGATGCGGCAGGTTGGCTCGACGTGGATCAATATACGTTGCAACACAAACGCTTCAAGAACATCTGGGGCCTGGGTGATGTGATGAACACCCCGAATGCTAAAACAATGGCGGCCGTACGCAAGCAAGTGCCGGTAGTCGCGCAAAATCTGGTGGACGTGATGGCCGGTATGGAAGCAGGCTGGGGTTATGACGGGTACGGTTCCTGTCCGCTGACAGTCGAGCGCGGCAAAATCGTCCTGGCCGAGTTTGGCTATGGTGGCAAGTTGCTGCCGACTTTTCCGCAATGGTTAGTGCCAGGCACCAAGCCGACGCGTGCAGCGTGGATTCTCAAGGCTGACATCTTGCCGCCGGTCTACTGGCACGCCATGTTAAAAGGGCGAGAATGGCTGGTTGCACCAAAAGCGCTGGAGGAAGTCAGCAGTTAATGCAGAGGCTCTGGCATGCATTGCCCGCATGGCGTTGGTTGCGGCACTATGACCGCGAGACTGCTGGTGCCGACCTGATTGCTGCTGTGATTGTGGCGATCATGTTGGTGCCACAATCGTTGGCCTACGCCATGTTGGCAGGGCTGCCGCCGGAATTGGGCCTGTACGCCAGTATTTTACCGCTCCTGGCCTATGCATTGTTCGGCACCAGTAGCACCTTGTCTGTTGGTCCGGTCGCCGTGGCATCATTGTTAACGGCGGCGACTCTCTCGGAACTTGCCGTTAGCGGTTCGGCTGATTACATTTCCGGCGCCATCGTTCTGGCCCTGCTCTCGGGTTCGATGCTATTGCTGGCTGGTCTCTTCAAGCTCGGTTTTCTGGCGAATTTTCTCTCTCATGCTGTGGTTTCTGCTTTTATCTCCGGGTCGGCGATTCTGATCGCCTTGAGCCAACTGCGCCATCTGCTGGGTATTGGTGGTGGTGGGGACACCGTGACAGAAATGCTGTGGTCGTTTTCTGAGCAGTGGAGTAACTGGCAGGCTGAGACTCTCGCTGTTTCCATTCTCGTGCTGGGTCTGCTGGTGACCGCGAAAATGCGCGGCAAGGCGCTGCTTCATCTCCTTGGTGTCAGTGAGCATGTCGCAGGTTTGCTGACAAGAACGGCTCCTGTATTCGCTGTGATCGTCTCTATGGCGATAGTCTACTGGCTGGATTGGGGTGCGGCAGGAGTGGCAATTGTCGGTGACATACCCCGGGGCTTGCCAGTGCCGCAATGGCCGGTGACCTCACTTGAACTGGTGCGGCAACTGATAGTGCCGGCGGGCCTTATTTCGATGATTGGCTATGTCGAGTCGATCTCGGTAGGCCGGACGCTCGGCGCCAAACGCCGCCAGAAAGTTGATGGTAATCAGGAACTGATCGGCTTGGGTGCGGCGAATATCGCCTCGGGACTGTCGGGTGCGTTTCCGGTCACTGGCGGTTTCTCCAGGTCGGTGGTCAACTTTGATGCCGGTGCGGTAACGCAGGCTGCCGGAGTGTATGCGGCGTTCTTAATCGCGTTGGTTGCGTTGTTGTTAACACCGGCGTTGTATTTTCTACCCAGAGCGACATTGGCTGCGACCATTGTCGTTGCGGTGCTGGCGCTCATTGACTGGTCGATATTCCGCAATACCTGGCGCTTCTCGCGCAGCGACTGGTTTGCCGTAGTCATCACTTTTATCCTCACTTTGCTGTACGGTGTAGAAGTCGGTGTTGCCAGCGGCGTGCTGATTTCTCTGGTGTTACATGTCTATCGAACCTCGCGTCCACACTTAGCCGAAGTAGGGCATGTGCCCGGCACCGAGCATTACCGCAATGTAAAGCGATTCAAGGTAGATACGGTGCCGGAAGTGCTCGCATTGCGTCTGGATGAGAGCCTGTTTTTTGCCAATGCCAATTGCCTGGAAGAACTGGTCTATGAGCGGGTTTTTCGCGATGACCACATCGCGCATGTGGTCTTGATGTTCAACGCCATCAATGAAGTGGATTATAGCGCGCTGGAAGTACTTGAGGAGATCAATACCCGTCTGTACGATCAAGGTATACTCTTGCACATCAGCGAGATCAAAGGTCCGGTCTACGATCGCCTGAGCAAGGTCAATTTTCTTGATCGGCTCAGCGGCAATATTTACCTAACCCAGCATCTGGCCATCACCGATTTGATCGATCGCTTCGGTTATCAGTCCGTTACTCGCGGCTAGGGGGAACAGCAGACATTATGGAATTGGATCCCTTGCTGCTGGGGCGGTTGCAGTTTGCCGTCAACATCAGTTTCCATATTCTGTTTCCGACTATCACTATCGGTCTGAGCTGGATTCTGCTCTATTTCCGACTTCGTTACACTCTCGGTTTGGCCCGGGGAGCGGCCAGTAAACACTGTGAGCACTGGGAGTATGCCTACTATTTCTGGGTTAAAGTGTTCGCACTGACCTTCGCGCTGGGCGTAGTCTCCGGCATTACCATGAGTTTCCAGTTTGGCACTAACTGGCCCGGGTTCATGGAGACTGCCGGCAACATCGCCGGCCCGCTTCTCGGCTACGAAGTGTTGACCGCCTTTTTCCTCGAAGCCTCGTTTCTCGGCATCATGCTCTTTGGCAAGCAGCGTGTCAGCAATCGCATGCATCTGGTCGCGACGGCGCTGGTTGCCATCGGCACAACTTTCTCGGCATTCTGGATACTCGCATTGAATTCATGGATGCAGACGCCTGCCGGATTCACACTGGAAAACGGACAGTTTCAGATTGCGAGCTGGATGGAGATTATCTTCAACCCATCGTTTCCCTACCGCTTTACGCATATGTTGCTCGCCTGTTTGCTGACAGCGGCTTTTCTGATTGCCGGTATCAGTGCCTATCGCAGTCTCAAGGGTGTCGGCGGGCCGGCAACCCGGCGTGTGATGCGCACCGGTATCGTCCTGGCAGCGCTGGTGGCGCCATTGCAGATTCTGGTCGGCGACTTGCACGGCCTCAATACCTTCGAACACCAACCGGCCAAGGTCGCAGCTATGGAAGCGGTCTGGGAAACTGAAGCAGGAGCCGCGTTTACCTTGTTTGGATTTCCTGATGAGGAGGCACGCACGACCCATGCCGCTATCCGGATTCCTTACGCCGCCAGTCTTATTCTCACTCATGAACTCAATGGCGAGGTGCCCGGGCTGTCTGAGTTCGGCGAAGACCATCCGCCGGTCGCGCCGGTGTTCTGGTCCTTTCGCATCATGCTGGCTGTCGGCATGTTGATGCTACTGGTGAGTTGGTGGGCTTGCTGGCAGGTGTTGCGTAAGGGGCAATTCAGCAAGCTGCTACTGCGGACGCTGTCATTGATGACGTTCTCTGGCTGGGTGGCTGTACTGGCAGGCTGGTACGTATCAGAGGTAGGCAGACAACCCTGGATTGTGCACGGTCAAGTGCGAGTGGCTGATGTGGTCGCCGATCATGCCGGCGGTACTGTGTTGGTGAGCCTGTTGGCTTACTCCGGCCTCTATGTGTTCCTGCTGCTGTCCTACGTGGCAGCGCTGCGCTATATGGCCACCAAGCCCTCACGGTCCTTGCTGGAGAGTCAGCAATCACCATTGGCCACAGGAGGCCTGTCCCATGGGTGAGTGGTTGCCGCTGTTTTTCGTTTTCGCCATGGGGCTGGCCTTGCTGATCTATGTGATCCTCGATGGCTATGATCTGGGCATCGGCATTCTGCTACCCTTTGCAGATGAAGCGGAAAAAGACATCATGATCGCCGCCATTGGCCCCTTCTGGGATGCCAATGAAACGTGGATCGTACTCGGGGTCGGCATCCTGTTGATTGCCTTTCCGCAGGCGCACGGTATTATCCTGACCGGCCTGTACGTGCCTGTGACGTTGATGTTGTTCGGTTTGATATTGCGAGGAGTCTCTTTTGATTTTCGCGTCAAAGCTGGCGACAGCAAGCGGCAGCTCTGGAACACTTTGTTCTCGGTTGGTTCCTTGCTTGCAGCACTTAGTCAGGGCTGGATGGTAGGTGCCTATATCACCGGTCTGGGCGGCAATCAGATCAGTGTGCTTTTTTCTATCCTGATTGCGGTCTCAATGCCGGCGCTGTACATCATGCTGGGCGCCGCCTGGTTGCTCATCAAAACCGAAGGGACTTTATTCCACAAGGCGGTGGTCTGGGCACGTCTGGCCGTGATTCCAATGGGCGTCGCCCTGTTGCTGGTTTCCATTGCCACACCGATTGTCAGTGAACTCATTGCCGCTAAATGGTTTACCTTGCCGAACGGTATCGGTCTGCTGCCGATACCCATGGCCAGCATGCTGGCTTACGCTGTCATTTTGACAATGTTGTTCCGTCCCGGGCGCTTCATCACAAGTCGCATGTATGGCTGGCTTTTGTACTGCGCGCTGGTGGTGATTTGTGTCATGGCCATGCTGGGGCTGGCATACAGCCTGTTCCCCGACATAATTCTCGGTCAGTTAACCATCTGGGAGGCTGCAGCCTCCGAGGCGGCGTTGCGATTTGTGTTTGTCGGCACGGTAATCACCTTGCCGCTTATTCTTGGCTATACCGTGTTCGTCTATCGTGTGTTCAGCGGCAAGCTGGCGACACTGGATTACGAATAGCTCACAGCGTCGAAGGCTGTGCAGCACAGCCTTCGCGCATAGCAGAAGTTTCAGTAGAGATTCGCCTACAAGCGGGGCAGGGGTAGCTCGCCGTCGCGCAAGATGCGACCCCAGATGCGTTCGCCTACCTGATAAGCTTCTTCCATGATGGCTTCTTCATCCAGCGTCAAGACGCGGTGATCGCGCATGACGAATTTTCCATCGACCATGACGGTTTCGATATCCGAAGGCTGGCCATTGTGAATCCAGGCCGATAGTATTCTGCCTGCCGGTGTCAGGTGTGGTTTCATTTTATCGAGAACCAGAATATCGGCCTTCTTGCCAACTTCCAGTGAGCCGATGTAATCCACCTGATTCACTGCCATCGCGCCACCACCTGCGGCATCCGCGAGCATATCTTCTGGCTGCGGAAGGGTGCCAGGTATCTCATCATTGCGCTGGATGCGCTCCAGCGAGATAGCAGTTTTCATTACATGCAACATGTCGTTGTTGTTGTTATCGGTGCCCAAGGCAATGGGACAGCCGGCAGCACGCAATGCGGTAATGGGCGGACTGACGCCGCGATTCGCTGCCATTGCGGCTTGATGCGTAATGATTGTGCCAGTGCGGCCCAGCGCTGCGATTTCTGTGTCATCGCAATAACGTGCGTGGGCGGCAAACAGGCGCGGTCCCAGAAAACCATTGTTGTCGAGGAAGATGGCCGGGCGCACCCCGTGGTAGCGCAACATGAATTCCACTTCGGCAGTGGATTGAGTCATATGGATGGTGTAACCCAGGTCATGTGTATCGGCAAATTCGCGAACATCGCGCAGCAATTGCGGGGATGACAATTCGGCCAGGGCTGCTGCCGGGAACACGCTGATCAGGCCATTACTGCTGCCGTGCCAACGGCTGTGCAGATCTGCAATGCGTTGCATGCCTTCGACGCGCAGCTGATCGGAGAAAGTTGGAGGTACCGAGTTGGCCAGACGCGGTGGTGACATTGGCCCGTCAACGGTTTCGATGTCGCGCACGGATTCAGCAAACACCCAGCGTTGTCCGGTGGTCACCAGTGATTCGGCATCACGCGCGATACCGCCAGTGTTCTGCACCATGGTGGTGGTGCCAGAGCGCAAACCTTCGAGTGCCGCAACGACTGACATGAGCGTCGCTTCATCACTGCTCATCAGCCGTTCCGGACTTTCCGGTAACTGCAGGCTATTGGGAAAACCAAAATCTTCGTTGAAGCCTTTGGCGATGGAGGCAGACAGGTGAGCGTGGCAGTTAATCAGACCCGGCAGCAGTGCCTTGCGGCTGCCATCGTAGACTTCAGCATTGGGAAACTGCGCCAGGACTGTGTCCGTGTCACCAATGGCGGCGATTCGATCGTTGACGACCGCCAGTGCCACGTCCCTAAAAGTGCGCCGCTGTGCATCATTTGTGACCACAGTGGTGTGGGTGAATACGACCTCTGAGTTTCCGTCTGCGGCGTTCTGTGCAAACAACTTGCCTGCCGGCAGCAGGCTGGCCCCCAGTGCAGAACCGGCGCCGGCCAGTAAAGTCCGGCGGCTTAGCTTGATTTTTTCATCGTTGTTATACGCCATGCGTTCCTCTCCAGTTGTAAATGGAATTAGTTCAGGTACGTCAGACGTGGTCGCTTGTTGCCAGGCGACTGGGCCGTCACGTCATTTCCAAATTACTGCAATGCGTATACCAAAATGGCAGGTGCTACCTGACGCTCCGGCAACTCAGTGCCGTGTGCCCCCAGATAGCCTTTAACAATCGAATGCATGGCGCTGGTGAAGCGGCTCGGTTGTGAACGAATAATCGCCAGGTATTGCTTGCCGTCGACGGCATAAGTCATCGGGAACGATGAGGGAATGTCAGCCAGATCTGTCTCCCACAAGATTGCGCCATCGGCGGCAGCCAGTGCTCTGAACTTGAAGTCCTGATAACCGGCAAAGATTAACCCGCCGGCTGTAGACAGTATCGGAGTGGCCGGTGGAGTTGGCGTGCGCTGCACCCAGGCCAGCTCCATGGCGTCAAGATCAATGGCCTGGATGCGGCCGAATTTGCCGCCACTGTCGGGTCGCGGTGCCGGTGAAGGATCTACGCCGGAGCTTAGCATACCAGTGCCGCCGATTGGGCCGCCTTCCATACACACTTCTGAAAGCGGCAGGTATAACATTTTAGTATCAGGGTTCATTGCCGCAGATTGCCAGTTCCTGCCGCCCAGCAAGTAGGGGCACATAAACTGACGTTCTTCGTAATTGGGAATCGCGTTAGCGCTTAGTGTTTTGGCACCGGTATCCGGGTCGATAGCAGCAATCATGTTCTGAATGCCGGTATCCACTGAACCAAGGTAGGCGCCCGTACTGGCTTCGAGAATATCGTACAGTGCCATCTTGCCGGCGGTGATGATGGCTTTGTGTTGTACGCCGTCTATTTCGAGTTCAGTGATCTGGCGTTCATAGACCCAGTCCAGGTCCCATTGATCGTTAGCTATATGCTGGTAATACCACACCAGCTCGCCTGTCGCCGGGCGCAGTGCGAGTGTGCTATTGGTGAAGAGGGCATCATTGCTGATGCCTTCAATGCCGAGATCTTCAAGTAGTGGCGCCGTGTCGTATGTCGGTGCTGTGCCGAGGAACACCAGATCAAGTTCCGCATCGTAACTACCGGGAATCCAGACCGATCCGCCACTGCGCGCACTCAGCTCCAGATTGTTCCAGGTATTGCCGCCGGCTTCTCCCGGGCGAGCGACGGTATAGAAGCGCCACAATTCGCGACCAGTTTGTACATCAACGCCGATAACAAAACCGCCACGGGCAACTCCCGTCGCAGTCACTCCCTGTACGATGACGCCATTGGCAATCAGTGGTGCACTACGCAGGCCATAGTACCAGCCTCCAGTAGTCAGGCTTGTCGGTGTTGCAACCGACTGTTCCCACACGACTGCACCCGTTCTGGCGTTCAGGGCGACCATCACCATGTCGTTGTGCGGCACGATGACCAGGTCTTCGTACAACGCGACACCAATGCGGCGGAAATCCGTTGTCGTTGACTGGTGCTGGTATTCCCAGAGCGTTTCACCTGTGGTGGCATCCAGTGCGAGCAAGCGGTTACTGGCATCGGTCAGAAACATGATTCCGTCGTGCACCAGCGGTGCTGTCATGCTTTCACCCGGACGCAGTGCCACTTCCCAGGCGAGAGTCAGGTCGCCTACGTTACCGGTGTTGATTTGCTGCAACGTGCTGTGGCCACTCAGGTCAGGCGTGCGCCGCCAGGACAGCCAGTCATCCGCCGGCGGCTGTTCCAGCATGGCTGTTGTGACGTTTGCATACTGGTCGAATTGCGCGGGCTGGCTGGTCTGTGAATATGCAGGCTGGCAGACTGCCGATAGGGAAATCAGCAGTAGAAATAGTCGGGACATTGTAAGCCTCTTATTGTCAGAGCGCTCCGGGAAAAGAGCGGCTTTTATACAGGGCATTCGGAATTTGAAAATATCACCGGGGACAGGTTACGTCTATGCCATTGTGTGGGCTAATGTGCGCCAGGCTGCGAGTGCTACGATGATTGCAGCAATGGCCGCCAGTGTCAGCCGCTCGTCTCAAAGGCAACGGCAACGGCCAGGACAAGGGGCGTCAGGGAATTGGCGAATTACGTTATATAATATACTATATAACGTAATTTAAACCTGAGCGGATCGCTGATCCCTTGCCTGAACTGTCAGGCGATCATGGTGCATTCGGGCACAAACACAAATGCGAGTTTATAATCCATTACACAGCAGAGTAGTTATCGCGAAAAAGTATCAGAAAGTATCGATGTTGTTAGCCCGCCCGGTCCGCCGGGTCAGCAACAGGCTTTTTGCCTGTTTGTGCCTAACGGTGGTTTCGTTGCCATTGGCGAACGCCGATGAAGTTCTCGTGGCCGTGGCTGCCAACTTTGCTGCACCCATGCGCGAGATCGCCGAGCGTTTCGAACAGCAGACCGGACACGAGATCACTCTGTCTTTTGGCTCATCCGGACGCTTCTATGCCCAGCTCAGTAACGGCGCACCGTTTCAATTGTTTCTCTCTGCCGATCAGGAAAAGCCGCAAGCGCTGATTGACGCCGGGCTGGCTGTGAGTGAATCGCGCTTTACCTACGCGCTGGGTGGGCTGGTCTTGTGGTCAGCGGAGTTGAGTGTCACCGGACCGGACATGTTGCGTGGGGATGACTATCAGCATCTGGCGCTGGCCAATCCGCGCCTCGCTCCCTATGGCGCTGCAGCGGTGTCAGCCTTGCAGGCACTGGAACTGCAAGAGCACACGCGAGCACGCTGGGTAATGGGGGAAAACATTGCCCAGGCATTTCAATTCACTGAATCGGGCAACGCCGAACTTGGTCTGGTCGCCATGTCACAGGTGATGCGCGACGGACAGATCTCTCAGGGCAGTGGCTGGCCTGTACCGGCAGCGCTGCATCAGCCGATTCGCCAGGATGCAGTACTGCTCAGCAGTGCTGAAGAGTGTGCGGCGTGTCAGCAGCTGCTGCAGTTTCTGCGCAGCGCAGAGGTGCAGGAAACTATCCGGCAGTATGGCTATCAGGTAATGCCATAGCGCTGCTCCCACTTGCGCAAATCAGCCAGAGTTTGCCTGATAAACGCTTTGTGGCTGGCGTGCTTGCCGACCGCGATTAGCATTTGCTGCGTCGCCGAATCCGGATGATGTTGTAATGACCAGCCGGCGACCGCGACGAGAACATGAATGAGTCCTTTGCCGGACTCTGTCAGATAGTAAAGCTTGCGCCGTTTCGTATCGGGGTGCGGTATTGAGGTGAGCAGGCCGTGGCCTTCCAGCTTTTCCAGGCGATCACTCAGAATATTGCTGGAAATACCTTCGGGTGAATCGAGGAACTCCCGGTACTCATGCTTGCCCAGCAGCAATAAATCGCGCACTACCAATAGCGTCCAGTGATCGCCGATGACGTCCAGCGCGCAGGCCAGAGGGCAGGTAGAGCGCAGGGCATGTTCATTCTTGCTAACCATGATGCTATTGTCAGCTTATTACTTGCATAATGCAATTATATGTCTTAGCCTGAAACGCTTGCGACGTACAAGCAGGCGAGGGTCGGGTGTGTCTGAAGGTTGTATGCGTTGTATGCAGAGTATTAAGAGTTTGCAGAATAGAGAGCATAACTGGAATCAGTGCCGGATGCAGTCGTAGCAAGACTGTCCAAAGGATTGCCAGACAAAAAGATAATTAGCAGGGGGGAACATGCTAACGATTTACGGTTTTAACAGTTTCAATCCGTTCAAGGTGGTGGCTACGGCTGAAGAGCTCGGCATTGACTACGAGTACAAGTTTGTCAATTTGGCCAAGCAGGAAAATACTACCGATGCCTATGCCGGCAAGCATCCCTTTCGCAAGGTGCCTGCGCTCGAGCACGACGGCCATTGCATCGCAGAAAGCGCAGCGATCTGTCGCTACCTGGCGCGCATCAATGACAACAAGCTCTACAGCAACGATGCAGTCAAAGCGGCTGACATCGATGCCATACTGGATATCATGAATATTCACATTGGCCGCTGGATGGCCAATCATTTCTGGCAGGAAGTCGTACGGCCACACTATATGAAGGAAGAGCCGGATCAGGCCGTACTGGATGAAGCCAAAGGCTGGCTGAGCAAACAGCTGCCGGAGATTGAAAGAAGGCTGAGTGCCACACAGTTCATTTGTGGTGACGAGATCACACTGGCGGACCCCTTTGCTCTGGCCTATTTCATGATCAAGGAACAGACTTCGATCGATATCTCTCCCTTTCCGGCAATTGAACGCTGGTATGCAGAGATGTTGAGCCGACCGGCCATCGCCAAAGCCAACAAAGTGGTCTACGGGCAGTAACCGCCAGTAGATCTTCTCCGGGCCAGATTTGTCGACCTCCTGGCACAGTCGACAGGCACTGGCCCAGTTACACCTTCACCTACTACACCTCCACCTCCACCTCTCTCGTGTAGTGGCTGTTGTTACCGCGTGGTCTGTTTCCTTTGTCAGGAAACTCCATTATTCTGTCCCTGCCAGTCAATAAAAATAACAAACAAAACAGAAGAAGAGGTTCAGCCCATGTCCCAGTTGCCTGTCCGGTATTCCCTTCCTTCGCACAACGAAATAGCCCCCATGGACGCCGCTTCGCGGCAACAAAATAATCGACTCGGAGCGCTCGTCGCAATGCTATGCGTCAGCGTATTTAGCGGCTCGCTGCTGGCACAGGAAGCAATACAAAGTATTGATCACTATGTCGCCAACGTGTCGCTGGCACCGGCGATGGCGGGTGAGACTGCGCAGATCTATGTGCGGGAACGAGTAATAAGCGGGGCGCAGGTTGATGAAGGTGAAGTCGTGTTGTTCGTACATGGCGCCGGTACCCCGGCGGAAGTTGCTTTCGATGTGCCTTATCCCGGCTATAGCTGGATGGCGTATCTGGCAGAAGCCGGCTTCGATACCTTTGCCATGGACACCACTGGCTATGGCCGCTCAACCAGACCGCATGTGATGAACGATGCCTGCAATCTCAGTGAAGGTCAGCGCAGTGAATTCATCCCGCAGCTGATCACTGCCGATTGCCAACCCAGCTATGGCTATGCTGCCACGACCATCGAATCAGATTGGGACGACATCGACGCAGTTGTCGATTACATACGCGAGCTGCGCGGTGTTGAGCGCGTGCATCTGGTGGCCTGGTCATTGGGTGGTCCACGCACCGGTGGCTACACTGCACAGCATCCGGAAAAGGTCGATCGTCTGGTGATGCTGGCGCCTGCCTATAGCCGCAATCGTCCCAGCGCGCGCCCGGAAGATTTGCCACAACCCGGAGCGGCCCTGACAAAACAATCAGCCACGGATTTCAGCAACAACTGGGACCGACAGGTAGGCTGCGAGAATCAATATACGGCGCCGGTGGCCGGTGCAGTCTGGCGTGCCATGCTCGATTCAGACCCGGTTGGTGCGACCTGGGGCACGGGGGTCAGACGGGCGCCACGCACCACAACCTGGGGTTGGGGTCCGGATGTGGTTGGCCGCACGCAACACCCGATGCTGCTTGTTGCACCGATACATGATGCCCAGGTACCCGTGGCACGCGTGCAGGAACTGTATGAAGACCTGGGTGCCAGTGAGAAGGTCTTGCTGGATCTGGCCTGCAGTTCCCATAACGCCATGTGGGAAAGCAATCGCGAAATTCTTTTTGAGGCCAGCCGCCAGTGGTTTAGCGACAGCGCTGTGGATGGCACCACCCAGGGTGTCATTCGACGCGGCTATTAATGCATTGATCACGCTGACTCAATTTACTCAGGCTTCTTGCACGCCCGGATTGCCCGCTTCAGTGACGAAGGTTTTGCGAATACTGAGGGGGGCGTCTGCCTGAGTCACATAAGGCATGACCTTGTAGTCACTGCGCCATAGTTCAGGCGTCAAGGTCGCAGCAACATAGCCACGTTGAGCGTTATAGAATTTGACGTGCGGGTTGTTGGCCATCAGCCCGCGGCCATAGTCGTTTGAATCCTCGCCATCACCGCCAGAGGTGATGGAGGTACCGACGAATTCACTGCCAACAATCTTTGAGTTCGGTGCATCAAAATCGAGATGCAAATTGGCGGCCCAGTTAGAGTGGATGTCACCGGTGAGAACAACCGGGTTGGGCGTGCCAACTGTATCCAGATGCTGTAGCAGGGCGCGACGTTCATCAGGATACCCATCCCAGATGTCCATGGGCCACAGTTGTTCGCCGGCTGCGCTAACACTGCGCAGACCCGCCATCATGATCTGCTGCGCCAATACATTCCAGGTTGCATCCGCAGTCGCCAGATGCTGAAACAACCACTGACGCTGTGCTTCTCCCAACAGCGTTCGATCGCTCATTTGATGCTCTGCGCAACTTGTCTTGCGACCATCACCGCAGGCCTGGTCACTGCGATACTGGCGGGTGTCCAGCACGCTCATCTCCATCAGTTTGCCAAAACGCAGGCGCCGGTGAATTGGCATATTGGGCCCCTGACGTCCTACCGGCAGACGTATCGGCATGAATTCATAAAACGCCTGATAGGCGGCCATACGTCGGCGCAGCAGTTGCTCCGGCGTCTGGTCATCCTCGGCGATATCGGCGGCATAGTTGTTGTCGACTTCATGGTCATCCCAGGTAACGACCCACGGTGCCGAGGCGTGCGCCTGACGAATGTCCGGATCTGACTTATAGGTGTTGTAGCGATTGCGATAGTCCTGCAAGGCGATGATTTCGGGACCTTCATGATGACGCACCAGCTTGTCACCCCAGCTGCTCTCGTAGATGTAATCTCCAAGATGCACGATGAGATCAAACTGCTCCTCAGCCATGTGGCGATAGGCAGTATAAAAGCCCTGTTCATATTGCTGGCAGGAAGCAAAGGCAAAACGAAACTCTTCAATATCGGCATCGGCTGCCGGTGCCGTTCGGGTGCGGCCAACCGGGCTGGTGACATTGCCCGCATGCCAGCGATAGTAATAATCCCGGTTCGACTCCAGTCCACGTATTTCGGCATGAACCGAATGCCCCAGTTCAGCGGTAGCGGCGATTTCACCGCGGCGAAGAACTGTGGAGAAATCAGGACTGCCAGCGACTTCAAAAGTAACGGCCAGAGTCTCATTGGCAAGCCCGGCCTGTTGCAAGACCGATGCAGCTAATCGTGACCACAACACAACCGAGTCAGGAGTCGGATCGCCAGAAGCAACGCCAAGGGTGAAAGGGTCGGCGGGCAGGTTGCCAATGCGTCGTGCGGCACCGTGCGCCCAGGCGGGTAGCGCGCCCATAGCCAGCACGCTGGCTAGCATGGAGCCATAGTGCAGTCCTTGCTTGAGAAATTCGCGTCTGTTGCTGTTGAGTGGAGAAATCATGCCCGGCCCCTTTGACTGTTGTGAGGAATCACTATCATTGATGCATTCCGGTCAGTGTAGAGTGTGAATATTGCGCTGGCATGACGAGACGGAGAAACTTTGACGACGTGCTCAGGGAGCCAAGTGTTCCCAAACGGTAATAATGTTGACTTGTTAATTTCACATCTTTGTCAAATTGCCTTGCTAGACTGAGTTTTCTGGGCAGTTACCTCCAACGCTTATGTTCACAGATTCAATCAGAAGCTGGTTGATTTACTGTCTGTCTGTTGTCGTAGTCATCATCATGTTTGCACTGGTAACAAGCGTTCTGTCTCGCGTTGACGTCGCCCCCGTGCAACTGGCTGACTACAATTCATACCAGTGCCAGACAGGAAATGCCGCAAGCACGCGTGAATTTCATATTCTGACGCTGACGCCGCTCAATGCGCGGCAGATAGCCGACGGGCTTTGTAGCGAAACTGCGCAGTTGCCGGTGGCCAGCGTCAAAATCTCCTGGTTTGCACGCAGCCATCTTACCGCTCGCGACATCGTTGCCGGCAACTACGACCTGTTCTGGAATCGTTTGCACCTTGTAGAAGGCATGGTGCCGAGCTATGCAGACTATTACCGTATTATTTTCGATACTCCGACTTACCCGTTGTACTGGGTGGCACTGAATAACACTCCGCACCCTGGCGCCGACTATTTTGCTACTCACGTTGTCGGTTTTCTCGATGATCCCAAATCCCAGACGATGTTTCTGCAACCTCATGACTGGCTCAGGGAGCACAATATCGAACTGGGGAAAAACAATGCCAGATTTTACCCGAGTATCGAGAGCCTGCGTGTGGCTTTGCTGCAGGGTGAAATCGATGTGATGAGCATGAGTCCCAATATGATCGGCTTACTAGGGCTGGAAGCGCACAAGAAATTGTTGATCAATGCCAATGTAGAGTCCGGTTCCTGGTTCTTGCACCAGCGTTGGTTGCAGTCGGGAATTCCCTGCAAAATCAATAACGTCTTGCAAGTACAGAATGACCTGCTCGATGCCCCTGAATCGTCGCAGTTACCCGGGAAAGTCAATCTATGTCCAATCATGCACTGAGTCGCGCAGCAGGCTTCTGCCTGCTCGTGGTAATGCTGACAGGTCTGTCGGGCTGGTGGGTACTGACTGCCACGCGGGCTTCAGCCATCCAGACATTGTCAACACAGTTGGGCAGTATGCTGCCTGCGGGTATAGCGCGTGCCGGTATTAACAGTTTTTCTGATTCGGAGTTTGAGCGACTCCTAATCGCTGCGATCGATGCTGACCTTGCAGCCATTGAATATCACAATGCCTTCCAGATGCACTGTGCACCGCAAGTCATTGCCCTGGACGGTTATAGTAATTCGCCACTGCCTGCACACACCGGGCAATTCAATTTGCAATGGCGAGAGGGCGAATTACTGCGCTCACTGGATATAGGTGTGCGTTGTGAGTTGAATCAGGTGCGGCTGTGGGGCGGGCAATTCGGCGTATCGCTGTTGTTTTCCTGCCTGCTGGCTTTCTTGCCACGGCCGCGTAGCGCACAGTCGCAAAGGCGCTGCGCCGCTTTGCAACAGGCAGGCATAGCAGCGAGCGCCTGCGAATCTCTCTGTGCCGATCCGGCCTTGAAAACCGTCGCCGACACAGAATTGCCCTGGGTCAGTCGCGCCATTCAATTGGGTTACCCGGTGGATGTGGCTATTAATGCTGGCAAGGCGTCGGCGTGTTTGCGTTTCGATGTCAAAGGCTCGCGCGTGTCAGTCCATGGTTTGTGGATCGACCTGCCAGCTACTCCATTTATTTACTATTACTGGTACGCCTCCTGTCGTCTGCAATCCAGGGAGGGCTGGTTCACCAACCCGGCAGCCAAGCGACCGGATTTGGCAAGCGCCCAGCAGTTGATTGCCATGATGGAAAATCACGGTGGTCATCGCAAGGCGATTAATGATCTCTACGAGAAGGGATTGCGCGCCAAGATACTGGATCAGAATCGCAGCAAGATCAAAGACGAACTTTGTCATGTGCTTGGTGACGAACTGGCACAGGAATACTTGTTTGAAGGTATTCGCGACAAACGCACTGCGCGTTATCGCTATCGTTTGCGGTTGCCGCCAGAGCGCATCATTCTGGGCGACTAATACCCCGCGCTTGTGCCCTTTCTTACAACTCTGTCATGTTAGTTTCATTTCAGGGATATCTTTTTCACTTAACTGTCAATTTCTCCTCCGAAACTATCCCCACAAAAGCAGGTTGTTGTGATGAATCTGCCACGGATTATCAATCGGAGGATAAATGCATGTCATTTTGTAAACCCAAGCCACTGGCTGCTGCGATTGCAGTCGCCGTCATTACCACCAGTACGCTGTCCACCCAGTCGGTTTATGCGCAGGAGTCTGTTGAAGAAATAGTCGTATCGGCATCACCAATTCGCGATTCTCAACTGGCTGCGTTGCAGGCCAAACGCAATGCATCCAACATGATGGATATCGTTTCAGCTGATACCATTGGTCGCTTCCCGGATCAGAATCTGGCCGATTCGCTGGGTCGATTGCCCGGCTTGGCTATCGAACGGGACCAGGGTCAGGCGCGTTTCATTAATTTGCGCGGCGCGCCCTTCCGTTATACCGGCATCGCCTTTGACGGTATCGATGTGCCGGGTGCGGAAAATGGTCGTATCCCGCGGTTTGACAGTTTTCCTTCAGTAATCACCAGTCGCGTTGAAGCCAACAAGGCGGTTCTGCCGAGCATGCCCGGTGAATCCATTGCCGGCTATATCAATATCCATACTTACAACCCATTCGACCAGCAAGGCTGGACCATGTCTGGCGATGTCGGTATGGGCGAGCAAAAACTCGGTGGTGGCGATGTGGAAAAAACCGGGCTGCGAACGTCCTGGTCGGGCGATCAGTGGGGTTTCGTTGCCTTTGTTTCGGAAAATAGCCGTGAGCAGATTACCGACAATCGTGAATACGACATGGAAACGGATCTGGCAACAGGCGCGCCTGTTGTGCATGAGCTGGATTTCCGCAGCTATAAAGTGAAGCGCGAAGACGAAGCATATGGTGGCACCATTGAGTGGCGCGGCAATGAGGTGGTACAGCGCCTGTTTGTGTCGACGTTGTACAGCGAATTTGCGGACTATGAGCAGCGTAATCAGTATGTATTCGAACTGGCAGGTGATGTTGGCGCCAGTGGAGCGGTGCCGGGCACCGTTGTCACTCAGCTGCTGGAATACGGCAAATACGATAACTCCACTGCTACCACGACACTGGGCATGGACCTGCTGGCCGGAGACTGGATCGTCACCGGTCGCTTGAACCGTACAAACACCGAACGCAATCAGTTCCTGCCGATTACTCGCGATATCGGACTGGCCAGTACCACTTACGATGTCAGCAACATCGAAGACCCGATCGTCAACGTGTTCGCACTGGGAACCCAGCAAGCGGCAGATCCCGCCTACATCGACTACTCGCTGGCGAATCTGGGTCTCATCATTGACGACCAGCTCGAAGCGGAAGCCGACAAGTTCAAACTGGATGCCGAGCGCGAGCTCACTTTGTTTGGTCGTGACGCTGTGTTGCAGTTGGGTTTGCAGCTGGATCAGCGTGAGGCCAATGGTTACAGCACCCTGGGTATCGGTGCCTCACCACGATTGGCTGGCATTGACGTCAATGCATTCAACACCGGCGCGCTCTGGGATTCGATGACGAGCAATTCCATCGGCGGTACTTACTTTGACAATATTGGTCTGCGCCAGGCATGGGAGGCGTCGCCAGTGTGGTCGATTCCGGCCCCGGCCAGTGATGAGATCATTCTGCTGGAAGAAGACATCACAGCGCTTTATGCCATGTCTACTCTCGATTACGACTGGGGCAATCTGGTGTTCGGTGTGCGTGCCGAGAATACCGACTACACCAGTCGTGGTACCAATGACGGCACACCGGTTTCAGTGTCCGATGATTTCACCAACATACTGCCCAGCGTGCACTTCAATTTCGACCTGCAGGAAGATCTGAAGTTACGTCTCTCTGCCTCCTCGGGTATCAGTCGACCGACCTACAATGAGTGGCGCGCCTCGGCGTCGGTTGATGTCATCAACAGGCAAGTCAGTGGTGGTAATCCGACGTTGAAACCGGAAGAGACTGTCGGGCTGGACTCCTCGCTCGAGTGGTATTTTGCACCAGTAAGCTTGCTGTCGGTGGGTGCGTTTTATCGCCAGATCGACAACGTGATTTACGCCGATGAAAGCCTGATCGATGGCGGTGTGTATTTGCCATCGGCGGCCGGTGAGATCTGGACGTACAACGGCACCGTCAATGGTCGTGATGGTGAATTTAGCGGTATCGAATTCAACTTTATTCACGATGCATCGGAATTGCTCCCTGAGCCTTTCGACGGTCTTGGAGTAAGTGCCAACCTGACTTTGCTGGATTCGGAATTTACCGGTATCGACGGTCGCAGCTATCAGCTGCCGGGCACGTCGGACATGATCTACAACGCCTCACTCTTCTATGAGAACTACGGTTTGTCGGCACGCGTGAATTATCAGTATCGCGACGAATGGATCAGCCCAATCGAGAGTCCGGACGAAGTCTGGGGTGAGCAAAAGCGCGTCGATTTCACACTCTCCTATCAATTGCCCTGGGACTTCAATGGCGGACTGGCCTCCGTCTATCTCAACGCCAACAACCTGACAGATGAAGTCGATCTGCGCTACGCCGGCAACGGCACCGTCAATCAGCGTGAGAGTTACGGTCGCCGTTATCTGCTCGGGTTCCGGTTGAACTTCTGAGCGGCAAGTCGGGCGCCGGCTTAATGTCGGCGCCCGGATTACCTTCACATTTCTGTTAACTGTGCCAAAGGCACTACAAGGATTAATCATGTTACCGATTCGCTTACCACTCTCGCCGTTGATTAAATTCATTCTCACTACAGCCTTGACCGGCTCGTTATTGTTGCCTGCCAGTCATGCCGATGAATCACCTGTCGCCCCGCAGGTGCTGTCGTCCTATGACCGCTTGCTGCCACTTGCAGGTGGCTCCAACTTTCGTGATATGGGCGGTTACAAGACAGTCGATGGCAAAACTGTCAGCAAAGGCTTGCTCTTCCGTTCTGGTGCCATGACGTCGCTGACGCCAGATGATATGAACTATTTGCAGCAATTTGATTTCCAGACTGTGGTGGATCTGCGCTCTTCTGAAGAGCTCGATCTGTTTCCCAATCGCTGGGCTGAGCAGGCCGGCATCGACTACGTCAATGTCGACTACAGCATCATCGATCTGATGGGCGCGGCGATTAATGCGCCAGTAGAAGATGAGAGTCCGGAACAGGCTGTGCTCAGCCGCATGAATGATACCTATCGCGGCTTTCCCGAATTACTGGAACCACAATACACTGCACTTTTTGATCGCCTGTTGGCAGCAGAAACACCTCTGGTGGTGAATTGCTCGGCGGGCCAGGATCGAACTGGTGTTGCCACGGCACTGGTGCTCACTGCACTGGGTGTGCCGCGACATGTCATTCTCACTGACTACCACTTGTCGACGGAATTGCGACGCCCGGAGAACGAACAAGGTAATGTCGATCTCGAAGCGGCAGCCGAACACAACGCCTTTGCTGCCATGATGCTGAGCTACTCCGACGACGAGACTCTGCGCCAGCCTAATCCGCTGTACACCGAAGAAGGCATCTCCTATCTGCATTACACCTTCGCCGATCTGGAATCTCGCTATGGCTCCGTGCTGGCCTATCTTGACGCGGAGTTGGGTGTGGATGCAGCTGACATCGCCCGTTTGCGCGAGCTCTATCTGCACTAGTCAAGATAGCAGTTTGGGCACGAAGTGGTCGGTGTGAGTGAGGCATGCCGACTACTTCATTTTTGCTCTTTGCCTGCTATCAGTCAGCGGATTGATTGGTGCCGCAGCAACAGTCCGTGCGCTACCGTAAGGCGGCGAATTTGGCGGCATCAATTTTTGCCCGTTGAATATGCTCCACGACGGTGTTGGCCGTCGCTTTTTAAAGCGCCGCTCGAAGGTATTACAATCAAACCCGGTCAGTATTTAGCCGTCGATACTATTGAATTTGCAGACATTAAAGAGGCGTTCGTGCAGTTGCTATCGGACGAACGAATCGCGGCGGATGGCTACTGCCTTGAAGAATACACCAGTAGCATATAAACGCGTTGCATGGTGAAATTGCGTGACTGGAAGTTCTGTATCAGGCTACATAAAACCAACAAAGCAGGAGAGACAAGCAATGACATACGTCGATGGATTCGTAATTCCGCTAGCCAAAGACAAGCTGGATGACTACAAGCGCATGGCTACGCTGGGCGCCGAGGTATGGAAAGACCATGGCGCACTGGACTACAAGGAATGCCTTATTGATGATGACAATGTCACAGGATTGCGGCCTTTTGCAGAAGCCGCTGGCGCCAGTGCCGGAGAGACAGTGGTGTTCGCCTTTATTGTTTATGCCTCAAAAGAAGATCGCGATGCTATCAATGCCAAAGTGATGGCGGATCCCCGACTGGCCAAATTTGCTGAAGAGTCCATGCCATTTGATATGCAGCGTATGGCATACGGCGGCTTTCAAACGATGGTGGAATGGTGAGCGTTCTTAAAGCCAAAGTCCCCAAGTCGCGTCAAGATTCGCTATGGAAGTCTCGCACCTGATTATGTTGTAAGACTTGTCTGCACATGTTGCAGTGATCTCGTGAAATTTACTACGCGTTGCGAACCAGTCCGCAATCCGGCGCATGGTCTGCATTACCTTGATCATGCGCAAGCTACACTCAGCCTCACCTGACTTTGCCTTGCCGAGTCTCAAGAGTACAAAACGTTATTCTTTTGACGATGTTGGTGAGCACGTAAAGTCAGGACTCTGCAAAACTCGTTCAAGAAAACTCAACAGGTGAGGCTATGAAAACATTCTGTACGATCAAACTGTTCCTGAACAAGACTGCTCGATTGCCGCTGCTGACGCTCTGTCTGCTACTTGGTTTCACTGCATCAGGTTCGGCAGCCGCCGCCGTCGACATGTATCTGAAGATTCCTGATATTGAAGGTGAGAGTCAGGCAGATGGGCGCGAAGGCGAAATCGATATATTGTCCTGGTCCTGGGGTGCCAGCAACGGGGTTAACCAGCCCGGTAGCGCGCGCAACACGCAAATGGCGAACGTGCAGGACATCAGCTTTGTACACTTCTTCGATTCGGCTTCAACTGAACTGATCTGGGCCGTATTGACCGGCGCAACGCTACCCGAAGCAACGTTGCAAGTCGTGCGATCCGGGGGCGGTGATCGTGGCGGTGTCCCTTATATTGAACTGCGCATGCGCAATGCCCGCATCACCAGTGTCAGCAATGGCGGCTCAACTGGAGAAGACAGACTGACCGAAAGCTTCAGTCTAAATTTTGAGGAAATCTGTGTAACTTACTTTGAGCAATTGCCCACAGGTGAAGTGCGCATGCAGAAGGAGTTGTGTTGGGATGTGGCACGCAATCGAAGCTTGTAGAACCACACGACCCTGACCAGATGCATCACGCCATCTTTCCATGGTTGCTGTCAGCGCCTCGGCGCTGGCAGCACGCCCTGTGGATTCTAATTGGGGATGCTGATTGGTGAT
>CAZQFA010000012.1:0-4776 GCA_964592245.1 uncultured Pseudohongiella sp. | reverse complement strand
GGTACCAGCGCCTCGCCAGCGGGAGTCAAATGATACTCGAAGCGCGGCGGATTATTCTGGTAGGGTTCGCGGCGAATTAATCCCAGCTCGAGTAATGACTTCAGACGGTTGGCCAGGATATTGGTCGGAATGCCTTCTTTGCCATTTTGAAACTCTTTGTTGCGATGACGGCCCATCAGGCCCATGTCACGCACGAGCAGCAGCGTCCATTTGTCACCAACAACATCCAACGCTGTCGCCACAGGACAGGTTGATCGTTTGGCTGTTTTTTTCGGAAGTTTTTTCACGCGCAAAAGCTTAGCTCCGGACTATTGTGGTTGCAAGGCCCGTGACATAAATGCGTGTTATTACAGTTTTGAAATTGGGAAAATATCTCAGCTTTCGGCAATTGCAGAATGGCTTAGCTGTATGCCTCTGTTATTGTTCAACCCGATTTATACCAAAAGTGTTCAAGCGCCGACGGCATTCCGATTAGCTGCGCCGAGCCATTCGCTATTTTCGATTATCGACAAACTTGATGTGGGATAAAAATATTCCCAGAGAATTACTTCAGCATGCTTGTATACAAGTGAGAAAGTGTTCAGGCGCATTCTTTGGCGGCAGGCCTCTGTCTGCCGATATCGTCTGTATGTCGCAAGTGCTTGCTGCGCTGCGATCTTCTCATGCTCTAATCTTCGACAAGCAGGGTTGATTGAGATGTTGTTCAACAGCGACTTGCTGGAAAGAAACAACGGGAAACGATAACAACGGGAAACAAGGGGGCAGCAATGAGAAACAACAAAGCCTATAAGTGGACTGGAATCGTCGTCGGCGTGCTGCTGCTACTTTATGTTGGACAGGTCGTACTGTTCGAGGTGCGACTGGGCGTCAATCAGCCGGAGAATCAGACGACCATTGTCATCGCTACGTTTGATGAAGATAACACGCGTCACGAGCGCGTTGTACGTCTGGTAGAGATCGACGGCCGCGCTTATGTGGCAGCGAATCACTGGCCACGAGCCTGGTATCATCAGGCCCTTGAAAATCCGCAAATAGAAGTGGAGATGGAAGACGAATTCGAGCCTTATGTGGCAGTACCGCTGGAAGGTACAGAAGAGGCAGAAGTGCGAGAAATCTACAGCGTCGGCTTCAACTTCCGTTTTCGCACCGGTTTTCCGCCGCGCTATTTCCTGCGTCTGGATCCAGCCTGATCAGCAAGCTGCCGGGCTAACGACCGGGGCTGGTCTCTATATTGACATCTAAATTGACATCCAGGTTGGCATCGGCCTTTGCGGTGCTAGCCGATGCACTGCGCAGACGACGTAACCAGTTACGGAAGCGACGCAGGCAAAGGGCCAGTCCGGTCCACACCAGCAAGACACCCGCCAGTGATGCCAGCCCGGCGATGGTCTGGCCGACCAGGCCCAAAGCTTCACCGGTATGCAGGAAACGCACCCAGGAACGCGCTTGTCGGCCGGCAGATTGGCTATTGAACGGAGCCCATTCAACGACGCTGCCATCGTAGGCATCAAGCGTGACGCTGTGGCGTTTTTGCGGTTCTCCACCATTACCCTGATCGATTGAAAAACTCACTTGCCTGTTACTGCCGTCCGGCAGGTTCATGGTCATCATGCGCCAGTCGTCCACTTGACTGGCTGCACGGGTAAACAGTTCGCTGTAAGGCAGAGCACTCGCTCCGGCAGGTGGTGCTGGCAGAACTTCTTCCGCACCAGACGCGCCACCTCGTTGTGGTGGCTCATCGCCGGCCAGTCGATAGACCAGATTATTCGCCCAGGGATAATTAAAGACCGTGGCCGTGGCGACTATGACAACCAGTGGAATGGCGAAGTAGAAACCAAAAACATGGTGCCAATTGAAATCTCGGGCAGCACCTGACTTGGCATTGGGGTGGAACCACAAACGCAAGCGCATGGTGCTCCAGCGAAAGATGCCCGGTAGCCAGAGGTACAGACCGCTGATAATCATGAACAGGAACAATAAATTGGCGGCGCCAGTGATATCGCGTGCAGTGGCACGGCCATCGCCGCTGACATTAAACCAGCGGTGGATGCCGGTGACCGTTGAGAAGAAGGCATCGAGGGTCTCGCCCTGAACCGGCAAGATCTCTCCGGTGAAAGCGTTCAGATGGCGTGTTCCGGAGCGACCAGCTCTGAGTACCGCCGGACTGGATTCTTCGTTGTACAGCGCGATACTGGTTGCGGCGAATCCTTCGTCGCTACCGAGCTCGATCAACTCTTCCAGCGCGAGACGTTGCTGTCCTGCCGCTGGCTCCTGAAAATAGGCCCGGTCTTGCCATGCCATGATTTGGCGTTCATAGGTCAGGATAACGCCGGTAAAAGACATCATCAGGACGATCAGGCCGGCAATAACCCCGCTACTGAGATGGAGCCAGAATAGAGTTTTACGAAACATGGAATCCCTTATCGCTACAGTCGCTACGTTGTTTGACCCGGCTGTCGGCATGCAGCAACAGGCGGCAATCGTGCAAGGCCGGGCTGAAACAGGACGACTGCGACCCGAAAGCACGATTGAACTGGGCATTCTACGCAAGCCGGTGTGAACTCGCAATGATAATGAGAATGATTAGCATTCGATTGGTGAGATTCCAGACTAGAGCCGATTTTAGAGCAGCGAGGAAAAAGCTTGGGAGATTGCGGTCAGGCAGTCTGTTCGACAGCGTAGATAAGGTCTTTGGAGCGGTACGGCTTGCGCAGCAATGTGTATTTTGCCGATTCGGCAGGGGTGAGTTGCTCTGACAAGTCAGCATAGCCGGTGCTGAGAATAATCGGTAAATCGGGCTGCTGCTCAGCCATACGGCGCGCCAGCTCGACGCCATCCATTTCCGGCATGCGAATATCAGTGACCATGAGATCGAACTCCGCTTCACTGGTGGCAATGACTTCCAGAGCGTGTACGCCATTGAATGCCTCTGTGACCAGATGACCCGCACGTTCCAGCATGCTGGCTGCCACGTTGCGCACTTCGGGGTCGTCATCGACCAGCAGAATCTGCTTGCTTTGTTTCCTTTCCAGCGTCGGTTGGGGGGCCACTTTGTTGGCTTTATTTTGGCTCTGGGGAATTAACACGGTAAACGTGGCGCCCCGGCCTGACTCGCTATGTAATTCGATAGCACCTTTATGATCTTTGAGGATGCCACTGACGGCAGCCAGTCCCAGTCCCTGACCATCCTGTTTGGTGGTAAAGAAGGGGTCAAAAATGCGTTGCTGAATAGTGCTATCGATACCAGGGCCATCATCTTGTACGGATATCTGAAAATAACGTCCAGGTGGCAAGTGTTGAGTTGGCCCTGTCTCGCCGGGAGCGTATTCACTCTCCGCGATGACTAGTGGCCGCAGTGTGACGGTGATGGTGCCGGATGATCCAAGGGCGTCCATGGCATTCTTGATCAGATTCAGGAAGATCTGGCCAATTTGGCTCTTGCCACCAAAGACCCGCGCTGGCGAGTCAGTGATCTTTAATTCAATCTTGATGTCTTCCGAGTGAGATGGCCTGAGTATGTCGATAACTTCATGCAAGGTATCACGTAGATCAAACTCCTCTTTACGTTCAAAGCCGCGCCCGGTGTAAAGCAACAATTGTCGGCACAAGGTGCCGGCCGATTCTGCAGCGCTTACGATGGAGCCGAGTCGCTGTTTGCGCACGTCGGCACCGAGGTCATCATAATCGCGCAGCAATTCGGCGTGCCCGAGAATGCCCTGCAGGATATTGTTGAAATCATGGGCAACCCCACCAGCAAGCACCCCAAGACTCTCACGGCGCTGAGCATCGATAAATTGTTGCTCGAGCAGGTTACGCTCATGAGTGTTGCGAATTGAACCAACGAAGTGAAAGTCACCTTTGTTGTAATTGTCGTTAATAGGCGAGCAAACAATACAGCAGTCGATCTTTCCCTGATTCGTCTTGAAGGCGCCATCAAACTGAAATGCCTCAAACTGGTCGCTGCTTTTTTGCAACAGATTGCGGAAACTCTGCGGCTCGGTGAGAAAAGCGGCCAAAGGCTGACCAATAATATCGCTCTGCGTCACGTTAAATTGGGAAACGGTTGGTGCGATCGCTGTTACCCGCCCGTTCTTGTCGATACGGAAAAAGACTTCCTTGACGGATTCAAAGAAGAGTCGATATTCGTTTTCCTTTTTTGCAAATTCCAGACGACTGAGGCGAATGGCAGAGGTGATGTAGACAATAGTAATGAGCGGCTGAAAGATTGATACCAGAAAATAGAAGAAAGCAGCAATTTCGAATGTCTCGGGATTGTTGAGCTGTGGAATACCAATAATCAGTGTCAGGGCAACCGACAATTGCAGTGCTGCCAACAGCCATTTGGATCGTAGCTGGAAACGTTGGATAGTTGCTACCGGTGTGTAAAGAACCAGGCCAAATATGGGCCACCATGCTGCGTCCAGCACAGTCGGCGAGAAGTTCATGCCTATCGCTATGATGATTGCATAGCCGACGACCACCCAGGTCAACTTTAATGCTTCTGGACTGCTTTTGTAGAATACAGCTGCCAGAAAAAAAAGGCTGGAAGCGAAGATGCAGGTGGCGGACAAAGCCAGGACGATGTTTGCCTGTGAGAAGAACGTTAAATAGATATTGGCGATATGCCAGAGCAGGGCAAGAGTCTGGCCAATGGCGACCATCTTCAGAAAGGTAATGCGATTACTTCTATATTCACTAATTGCCAGAATCGACGTGAGCAGATTCAAGCCGATCATGACGATGAAGCTGATAGTTTGAGCGGGTATTTCGGGCACG
>CAZQFA010000011.1:0-72443 GCA_964592245.1 uncultured Pseudohongiella sp. | reverse complement strand
GTTTTGCTTAGCTGCCTGCCGAGGACGCGCAGCAGTCGCAAGGCCACAGCCCGCAATAGCAAAGTGGCCAGCACCACAAGAAACAGTTCGACGCCCCAACCCAATTCACTCAAACTTTCCAGATCCAGTATTTCTTGCATAACCGCGTTTACTCTTTCCTGTCTTGCAATGCCGTAATAGTCTCTTGCGCCATCTGCCAACGCGACTCATTGAACAGATTGGCGATTTCCTTGCCCGGGTTGGCCCGCAGTTTATGCAGGCGATTGTTCTTGCAGCTGTCATTGGCCTGTAACCAGTCACAGGCCTGCAGTGCCGCCGGACGGTCATTACAGACCAGCACCATGTCACAACCGGCAGCCAGCGCCGCTGCCAGCCTGTCGGCAATACCCCCGACACTGTGTGCGGCCGCCATACTCAAGTCATCGCTGAAGATAACGCCGTCGAAGGTGAGTTCCTGACGCAGCTTTTCCTGCAGCCAGTAGCGGGAAAACCCGGCGCATTCAGGTGCCGCAGCGGGATACACCACATGCGCCGGCATAACTGCATCCAGCACATTGGCGCAACGGGCGAAGACCTGATAATCCTTGCCAAGGATCTCCGCAAGCGGTCGCTCGTCTCGTGGCAGTTCCAGGTGGCTGTCGGCGACCACGTTACCGTGTCCGGGGTAGTGCTTGCCCGTGGCCACCATACCCGCCTCATGCATGCCATCGATGTAGGCGCGCGCCAGATTGACCACGGTCTCGACGTCCGCGGCAAAGGCCCGCTCGGCAATGATTTCACTGGCCGCCGAATACAAATCCAGTACCGGAGCGAAGCTGAGATCCAGCCCGAGACGCAGAATTTCTGCCGCCATCAACCAGCCGCAGTCACGGCTCAAGGCGATGGCAGCATGCGGATCCTGGCGATAGTGATCTCCCAGCAGCGACAGTGCGGGCAATGGCGTAAACTGGTCACGGAAACGCTGCACGCGCCCGCCTTCCTGGTCCACAGCAATCAGAATAGCCGGATTAATCGCCCGCACGGCGGCTACCAGTTCCATGACTTGCTCTGGTGAGGTGTAGTTGCGGCTGAACAGAATCAGCCCCCCCACAGCCGGGTGGGTCAGCAACACCTCGTCCTCGCCGCTCAGATGCTGCCCTTCGATATCGAGCATGAGTTTGCCGATCAACGGGGTATCACTTGCCATATGCCTGTCCCTGTGCAGAAAGTCGGCGAATTATCACAGAAAGCCCCGACGTGGGCAAAAATCACATTTCGCCAGAACTCAAGCGCTTACCGTAATGTGTTCGATTCAACACTGACCTTGTTACAATTTTTCCGCCGAAAGGCCTTTTCTTTTACGCAGAGTTGATCCTATAGTAACTCCCGGCAATCATTGGTTTTTGCGCAAAAACCCCGCAATTTTCAGCAGAAACCAGAGAGCAAGACGCAAAGCAAAACACGAACAAGAACAAGAACAAGAACAAAAATAAGGGCAGCAACAAGGACAAACCCAGATCGCCGAACACACGAGGAATCAGCACACGAAGTAGCACCCACTTAATAAATCAGAGTTTGTAACTCGATCGCAGGAGACGCAGCCATGAATACTCTCATGCCTGAAGTATCCGCCTGGTATCAGGACGTTGTCAGCGGAAGCTTGTTTGAAGTCGTAGCAATTGATGAAGCCAGTGACACTATCGAGTTTCAGATGCTCGACGGTGAAGTCGGCGAGTACGACTCTGCAACCTGGCGCCATCTTTATCTCATTGCCGCCGAGGCGCCTGAAGATTGGCGCAGCCCCTTTGAGCTCAGCCTCGAAGACAGCAGCTACAATGACCAGACCATGGTGCCGGAAAATTTCTCTGGCCCACTGTCCGAGTATGAACCAGACCTGCTGGACTACGGTGACGACTTTCAGATTCTCTGATTACCGACAACTTCTTTCGCGCCCCTGACTGTCCCATCGCAGTGTCTGCCCGGCACAGCAAGCGTGTTGCATTAACCGACTATCAGCTGACCTGCGCCAGCACCTCCCCTCGTTTCACCTCCCTGTGACCTCTTCTCTTTCTTCATCGTGTATCGCTATAAGGCCGACACCCCCGATTGCGCCAATGAGCACCGCGCGGAAAAATTCCCGCCGGTTAAAGATTTGTTGAGAATGCCAGATAACTGTATATAATTACAGTTGTCAGCTCGCCAGAGGTCGAAACGATGCACAAATTGACATCCAGACAAGAGCAGATTCTCGATTATATTCGGGACTATCTGCAGGACACCGGATTTCCGCCTACACGCTCGGAGATTGCTCAGCAAATGGGCTTCAAGTCCCCCAATGCTGCCGAAGAGCACCTGCGGGCGCTGGCGCGCAAAGGCGCCATCGAGATGTTGCCTGGCACCTCCCGCGGCATACGTTTGCCCATTAACGAACAGCTGGGCTTGCCCATTATCGGTCAGGTCGCTGCCGGTAGCCCGATCCTGGCGGAAGAGTCCATTGCCGACTACTGTGACATCCCGGCCAATCTTTTCTCCCCGGCTGCCGATTACCTGCTGACCGTCAAGGGCACGAGTATGATTGATGTCGGCATTTATGAAGACGATTTGCTGGCGGTTCACAAGACTGATCGCGCCAACAACGGCGATATCGTGGTAGCCCGCATCGACGATGAAGTCACTGTGAAACGCCTCGAGACCTGCCGCAGCAAGTTTCGTGTCAATCTCATTGCCGAGAACCCGGATTTCCCGCCTATTGAGGTGGATATGCGCGAGAGACACTTTGCCATCGAAGGCATCAGTGTCGGTGTTATTCGGCGCAGCATTTAAACTGCGGTGCTGTGGACGGGCAAGCAGTTATGCACTGCTTGCCTGCTTAACCAGTCATGTTGTGATCGCGACACGTCGCGCGCGATCTCTTCCCCGCTACCCTCGATTCGCACAAACTTTGTGCTTCCATCCCTAACACTTGCTCTGTGTCAGCTTTTGCGCTGTTACACAAACTGCCAAACTAGCGGCATTATCGCCAATGCGGCGGCAAAGCCCTTTGCTTGCATGGGGTTATTTGATGAGAGTGTCTGGATATCAAGCAAGAGCTGCTGTTATGAAGCGAGTAAAAAGCTTTTAGCAATCTGCCCTCTACTTCCCTCTTCAGCTCTCTTCTGCCCGTTGACGAAGCGCAAGCGATAACTGGCAGGGAGATATCGCGCTAGAATTAAAGAGTAGAGGGAGACTAAAAAAGGAATGTGCAGGTCGCAGCATGGCTACGACCGGACACTTGAGCTGACATGGCGACGGCGACACCGCCCGACTTTGGTTTAACTACTGGTTTACCTACTGGCTTACGTACTTACTGGCTTACTATTTCGCCGTTTTCTTTGCCGCTTTTTTCTTTGCAGCCTTCTTCTTGGCAGTCTTTTTTCCTGCCTTCTTGGCTGCTTTTTTCTCTGGCAGGGTCACTTCCCATTTGCCGTCGCGATAAAACGCCTTCCAGCCAGTCGCCTTTTTATCGATTTCTGTCTGAATATACTGTTCTTTGGTCTTGCGTGAGTAGCGTACTAGCGTCGGGTTGCCCTCGTTGTCTTCTACTGGCGCCGAGAACAGATAGTCATATTTGGGATCGATCTCGTCTTTATGCGGCAACAATTCCTTCAGGAACGGTGCCCGGGTTTCGCGATTCTTGGGGAACTGACTGGCAGCCAGGAACATCCCTGAGGCACCGTCGCGCAAGACATAGTGATCGTCAACGGTTTCACAGGCCAGCTCCGGCATATCAACCGGATCCATTTTCGGAGGCGCTGCCTCGCCGTTGCGCAACAGTTTGCGCGTGTTCTTGCAGTCCTCACTGCTGCAGCCAAAGTACTTGCCGAAACGGCCTGTCTTGAGCTGCATGTCCGCACCGCATTTGTCGCACTCGATTACCGGGCCGTCATAACCACGGATCTTGAATTCACCATGCTCGACTTCGAAGCCGGGGCAATCCGGGTTATTACCGCAAACATGCAGCTTGCGCTTCTCGTCAATAAGATAGGGGTCCATAGCGGTATTGCACAAGCCGCAGCGGTGCTTCTTGCGCAGTAAAATATTCTCCTGCTCTTCGGCTTCCTCGGCAGTGTCGGTGCGAATAGCCTCGTCGCCCGGAGTCAGGTTGATAGTGCTCTTGCAACGTTCTTTGGGTGGCAATGCGTAACCGGAACAACCCAGAAAGACACCGGTAGAAGCCGTTCTGATTTGCATTGGCCGCCCACACTTCGGACAGGGAATGTCGGTATCAGTGGGGTCGTTGGTACGCATGCCTCCCTGTTCAGCTTCTGCCTTCGCCAATTGCGAGGTGAAGCTGGCATAGAAGTCATTCAGCAACTTTTTCCAATCCGTATCGCCAGCTGCCACTTCATCAAGCGAGTCTTCCATGCGGGCTGTGAAGTCGTAGTCCATCAACTCACCGAAGCTTTCTTGCAGGCGCTCGGCAACAATGTCACCCATCTTCAGTGCGTAGAAACGCTTGCTCTCCACCTTGACATAACCGCGATCCTGAATCGTTGAAATGATAGAGGCGTAAGTGGAAGGTCGGCCAATCTCGCGTTTTTCCAGTTCCTTGACCAGACTGGCTTCTGTAAAGCGCGCCGGCGGCTTGGTGAAATTCTGGAAGGGTTCCAGTTTGCCCAGATTGAGCACTTCACCCACTTCGACATCAGGAAGTACAACATCTTCTTCTTTGCTCGGCATCACCTTCAGGTAACCGTCGAACTGCATGATGCGCCCTTTGGTACGCAATTCGTACTTGTCGGCGGCAACAGTAATAGTGCTGCTGAGATATTTGGCTGGCGGCATTTGACAGGCCACGAAGAATTGCCAGATCAACTGGTAAAGACGAACGGCATCGTTCTCCATCCCTTGCAGTTGATCCGCTCGTACGCGTACATCGGAAGGGCGAATTGCTTCGTGCGCTTCCTGGGCGCCTTCTTTCGAACTGTAATAAGCCGGTTTCTCCGGCAAATACTTGTCGCCAAAATTCTTTTCAATGTAATCGCGACACTGGGCGATAGAATCATTACTCAAATGCGTAGAGTCAGTACGCATATAAGTGATGTAACCCGCCTCATAGAGACGCTGCGCCATCAGCATGGTCTTTTTAACACCATAGCCAAGTCGTGTACTCGCTGCCTGTTGCAGTGTCGAAGTAATCAGTGGTGGTTTGGCTTTCGATGAGGTCGGGCGATCATCACGCTTGAGCACCTTGTACTCGGCATCGGTAAGGATACTCAGTGCAGCGTCAGTTTGGTCCTTGCTATTGGGCCGGAAGTTTTCACCGTCGTCTTTTAATACCTGACAGCGCAACTTGTCAGTATGCGCGGTCTCGAGGCTGGCAAATACTTCCCAGTACTCTTCGGGGATGAAGGCACGGATCTCACGCTCGCGCTCGACCACGAGACGCACAGCGACGGATTGTACACGGCCGGCAGACAGGCCCCGGGCCACCTTGGCCCACAACAGCGGCGACACCATGAAGCCGACAACGCGATCGAGGAAGCGTCGCGCTTGCTGGGCTTCCACGTAGCGCATATCCAGTGAGCCCGGCTCGGAGAAAGCTTCTGTGATCGCACGCTTGGTGATTTCGTTGAACACCACCCGCTTGTAACGCTCCGGATTACCGCCAATAGACTCCTTGAGATGCCAGGCAATGGCCTCTCCTTCTCTATCAAGGTCCGTCGCGAGGTAGATGTTGTCAGCGTTCTCGGCCAGTTTTTGCAGCTCGGAGACTACTTTTTCCTTGCCCGGCAGAATCTGATAGTTCGCCTTCCAGTCGTGTTCCGGATCGATTCCCATGCGGGCAACCAGTTGCTGCTTTGCCTTCTTCTTTTTATAGGCAGCTTTTTCCTCCGGGGCCATCTTGCGAGTTTCGGCGGCCGCCTTGGCACGCGCCTTCGGATCGACCTTTTTGCCATTACCGCTGGTAGGCAAGTCACGGATATGACCGACGCTGGACTTGACGATGAATTCCGGTCCCAGGTACTTGTTAATAGTCTTCGCCTTGGCGGGAGACTCGACTATTACTAAAGATTTCGACATGAATTGGGCTAACTTCTTTACTTGAATTGAGGTTACTGAGCTTTAAAGTGGCGACATATATAAGGGCAAGATCAACAGCGGTCAAGTTTTCTCTCCAGAAAATGTTAACCAAATCCGCTGGCGAGCATCACTTTACAGGCAAAAAAATTCAGCAATTACAATGCCTAAGGAGCTCTATGGCTTATCTCACAACGGCAGGAAAATTATTTTTACGATAAGACAGCCCGGCCTCTGGACTTGGTAATGAGCAACACTGGAGGCGCACAAGGGTGATCAAGACGGCAAACTGCTGCAGGAAGATGAGGCTGAACAAACAATTAGCAAATAAGTGCCAGCTATCACACAATAGCACCAACGTGGTTTCCGAGAGGATTTAACGGCATACAGAAACTGTCATGGTATGACTGTTCGACAAATTCTTCCGGCAATTTTCAACAACAGGCTGGCGGTAAAAACAGACAACGCACAGACACACTGCCATCACTACAACTCTTGCCATAGTGATGGCAGTTACCCGAAATTAATTGAAATGGACAGCGGTCGCTTGTCCAACAGAAGCTCGCACAGCGGGCTTACAGCTCGACTTCATGTAACCAGTGATAGGCGTCAGCTTTCTCACCACGCTGAATACCGATGAGCTCGTCATAGAGCTTCTGCATGACCGGGCCCACCGTGCTGCCATCACCATTCACTGCATGCCAGTCGCCGTCAAACCATACCCGGCCCACAGGTGACAACACAGCTGCCGTGCCGCAGGCGGCCATTTCCCTGAATTGTGGAAACTCCTGACGCAGATCGATGGCCCGCTCTTCTGTGCGCATATTCAATGTCCCGCTGGCAATATCCATCAGCGAACGGCGCGTGATGCTAGGCAGGATGGCATTGGACTTCGGGGTGATCAGGGTATTGTCATCCAGGGCGATAATGATGTTTGCCGACCCGGCCTCATCGATGAAGCGCCCTTCGCGCGCATCCAGATAGAGGGCCTCATTGGCACCCAACTCCTGCGCCTTGCGGGTAGCCAGCAAGCCACCAGCGTAATTGGCGCCTACCTTGAAGCTGCCGGTGCCCCGCGGGGCGGCCCGATCCAGTTCAGACACAGCCAGCGAAATCACTGCCATGCCGCCCTGCTTGTAATAAGGCCCTACCGGGGAGACGAAAACCCGGAACTCAAACTGCTTGGCGGGCTTGAGCCCCAGATTCTCACCGACACCAATCAGCATCGGGCGGATATATAAAGAAGCACCAGAGCCATAGGGCGGAATCCAGGCATAGTTGGCGCGCACGGCTTCTTCAACGCCGCGGATGAACAATTCACGCGGCACTTCCGGCATCAATAGACGCCCTGCCGCCTCGTTCATGCGAATGCTGTTCAGATCGGGCCGGAACAGCAAGATGCGACCGTCTTCTGCAGTTTGCGCCTTCATTCCTTCAAAGCATTGCTGGGCGTAATGAAGCGTTGGCGCACCCTCGTGAATCGACAAATTGGCCGATGTCACCAACTCACCCTCACTCCAGACGCCGTCCACATGGACTGCCGAAAATCGGTAATCGGTCTTATGATACTGAAATCCCAATTCGGCCCAGTTCAGGGCCTTCTTTTCAACTTTGGCGTCCACATTCATGTCCTGCATTTTCTGGTGGGTAAACGGTTGTATTATCAAGGATTGCACAATTAATAGCCAGATTTGGCCATGCCGGCTGGTGGCTGCAACGCAGTTTCGCTAGACTCTCGCCTTTTCGCCAGATCTGTCCGTCGTAACCCTGCTCGCTATGCCATTAATCGATATCGGCGCCAATCTCACCCATGAATCCTTCGCGCCGGATTTTGACTCCGTCGTTGCTGCCGCCCAGGCCGCCGATGTCGCACACATTCTGTTAACCGGCACCGATCTGGCCAGCAGTCAGGCGGCGCGCGATTTTTCGGCCGAGCGGCCGCAGTATTTCCGTAGCACGGTAGGCTTTCACCCCCACATCGCTGCCCAGGTGACGGCCGCCGACTTGCAGGCTGCGGCCGCCTTGAGCACCGACGAGCTGGTAGTGGCCGTAGGCGAAACCGGTCTGGATTTTAATCGTAACTTCTCGCCGCGCGAAGACCAGATTGCCGTTTTCGAAAAGCACCTGCAACTGGCCGCAATGCTGCAAAAGCCCCTGTTTCTGCATCAACGCGATGCCCATGTCGATTTCTTGCCAATGCTGGCCGCCCATCGCAGCAGCGTACCGGGAGGCGTTGTGCACTGTTTTACCGACAGCAGAGCGGCACTGGACGACTATCTGGCGCTGGATATGTACATTGGCATCACCGGCTGGGTGTGTGACGAACGTCGCGGCGTCGACCTGCAGGAGACGGTCAAAGCAATACCCTTGGAGCGCCTGCTGATTGAGACTGATGCCCCTTACCTGCTGCCACGCAATATCCACCCGCGACCCAAGACGCGCCGCAATGAACCCAAATACTTGCCGGCCGTGGTAGCCATGATTGCCCAGTGCCGTGGCCAGTCAGAGGCAGAAATCGCGGCTGCCACCACCGCCAATGCCTGCCGATTGTTTGGCTTGAGTCTCAACCCCGAGCAATCCTGAGTGATACAAGAAGGTGGACCACCTCGACTATTAACCGCCCGGTGTAAATTTGCTATATTGCGCCAAGGGCTTGAGATAGAACAAAAACTTTGCACAAACGGGCATTCCTTGAAGGCTTCCTGACTGCCAGTACCGTGGCGTTTGGTGGCCAGTATATGTGGCGCCGGATTAACCGCGCACCGCTCGCGCTCGCCCCGCAAAAAGCCTCACCTGCGACCGCAGCGGCAGCGGGAACAGGATCGCCCAAGCACAATTTGCCCCTGCCGCCGCGCGGTGAACAGGGTTTTGAATTCACCGCGATTGAAATCAAACAGGCGTTACCGGCTGCGGGCATTCCGAAACCGGCACCGGCCACTGCCGTGCAATCCGGATTTGATCTGGCCAGTCTCAGCGATGACGATGTCGCCACCTACCTGCGCAAGATTCGAAATTTCGATGCCATCTTCGCCAGTGACATTTACCTTGATCGCAGTTATGAACAACTGCTGCTGCAAACCACACAACATCTGTCACGGGTTGAATCCTATATCGGTCACGGCAATTTCAACCTGATGAGTTTCGACGACATGCTGCGGGCGGGTCGCAATTTCCCCGCCATTGGCGCCTTTTCTGCCGAAGAACTGAATTTCCTTGAAGAAGTGTTTTTCGCCAACCCCAATCGCTACGGCTTTTTTGGCGAGAAGATCAGCACAGACATTACTGATGCCATCCCGCGTCAGGATGTCAGCAAGATCAGCGGCTCCGGACACTTCCTGCTGAAAGGAGAATCGCTGAACCTCTACAACCAGATCAAGCGTGATGTCGGTGACGGCGTCATCCTGACTTCCGGTGTACGCAGCAACGTCAAGCAGATGCATCTGTTCCTGGCCAAGACAATTGAAGCCCAGGGCAATCTCTCGCGGGCTTCGCGTTCGCTGGCCCCGCCCGGGCACTCCTACCACGGTGTCGGCGACTTTGACATTGGCAAGGTAGGCTTCGGCGAGCGCAATTTCACGGCAGACTTCTCGGCTACAGCCGAATATCGCAAGATTGCCGGCCTCGGCTATGTCGATATTCGCTATCCCACCGACAACCTGTTCGGTGTGCGCTTCGAACCCTGGCATATCAAACTAGGCTGAATAGCTCCGCATAGGTGAATGGCCAGCCCAGCTCCTGCTTGCTGGCGACGGCTTGCACAACAGGTATGCGCAAGCCGTATTGTTCTACCAGCTCTTCGCTCTCCGCGATATCAATTGCTTCCACAACGACTTGTCGCTCGTTAATCAATGTCACCAGCAAGGCTTCCGCCTGCTCGCACAGATGGCAGCCCTGCGTGGTGTAGAAAAGCAGATCAGCTTCCATATCAACGCGCCAGAGACGCAGTGATCTGCGCCAGAGTCAACAGTTCACGTAGCGCCACCGAGAACATGGCGTAGTCTGGCTGTGCTTCTGATTGCAATTGACCAAGAATCTGGCCAGTGCGCGACAGGGCATCGCCGTGCAGGTCGATCCATTGGCCGACGCGCTTGCCTGCTGCGCCGTTGCAGCGCGTGTCATTAATCACATTGCGGCTGAGCGCTCGCTGCTGCCAGGCCAGGTCATCGAGAAACGTCTCCCGGGCCAGTGCCTGCCAGTAATTGGTAACAGGGAGCTGGTTAATAATCTTGCCCAGCCAGTTCAATTGCAGCTGCTCGCCAATGGCATAGTAGATGTCCACCACCTTGGCGAGACTCTCACCTGTGCTTTGCTGAATTTCTACGAAGCTGCTTGCCGAGAAGATAAAGTCGCTGCGACAAACTGCATGCGCTACTGTTTCTGGCACCTTTTCCTCGCGCAACTGCTCATAGCGAGCGTTGTACATCGACTGGTAATCAGGTGGCAATTTATCAGGCAGCATTCTGCTCACCTGCTTCACGCCTTTCGCCAGCGTCTGCACTTCGTCAGCAATCGCATAGTCGCCCCGACGATTACGCAGTAACCAGCGTGTGACCCGGCGCATCAGACGAATCAATTGCGCCATCATTTCAATCTGCACACTCGTTGAGATCTTCATCTCCAGCGCTTCCAGATCACTCCAGAGCGCATCGATGGCGAACGCCTCGCGCGTGATGAGCGTGGCCTTGACCACCTCCTCAATACTCGAGGCAGTAGACTCCACCATCCGGTATATAAAGCTCGGACCGAGCAGGTTCACCAGCGTATTGGCAATCTGTGTAGCGATGATCTGCCGTCGCAGAGGATGAGAGCGAACTGCTGCTTTTTGTTTTTCCACCAGTTCCTGGGGGAATGCACTGAAGAGGAATGGCTCGAGATAATCGTCATCGATATAGCTGGCATCGACGAGACGTGCCTTCAGCAACATCTTCATATAGGAAGTGAGCACTGCAATTTCCGGGCGGGTCAGGTATTCCTCTTTGGCAGCTCGCTCCTCCAACACATCATTGGCAGGCAGAAATTCCAGCTTGCGATTGAGCCCGGCATGTTCTTCCAGAAAACTGATGAGATCAGCGTATTCCTTGTGCCGCAATCGTGCATCGGTACTTGCCAGACTGATAGCCTGCACTTGTGAATAATTGTTATCCAGCACAAGGTCAGCCACCGCCTTGGTCATGCCTTTCAATAAACTGTTGCGCTTGCTGAAGGTCAGACTGGACTCCTTGAGCTGGCGATTCAGCAGGATCTTGATGTTGACCTCGTGGTCCGAACAATCAACGCCGGCCGAGTTATCGACAAAATCAGTCACCGATATACCACCATGCAACCCGTACTCGATACGCGCTCGTTGCGTCAGACCGAGGTTGCCGCCCTCACCAATCACCCGCGCGCGAACCTTGTTGGCATCCACACGCAATGAATCATTGGTTTTATCGCCGACATCCGAATGTGCTTCGCTCGACGCTTTGATGTAGGTACCAATGCCACCGTTCCAGATCAAATCTACCGGGCTTTGCAGCAACTCATGAATCAACTGATTGGGCGTCAGCTTGTCTTTGTCGATCTGCAATGCCTCGCGCATTTGCGGAGACAGGGCAATGGACTTGGCGCTGCGCTCAAACACACCACCGCCAGCAGAGATAAGTTTGCCGTCATAGTCGGCCCAGCTTGAACCTTGCAGTTTGAACAGCCGTTGTCGCTCGTGGAAACTGGTAGCAGCATCAGGCGTTGGATCGATAAAGATATGGCGATGGTTAAAGGCAGCCACCAGCTGTATATGTTTCGACAGCAGCATGCCGTTGCCAAACACGTCGCCACTCATGTCGCCAATGCCAAGCACTGTGAAATCCTCTTGCTGTACGTCGACCCCGAGTTCACGAAAATGACGTTGCACGGATACCCAGGCGCCTTTCGCTGTAATCCCCATGGCCTTGTGGTCATAACCATAGCTGCCACCGGAGGCGAAGCCGTCGCCCAGCCAGAAGTTATAGTCTGCAGCGACTTCATTGGCGATATCCGAGAAAGTCGCAGTTCCCTTGTCAGCTGCTACCACCAGATAGGTATCTTCTTCATCATGATGACGCAGGCCCGGCGGACCGATGACCCGCCCTTCAATTACATTGTCGGTGAGATCCAGCAGACCGCGGATGAAGGTCTTGTAGCAGCTTATACCGACTTCCATCTGGCGCTTGCGATCGACGCCGACCATGGATTCCTTGACGATAAACCCACCCTTGGCCCCGACCGGCACAATGACCGAGTTCTTGACTTGTTGTGCTTTCACCAGACCCAGTACTTCAGTGCGGTAATCTTCACTGCGGTCAGACCAGCGCAGGCCGCCGCGCGCAACCTTGCCGCCGCGTAGATGTACACCTTCCACCCTGCGCGAAAAGACGAAGATTTCATAGCGTGGCTTGGGTAGCGGCATTGCTTCAATCGCTTGCGGATTGAACTTGAATGAAAAATAACTCTTGGGTTCGCCGTCACTATCAAGCTGAAAGAAGTTGCTACGCAAAGTGGCTTCCAGCAGCTCGAGCATGGCACGGAGCACACTGTCCTCTGCCAGATTGACGACCTCATCGATATTCGCCAGCAGGCGTGTGCGCAGACGATTGCTTGTGCGCTCGGAAGCGCCCTTCTGCTCGGGATCAAACTGCAGATAGAAGTACTGCAGCAGGTCACGGGTAATGCCCTGATGTTGCACCAGCGTCTCGGCGATAAAGCTCGCCACATATCCAAACTGGATCTGCTTAAGATAGGCAGCATAGGCTCGCAGCAAAGCCACATCACGCCAGTGCATGCCGGCAGAGATGACCAGCGCATTGAAAGCGTCGTCGTCACACTGGCCTTTCCAAATAGCGCGGAAAGCGTCCTCGAAGCGCGCGAAGATCTCGTCGTCCAGCTTGCTGTTCTTGTGTTTACGGAACAGCGAAAAATCATGCAGCCAGACATGACGGCCATCGACCACGGTCAGCTTCACTGTTTTCTCGCTGATGATATTAAGACCGAGGTTTTCCAATATCGGATCCACATCCGACAGCATCAGCTGTTTCTGTAACGAGAATATTTTGAAGCGGAGTTCCGCGCCGCTGTCACCATGACACGGAGCCAGTTTCAAGGCCAACTCCCCGGACGCCAACACTGATTCAATTCGACTGATATCGGCTACCGCTTCTTTCGCACTGTAGGCATCGGTATAGACTGTCGGAAAACAGTCTGCGTAGGTCATATGAATAGCGTGTGCTTCCGTTTCGCCATAGCTTGACCGCAATGCCTCTATGAAGAAATCATCCCAGGGCTTGATCTGGTTTGCCATGGTTTGCTCGAGCTCAGCCTGATCGAAATGCACGCGATGAATAGCAGGCACGCGAACAATAAAATGCACCCGCGCCAACATGGATTCCGAGAGAAAAACGTTATAGTCCACTTCCGTGGCTTGCAGCCGTTCCTGCAATAGCTTCTGTATGCTCTGCCGAACTCGCGTGGTGTAGATATCCCTTGGCACGTATGCCAGACAGGAGAAAAATTTACCGTAGGTATCCTTGCGCACGAACAACTTGCAAGCGCGAGTATCCTGAATACGGGTGATTTCCATGGCAGTGCTGAACAACTGATCCGCCGACATCTGGAATAACTCTTCGCGCGGGAAGGCATTGATCACCTGCATCAAGTCTTTGCTGTTATGACCGTTTGGCGAGAAGCCTGAACGCTTCATGACATTGCCGACCTTGGCCCGTACCAGGGGAATATCCATAGCTGGCCGGTAGTACACGGATGAGGTATACAGGCCGGTAAAGCGATGCTCGACGACGACGTTACCCTTGTCATCGAACTCTTTCAGCAGCAGATAATCGTAGTAGGCCGGACGATGGATTTTCGAGCGAATGGAAGATTTGGCAAAACTGCATATCTGCTGCCGCAAGATGACTTCCGCCGTCCCGGCCGGCAGTGCGCTGAGCTTGGCGCGTTCTTTAATTTCCCGCTTGTAGCGTGACACCCCGAGCAGCGAATCACGCTGCAATTGCATGGTGCGCGACTTGCCGCGATGGGTAAGCCGATATTGCTCATAACCGAGAAAGGTAAAATGATTATTCACCAGCCAGCTGATGAACTCGCAGGTTTCTTCTAACTCTTCGCTGGAGACTGGCTGACCGTCAGCGTTGTCCAATAGCGCTTGCCGCACTTCCTCTGCACGCGCCACCATCGGCTGAAAATCCGCGACGGCGGCTTTGACCAGTTTCAGAGTCGCTTTGATTTCCTTGGCGATCTCCTCACACTGCTGCTCACTCAAATAGGCACAACGGATACTGCTGAAAGCTTCCCCTCTGAAACCTTTGCTCTGCTCTTCTGCCAGCGCTTGCAGTTGCCCGCCTTTTCCCTGTTTGCGTGGCGAGCGCTTGCAATGAATGACGGCATTATTGACCTGGTGGATGACCGCGCCCATGCGATTAAGGCATTGCCGGATCGAATCGATCACGAACGGCATGTCGTTCAGCAGCAACAACACTTGTGTTTCACTGGAGTATTCGCCGCTTTGCCCGGTGTGGTGTTTGAATTCAATCTTCGGTGCCACTGACTGGCGTGTCTGGATAAAGCGCCAGGCTGACTGTACCTGTTCAAACAAGTCATCTTCATCGGCTTTGGCCAATAACGAATTGGCCGAACTGGCAAAATATTTTCGTGCAAAGAGTTTCAGCTGTTCGGCTCTTTTCACACTGTAACTTTCTGTAATTTTTTGCAGCACCGGTAGGAGCAGGACATTATTGGCTGCAGTTCTTTCGGTCATTGGGTGTTGCTCTCCATAGAATCAGTGCTCTGGTTTAGAGCAGTTTGGGATTATTGCGGCAAAACGCGAGTGCAGATGAATATCACCCTGTTTGAGGTGAGGGATTAGTGCTATTTTCAAGTTTTAGGTTCGCCTAGACATCCAAGGGAAAACCTTTAAAATCGCTGTCTTCTTCTAAAAGCGCCCCTCAGAGTAGTGAGATATCTTGATATGAGCCACCACGCAATAATAACAGAACTCAAAAATTGGTTATCGAATCAGATTATTGGTCAGGAGCGCTTACTTGATCGCTTGTTGATTGCCTTGTTGGCCGATGGCCATTTGCTGGTTGAGGGCGCTCCCGGACTGGCGAAAACGAAAGCAATCAAGGATTTATCCCGCGCCATCGAAGGCGATTTCCACCGTATCCAGTTTACTCCCGACTTGTTACCCAGTGATATCACGGGTACTGAAGTGTTCCGACCGGAAGACGGCTCCTTCCGTTTCCAGCAAGGCCCCATCTTTCACAATCTGGTACTGGCTGACGAAATCAACCGGGCACCAGCGAAGGTACAATCGGCACTGCTCGAGGCTATGGCCGAACATCAGGTGAGCGTGGGCCGGGAATCATTCACTCTGCCACCATTGTTCCTGGTTATGGCGACGCAAAATCCGATCGAGCAGGAAGGTACCTACCCACTGCCGGAAGCCCAGCTCGACCGCTTCCTGATGCACGTGACAATCGGCTACCCGGCGCTGGAAGCAGAGCGGCAAATTCTCCATCTGGTGCGCGATGAAGCGGCCAACAAGATCCCCGAGCCTCCAAAAGAGGTGGCGCAGGAAGACCTCTTTGCCGCCCGTCAGGAAATCCTGCAAATGCACATGGCGCCGGAAGTCGAGGAATATATCATCCAGATCATCATGGCTACCCGTAATCCTCAGGTCTACGGCGACGACCTCGCCTCCTGGCTGGAGTTCGGTGCCAGCCCCCGAGGCACGATTTCACTGGACCGCTGTGCTCGGGCCCATGCCTGGATTCAGGGCCGTGATTTTGTCAGCCCCGACGATGTTCAGGAAATTATGTTTGACGTTTTGCGCCACCGTATTCTGCTCAGCTTTGAAGCCGAGGCCGGCGGTATCACCCCGGACAAGGTGCTGGAGACTATTCGCGAGCGCGTCCCGTCGGCTTAACGGCGGCGGACTCAGCCAATGTCTTCAAGACTGCAAATTGACCCCCAGCACGCACGCTATCAGGCGCGCGGTGCCGCCATCAGCCTGCAACAATTACTGGTGCAGCGATATGCGGCGAAAACACTGGAATATCTCGCCCAATATCGTTCAATAGCAGGGATCTCCGGATTGCACCTGTCGAAAATGCGCGGTCGCGGTATCGACTTCGAAGAGTTTCGTCCCTATCAGGCGGGCGATGATATCCGCCTGATTGACTGGCGTGTCACTGCTCGTACGAGTCGACCTTTCACCAAGGTATTCCGCGAAGAGCGGGAGCGTCCCGTCATTATCGCGGTCGATCAGACCCACAACATGTACTTTGGCTCTCAGGTAGCCTTCAAGTCCGTCATTGCTGCTCAAGCTGCCGCAGTTTTTTGTTGGCTGGCTATAGATAATGGCGATCGCGTCGGTGGCTTGGTATTTTCCGACGTGGATGCGGCGCTGGTGCGTCCCAAGCGCAGCCGCCGTTCGGCCCTGCATTTGCTCAATCAGGTCTACCAGTACAATCAACACCTGCAGGACATCAAGAATCCGCAAGCACAGGTGCCGGTAGATCCCGATTTCAAACCGGGGCTGGCACATGCGCTGGGGCAGATTCGCCGTATCACGAAGCCCGGTAGTACACTTTATGTGATTTCTGATTTCGTCACGCTGGATGACAAGGCGATTCAGTACCTCAATCAGCTGTCTCGCCACAACAACGTCATTTGCTGTTTCGTCTACGACGCGCTGGAAGAGTCACTGCCCGTCCCCGGCCTGTACTCGATCACCGACGGCAGCAAAAAAGGCGCAATCAACACGCATAACAGCCGCATTCGCAGTCGCTATCGCGAACAATTCCATGAACGCATGGCACGGCTGGAATCACAATTGGACAAATTACAGGTACGCTTGATCAAGATGCGTACCAACGAACTGGTGGTAGAACAGATCAGAGAATGGATAGCGAAGAACTCCTAGCACAATTGGCAGATATCCATATGCCAGCTGCCGTCAGTTGGTGGCCGCTCGCGCCCGGCTGGTGGGTACTGGCAGCACTGGTTTTGCTGGGTGCCGCCTATTTGGGTCGGCTCTACTGGCTGAATGCACAACAACGTCAGGTCCGCCAGCACGCCCTGGCCGAGCTGGATCGCTGTTATCAGTATTACGCCGAGAGCAGCGACGCCGCTGGTAGTGCCAAATTACGCTTTGTCAACGAGGCAAATTCTGTCCTGCGCCGGGTCGCCATGGTGCATTTCCCTCAGGATAACGTCGCCAGCCTCAGTGGCGAGCGCTGGATAAGCTTTATTCGTGATAATGCCAGCAGCGCCACCCTGGATGAAGCACTCGCCAACGCCCTCAGCCATGGCCGCTTCCAGGAGAATCTCGAAGTGGACTGCAATGCCCTGTTCGACTTTTCCCGGTCCTGGATCAATGACCTTTATGTGCGTAACAAGACTCTGCCACAACCTCAGGGAGTGAGCCGCTAATGCTGGAGTTCACCTGGCCCTGGGTCTTTGTCTTGCTGCCCTTACCCTATCTGGTCTACCGCTTCATGCCGCAGGCGCCGCGACAGGATGCAGCGCTGTATGTGCCATTCTTTGGCGTGCTGTCTTCACTGCAATCGGACAATGACAATATTGCCAGCGGCCGTCGCCTCAATCTGGTTTGTTGTGCCCTGATCTGGCTACTGGTTGTACTGGCGGCCTCGCGCCCACAATGGCTCGGCGAACCGGTGCAGTTGCCGTCCACCGGCCGCGACCTGATGCTCTCGGTAGATATCTCCGGCAGTATGGAAGCCCAGGACATGGTCGTCGGTAATCGTCAGGCTTCACGCATTGATGTGGTCAAGGCCGTCGTTGGTGACTTCGTCGAGCGTCGCGAAGGTGATCGGCTCGGACTGATCCTGTTTGCTGCTCATGCCTATATCCAGGCACCACTGACTTTTGACCGCGAAACCGTCGGCACACTGTTGGAAGAAGCCGAGATCGGCATTATCGAAGAATCGGCCACCGCAATCGGCGACGCCATCGGCCTGGCCGTCATCCATTTGCGCAATCGCCCGGAGAACAGCCGCGTACTCGTGCTGCTGACTGACGGCGTCAATAATGCCGGTTCGGTCTCGCCCGAGCAGGCTGGCCTGCTGGCGCAGCAGGAAAACATCCGTGTCTACACTATTGGTATCGGCGCCGATCAGGTCGTGCAACGCACCTTCTTCGGTGCCCGCGCCATCAATCCATCCGCCGAGCTGGATGAAGCCGTGCTGACACAAATTGCCGAGTCCACTGGCGGTCGTTACTTCCGCGCTCGCGACGTCAGTGATCTCGTTGATATCTACGAAGAGCTGGATCGACTCGAAACCATCGAGCAGGACGACCAGACCTACCGCCCGACACGGGTACTGTTCTATTACCCGCTGGGCACGGCATTGTTAATCAGCTTTCTGTTGGCACTGGCCTCTATTCCCTGGATGGCTTTGTTTGGTCGCGCCCGTGTCGACAATTTCGATGAAGAAGACGGTGATGTTACCAGCGGGAGTCAAGCCTGATGGAACTGTCTATCCCGACATCCTTGCTGCAGGATTTCCATTTCCTCCGCCCCTGGTGGCTGCTGGGACTCATTCCTGCAGTCCTGTTCTGCACCGCGCTCTGGCGTACCAATGCCGTTCTGACGGCCTGGGACAAAGCCATCGATAAGTCCTTGCTACCCTTCCTGCTCGATCGCAGCAAGAGCAACGCCCAGCGCACACCACTCTATCTGTTACTGGTGGTCTGGATTCTCAGCACCCTGGCCATGGCAGGCCCGGTCTGGGAAGAGCTACCACAGCCGGTACAGCAACGCGAAGATGCGCTGGTCATTGTCATGGACTTGTCACTGTCCATGTTTGCCAGTGATCACGATCCCAGTCGTCTGGATCTGGCCAAACGCAAACTGCGCGACATTCTGGATTTACGGGAAGAGGGTCAGACGGCATTGATTGTCTATGCCGGGGACTCACATACCGTCACTCCGCTGACCGATGACGTGGTCACCATTGCGTCTTTGGTGCCGTCGCTGAGTCCCAACATCATGCCGCTGTTCGGCAGTAATCCTGTACCCGCAATTCAAAGAGCAGTCGCCTTGCTCGACGAGATAGAGTCGAACCGGGGCAAAATTCTGTTAATGACCGATGGCATCGCCGGCTTTCAGGAAGAGCAACGCATTACCGAGATCATTGAGGCAACTGATTACGAATTGCTGGTCATGGGTATTGGTACGGAAGAAGGCGCCCCTATTCGCACCAGTGATGGCGGCTTCCTGATGGATGATGCCGGCACTATCGTCGTACCTACTTTAAACCGCAATGTGCTGCAGTCGCTGACCAATCGTGTCGGCGGCCGCTATCACGATATCCAGCTGGCGGATTCCGATCTGGCTTATCTGCTGCCTGACAATGAACTGCTGGATGATACCCAACTGTCTGACGTCGATGAGCAATTCGATGTCTGGTATGAGGCCGGCCCCTGGATTCTGCTACTGGTGTTGCCGTTTACTGCCCTCATCTTCCGCCGCGGCTGGCTATTCGCCATGGCGTTTATAGTGATAGGTGGCACCTTGACACCAGTGGAGCAAACCTATGCTCAGGGCTGGGGTTGGTCCAGCCTCTGGCAAACGCCAGACCAGCGTGGCGCCGAGGCTATGGCCAACGAAGACGCCGCGACTGCCGCCGCCTTGTTCGAATCGCCGGAATGGGCTGGTGTGGCCAATTACCGGTCTCAGAATTATGAATCGGCAATCGCCGCCTTCAGCGCCTCGGACACACCGGACGGACACTACAATCGCGGCAATGCACTGGCCATGATGGGCAACTACGCCGAAGCCATCGCCGCTTACGAGCGCACGCTGGCAATGGAGCCAGAGCACGCCGACGCCCTTCACAACAAGAAAATTGTTGAGCAGCTACTGGAACAGGAACAGACCGACCCTGCTGAACAGGAAGAAGGTGAAAGCTCTGACAGCCAGTCGCAACAGAATTCCGATCAGCAACAGGAACAAGAGCAAGAAAATAACGAACAGCAAGATCAGGAGAGCCAGGAAGGCAACCAGGACGAGCAGCAGCAACAACAGCAGGAGAATCAACCTCCTGAAGAACAGGAAAGCTCCGAATCCAACAGCGAACAAAATACACCGAGCGAATCCGAGAACGAAGAGTTCGAGGAGCAGCAGGCGTTGGAACAATGGCTACGCCGTATAGAAGATGATCCCGGCGAGCTATTACGTCGCAAGTTCCGCTACCAGTACCGACAGCGACAACTCGACGGTACCGCCAATGCCCGTGACGGAGGTCAGATATGGTAAGCCGAATGCTCAAAGCCACCCTGTTCTGCCTGACTTGTCTTTTGCCTGTGCTTGCCACAGCGCAAGATCAGGAACTGGAAGTTTCCGTCGATCGTACTGAGCTGGCGCGCGGCGAGACGCTGACACTGACCGTCAGAGTCTTTGACCAACGCAATGGCATGCAGTTAGACCTGACGCCATTGACTGATGACTTTGATGTGTTGGGCACGCGCACGTCCAGTCAGATACGCTCCATTAATGGCCGCACAGAGTCCTGGACTGACTATACCGTCACCCTGTTTCCTCTCAACGAGGGCGACCTGACTATTCCCGCGTTGAGCATCAACAACCTGCAAACCGATCCCATCGAGATTTCCGTCGTCAATCAGGGGCCCCGCTCCAACCAGTCCAGCGACGACCTGTTTCTCGAAATCGACGTCAACAAGGAATCGGTTTACGTACAGGAGCAATTACTGTTCAGTGTACGCCTGTATTACACCATTAACGGCATACGCAATCCGCAATTCACCGAACTGGAAATGCCTGACTCGGTTATTCAGTTGATCGGCTCTCCCAATCAGTATGAACGATTGATTGATGGTGTGCGCTACGGCGTTTACGAAAAGCGTTATGTGATATTCCCGCAGCGCAGCGGACCGCTGGAGATTCCGGACATCCTGTTCCGCGGCGAAGTCACCGATGGCACCAGCAACTTCGTTTTCCGCAATCTCAATACCCGTCGCGTTACTGCCTTCATCGATGGCATCACCATCGATGTCAAAGAACGCCCTGCTGCCGCCCAGGAACTGGATTTCTGGTTACCGGTGACCAGCCTTACCCTGACCGAAGAATGGCGTGATGATCTCACCGACTTGCAAGTCGGCGACTCTCTCGAGCGCACTGTTACAATGCGGGCAGAAGGACTGGATGGCGCCGTGCTGCCGCCGTTTGCCGATGGCCGCATTCAGGGATTGAACCTCTACCCCAATCCTCCGGAAATCGATCGCACCTTCATCGATGGCCGTATCGTTGGCAGTCGTGAAGAGTCGATGACGTTGGTGCCGACCCAGGCGGGCGACATCGCTATTCCGGAAATTGCCATTCCCTGGTGGAACGTGGAAACCGATCAGCTTGAAACCGCGATCATTCCGGCAACGACCATCCAAGTGGCAGCTGTCGCCGGTGCTGTGCCTTCCGAACAGAGCGTTGCCAGCACCCAGAATCTGGCTGACTTGCTGGAATCAGGCCCGGTTATTGACCAGGATATGATCGATGCACAGGCGGAAGCTGAAACTATTGAGGTGGGCGCGATCTGGCTCAATCTCGTCATTGCCGCGGCCATTACCATCGCCTTGCTGGTTATCTACAAGGCCACCATCGCCCCACAACATGGCCTTATTCGACAAACTACCGGACGCTGGAGCAAAAACTTCCAGGACCATTATGAGCCGGAGAACAACGAAAGTGTTGCCTACGGTGACCTGGTGAAAGCTTGCCGCGCGCGTGATATCAAGAAAGTGCGCAGCGCATTCATCATCTGGAGCAGTCACTTCATTAAGGAACGGCCGGTACGCAGCATGGAAGACATCCTGCAACAGCAGGAAACGCCAGAACTGCATCGTTACGCAGCGGGTATCCAGAACTATCTTTTCAACAATGAGTCAGCTGACACCGGATTCCAGCCAGAGGAATTGCTGGCTGCAGCCAAGTCATTGCGCAGCAAGAATCGTCAGGCCCGCAAACAGCAGGCACGCCAGGACAAGTACGCCCTGCCACCACTCTACAAGATCTGAGCACTGTGCTGCCGCGCAACAGCAAACTGGTTTATTCCACTGCCGGTGACAACACCTGTCCGCGCTGTGGCAAGGCATTGCAAAAATGCCAGTGTGATCAGCAACGGCGCCAGCCTGCACACAATGATGGCATCATCAGAATTCAGCGCCAGACCAAAGGCCGGGGTGGCAAGGAAGTGACTGTGGCGAGTGGATTTGCGCTCAAGCCGGAGGCGCTGAAAGCCCTCGCCAAGCGCCTCAAGACCAGTTGCGGCAGCGGCGGCAGCATCAAAGACAATACTGTGGAGATTCAGGGCGATCACCGGCAAACGCTACAAAAATTGCTGGAGAAGGACGGGTTTACGGTACGTCTTAGCGGTGGCTAGTCGTTACGCGAGACAGCGGCAAGAGTTTCAATCGCAGCTGTAACAAGCCCTGCCGGAATCCCCGCAACATTCTTTGTCTGGATTGGGGATCGTCTGCTTGCCGGTAGCTGGCAGCAACAAACATCGCCGTTAGTTCCGTCATTGGCTCCTGCAATTCCGGATAACGAGCCAGCACCCGATCCCGGTAGGCTATTGGTCCCTCTCCGCGTCCTCTCGGCATCCCTACTTTTTGTAACTCGCGACTGAGGCGGTGATAAAGGTGATTGACCGGGTCCGACGCCTTTTTCGGCGTGCCACGTATCACTATTATTGCCAGCGTCACGACCACCAGCGTTGCCAGCCCGGACAGTAACAACAAGATCTTTTGCTCCGTCACCTGCCCGAACAAGCGCTCAAAGAGGTCGTATTGTTCTGACTGGTCGTAGCTGACAACGCGGCGATTCCATTCGTACTCCAGGGCATCCAGTCGCAATCGCAGGGTATTGAGCCAGCCCAGCTGACCCAGGCGCGCGGCACTGAACAATGACTCTTCCATGAATGCCGGGTCTTCTGCCAACGCTGCCTCCACACCTAATTCGATGCGCTCGGGAGAAACGGCAGCCGTCGGATCAAAGCGTACCCAGCCTTCTCCCTCAAGCCACACCTCGTTCCAGGCATGGGCGTTATACTGATAGACCATCATATAGTCTTCGAAGCGGTTGTATTCAGCGCCCTGATAGCCGACGACGACCCGCGACGGAATCCCTGCCGCACGCATCAGGAAGGAAAAGGTACTGGCGTAATGCTCACAAAAGCCGTTGCGGGTATTGAACAGAAAATCATCGATGCGCTGTTCACCGAGCAAGGGAGGATTCAGGGTGTAGTAGAAAGGATTGCGCTGGAAATGTGCCAGTACCGCATAGACATAGTCACGATCTGAGCTGACACTGGCGCGTAATTCCCTGGCGAACTGACGACTGGCCACATTACCCCGCTCAGGTAACTCCAGCGCACGCCGCCGGGCACTGTCCAGCAGGATCAGATCTGTCTGGTTATTGCTGAAGCTGTGCAGGTCATAGCTGAAGCGTTTGCTGACCAGTCCGTTATTAAAAATCTCAAAATTGCGCGACTGCAACAAGTTACCCGATTCGCGCTGCGCCAGATGCAGTCCGAATAACCACGGTTGCTGGGTAGGCTCCATGATCACGTTGTAGTGCAATGCCTCGCCCTGTGTGTTGACCCGGTCCTCCCAGTCCCAGCTAAAATCATTACGCTGCGCCGCCTCGGCATAGGACGATCCCGGTCTATTACGGCGCCAGGTCTCGCCATCGAAATGTTCCAGTACGAGACCACGCCAGTAAAGATTGGCATGCAGTGGCGGTGGCGCGCCTTCGAACTGAACGCGAAATGCCAGCTCACTGGAGCGGCCGAGTAGCGCCAGATCGCCCGGGGTCATTTCATTGCTGACACCGGTTTCGCCACTGTTGTTCTGGAATGGCACTGACCACAATGGCGCAATACGCGGGAATACCAGGAACAAGACGATAGTGAGTGGCAAGGCTTGCAGACTCATTTTCATCGCCAAAGAGAAATTCGCCTTGCCGCTCTGATTGTCGTCGCTGCGATGCAAACTGATCAGTGCTGTGAGTACGACAATGACACAGGCGGTAATGTAGAGCGTGATTACCGCACTTTGTGTGTACAGGAATGACACCATGCACATGATGAAACACAGGCTCATGACCACATAGATGTCGCGCTTGTTGCGCATCTCGATCAGCTTGAAAACAAAACCCAGGGACAACAAGGCGGCAGCGCTATCTAACCCCAGTCCGATATTGCGCAATTGACTCAGCGTGAAGATAAGCGTGCAGATAACTACCGCTGAACGCATCCAGCGGCCGGGATAGTCCAGCTTGCCGGCATGAATCGCCAGGCGCCAGACAACACAGAGGATACCGATCAGGGAGATCCACAACGGCATTCTCGTTGCCTGCGGCAGTGTCACCATCACCACTGACAGCAACACCCACAGTAGCGCCGCGCGCGGAATTTGATAGCTCAATTCCATCCGCTCCTAGTCCTCCTTTCCGTAAAGCGCGAGAATCCGCAGCAGCTTATTGCGGTGGCTCGCACCCGTGGCAGGTGCCACTTCCACGCCTGGCAGTTTCAGGCCGAAAGGCTGCCCGCTATTGGCCAGACGTTGTACGCAGTAGCACAGTCGTGACAACCGCTCTTCAACAGCAAAGCCGTAAAACATATCCCACTCCAGCCAGACTTTACTGTCGCGGTAATCAACGAATTGTTTGACATGCATACCTTGCCCACGGGCAACACTCTTCCAGGCCACCTGCCGCAAAGAGTCGCCGGGCACATAATCGCGCAAGCCGTAAAAATCTTCACTGCCAGCAACTACCAGCGCCGAGTCGTCATTACCGCCGGTACCGCTATTGAAAGACTCCAGGGCAAAGGGCACCGGCTTGGGATAAACCAGACAATGTAAATCCAGATTGACTACCGACCAGGCTCGACACAATCCCAACGGGAAGTAGGTGGTTATGCGCAGCAACGGCGCTTTGAATAACCCGCGCTGCGTTGCCGGGGTGAATACTTTCACTTGCTCCCGGTCCACCTGCGTCAGATCAGCCAGCGATACGGGGCTGTCATTAAAGCGCAACTCCAGCTTTTCATGCTTGCGGTCGAAGGCACGGCTCAAAACAATATTGAAGCCGATTTCTTCGCCGCAATAGACGGGCATGCAGGGCTGGGAACTGACTTGTAGTTGGTTGAGGTTATTGAAACAGTGCAGGATGGAGAGAATGAACAGACTGACCATCATAAAGGCCAGACCGAAGGCAAGACTTACCGCGTAGTTGATGGCACCAATGAAAATCAGGCCAGCCGCGAGGATGAACATCAGTCCGTTGCGCGTCGGCAGCACATAAATAATACGCCGGTTGAGTGTAGTCGCTTCCTGAACCGGTATGCGTCTGGCTATCCAGAGATCGAATCGTTCTTTTATCCGCGCTTGCAGTTGAGAGGCCATGGCCTTGGTCGTCGGAAAAATTAGTCGATGACATCCACTTCATTGAGCAGGCGTTGTACCAATGCGGCGCCGGTATGGCCGTCTTCGTCTGACATGGCCCGCAATCGATGTTCCACAACAGGAGGTAAAACCGTCTGCACGTCCTCCGGCACGACGTGATCACGGCCGCACATTAGTGCCCAGGTCTTTGCCGCCCGCATTAATGCCAGGCTACCGCGGGGTGACAGACCAAAATGAAATTCCTCATGACTGCGAGTATGCGCAATCAGTCGCTGGACGTAGTCGAGTAACGCCGAACTGGCTTTAACGGTGGCAGATCGTTGCCGGAAATCGATTACCTGCTCCAGTTGCAGGCATTGCTGTACCGCTTCCACCTTGTCGCGCTCGGTATCCATTTCCAGTAGCTCTCTTTCGGCACGCTGATCCGGGTAACCCAGTCGCAAGCGCATGAGAAAGCGGTCCAGCTGCGATTCGGGAAGTGGATAGGTACCGGCAAGATTGATCGGATTCTGCGTGGCAATGACGAAAAACGGATCCGGCAGCCGGCGGGTTTCTCCTTCGACGGTGACCTGATGTTCTTCCATCGCCTCGAGCAAAGCGCTCTGTGTCTTCGGCGTGGTGCGATTAATCTCATCGGCCAGAACCAGCTGATTGAAAATGGGCCCGGGATGAAAAGAAAACTGACTCGCACTTTGATCGTAGACAGAGATGCCGAGGATATCGGCCGGTAACAAGTCACTGGTAAATTGAATACGGTTGTAATTCAGTCCCAGCGCTTTGGCCAGTGCATAGGACAAAGTCGTCTTGCCCATACCCGGCAAGTCTTCCAGCAGCAGATGCCCGCCTGAAAACAGACAGCAAAGAGACAGGCGTATCTGCTGCTCTTTACCCAGTAGTGCCTTGCTGACCTCGGTAACGGCTACTTGCACCATTTCCGAATACTGATTGTCCACCAGTTGTGCCCGGCCGTCTTCGGCCTTGTCCAGATTCAGAGAAAACATTGCTTAAGACGGTTACCCGGTTGCCTTTAGGCGTCGCTGGAAAGATCTGCGACGAGGTTTTGTTGCTTGCTGACTTCCTGTCCGTTCTTGGCTTTCTTGGCGGCATCATTGCGCCGCATTTCCAGGCGACGGAGATACATCTCATCCACATCCCCGGTAATGTATTCGCCGTTGAATACCGAACATTCAAACTCGGATATATTCGGATTACCTTCGGCACAGGCAGCGATCAGGTCATCCAGATCCTGATAGATCAGCCAGTCGGCGCCAATTGCTGCTTCCACTTCGCTGTCTGTCTTGCCCGATGCAATCAATTCTGCCGCTGCCGGCATGTCGATACCATAGACATTGGGATAACGAACCGCTGGCGCCGCTGAAGCGAAGTATACTTTCTTGGCACCGGCGTCGCGCGCCATCTGAATAATCTGCTGACAGGTAGTGCCACGCACGATGGAATCGTCCACCAGCATCACATTTTTGCCACGGAATTCCAGTTCGATGGCATTGAGTTTCTGGCGTACCGATTTCCGCCGCTGACTCTGCCCCGGCATGATGAACGTGCGGCCGATATAGCGATTCTTGACGAAGCCTTCGCGGAACTTCAGTCCGAGACTGTTGGCCAACTCCAGTGCAGAGGTACGACTGGTATCGGGAATCGGAATGACTACATCGATGTCGTGATCGGGGCGTTCGCGCTTGATCTTGGCAGCCAGACGCTCGCCCATACGCATGCGTGACTTGTACACAGAGATACTGTCCATGAGTGAATCCGGACGCGCGAAATACACATGCTCAAAAATACACGGCGTATGGCGGCCGGGCTCGGCGCAGACCTTGGTATGCAGCTTACCGTCGACATCGATATAGACTGCCTCACCAGGTGCCACATCTCTTTCAATACTGAAGCCCTGGGCGTCGAGACCAACACTCTCGGAAACAATCATGTATTCCTTGCCATGATCGGTCTCGCGACTTCCATACACCAGCGGCCGAATGCCGTTGCGGTCTCGGAAACCCACAATGCCGTAGCCGGTGATCATAACAATAGCCGCATAACCGCCGCGGCAACGCTTGTGCACCCCTTCTACCGCCTCAAAGACGTCTTCGGGAGTGGGCTTGATCTTGCCGCGCAATTGCAGCTCGTGGGCAAAGACATTCAACAACACCTCCGAATCGGAATCGGTGTTGATGTGGCGAAGATCTTCCTTAAACAAATCGCGGCTGAGTTCAGCCGCGTTAGTGAGGTTGCCATTGTGGGTCAGGGCCAGACCGTAAGGCGAATTTACATAGAACGGCTGTGCCAGTGCCGGACTGGAGCTGCCAGCTGTCGGATAGCGTACGTGCCCTATCCCCATCTGGCCAGTAAGCCGGCGCATATGCCGGGTTCGGAACACATCGCGGATCAGTCCATTGTCCTTGCGTAAATTGAGTTTGCCGTTATCACTGGTCATGATGCCGGCGGCATCCTGGCCGCGATGCTGTAATACGGTGAGCGTATCGTAAAGGCAAACGCCTACATCGTTACTCGTGACTACACCGACCAATCCACACATAGTTTGCTCCGTAGTTGATTAATTCTGGGGGGTTAACCCCGTTGCCATACCGCCAGAGTCGCCAATGAACAGGCGCGACCATTCAATTATTGCTTGTCCATGGGGAATCAGCATCGATTCCTGCCACAGCGCTGTCTCGGACACAAAAGCCCCGGTGATAAAGATAATCACCAGTACGATCACCACACCGCGGGCAATGCCGAATACACCACCCAGCAGACGATCCATCATTTTCAGTCCGGACAAATTCATCAGCTTGGACATGAAATGGTTGAGCAGCGTGCCAATCATCATGATGACCACGAAAATCACGGCAAATGCGGTCACATAACGCACGCCACTGCTACTGATGACGCCAGCCATGGCATCCGCCAGTGGCTCACTGTAAATCCGGGCGACCAGTAAAGCTGCGATCCAGGTCAATAAAGACAGCACTTCCTTGATCAATCCCCGCCACAGGCCGAAAAGGCAGGAAATGACTGTCGCCGCGATAATCGCGGCATCGACTGCATTCAACGACAATTCCGGGTTCAAGCTCTATAACCGCTGTAGTTCATAGCGCACGACCATGCCTGCCAGCTGGAACTGCTGCTGCAATTCCTGCAGGTAGTCCTCAGCCAGCCCCCGTTCCAGCCAGGGTCCCACATAGACCACGGTCAGCTCGCCCTGCGCGTTACTGCTGGTCTGGCTGTAGGCCTTGTAGCCGGAATCCTGCAAGCGTTGCAGCAAGTTGCTGGCATTGGCAGCATCGGAAAAGGCGCCAAGACGGACACTCCAGCCTTCCGGCAGACCATCTTCATTCAGTGCAGGTGCCTCGCGAGAAAAAGCCGGTTGCGACTCCACCACGGCCACTTCCGGCTCTGCCGCATCAGCAGCAGGCTCGTCGCTGTCCGGCTCGGCACTGACTGTTTCGGTACTGACTGTATCGGCGACAGCGGGCTCAGCGTCACTCTCTTGCGTGGCTATTGGTTCTGGCTCTTGCGCTTGCGCAGGCGGCTCATTCACTATCACCGGTCGTGTCGGGACCGGTTCAGGCATCGCCGGCACCACGGGTGGATCAGGAATACGACTGGTGACAGGGACCTGATAGCTACCTTCTCCATCGAAAAGGATGGGCAGGAAAATCAGTGCCAGACAAAGCAGGACGATGGCACCGACAATGCGTTGTTTGGTTTCCTGTTTCAATCTGCTGAATTCCGGATTCTATGCATGCAGCAGCGCGTCGAATGGGATGATTGGCTTAGCACGTGGCTATTCTGGCTTTATAACTATGGGGACACTGGTATCACGGATGGCGGCAACGGTGTAGAACGAACCAGTGACCACAATCAGGTCATCGGGTTGGCTGCGTTGCAGTGCCATGCTGTAGGCCTCAGTGACCGACGGAAAATGCTGTATTTCGGCGTTCTTGACGAGTTTCTGGACTCTTTGTGCCGCTTCTCGAGCAGGCATACAACGCTCTTCTTCGACCTGCGCAATATACCAGATGTCGACCGCGGATTGTAACGCCATCGTCATGCTTTCAAGGTCTTTATCTGCCATCACCGCCAGCACTACAGCAATCTGGCCAATTTCCTGGTTCTGCGCCCGTAAATCCCGCAAACGCTCGGCCAGACGTACCGCGCCACCGGCATTATGAGCCACATCCAGCAGGATATTGCGCCCTGTGTCCGGATCGAGACGACGCTCGAAGCGTGCCGGTACCGGCAGTGCCACCAATCGCGCCAGCAGCGCCCTGGCCGGCAGCCGCTGCAGCAAACACAACGCCTGCAGTATTGCCGCCAAATTCTCGGGATGAAAATTACCATCGGGTATAGCGGTAACAGTGGCGTCGTCCCCTTGTCTGTCGATGCCAGACCATTGCCACTGCCCGGCCTCGGCGCTGCGCTGCAGATCGAACGCCTCGCCAATGGCATACAGTGGCGCGGCGATGTCTTCGGCATGCTGGCGGATACTCTGCGGCAAATCGCGATCGGCACACACCAGCGGGCAGCCTGTTCTGGCAATGCCGGCTTTTTCAAAGCCGATGCCTTCCCGGTCATCACCCAGCCAATCCACATGGTCGATACTGATACTGGTAATGACTGCCAGATCTGCATCTATCAGGTTGACGGCGTCCAGGCGCCCACCCAGCCCCACTTCCAATACCACTGCATCGAGCTCCGCTTCGGCAAACAGCACAAAAGCCGCCAGCGTCGCGTATTCGAAATAACTCAGTGTGATGTCTTGTCGCTGCGCATCAACCGCCGCAAGAGCCGCTATCAGCGCAGCGTCGGAGGCATTCTCGCCATTGAGGCGAACGCGTTCGTTGAATACTTGCAGATGGGGAGAGGTATAAGCGCCGGTGCGCAGCCCCTGCTGCCGTAGTACAAACTCGATACCGGCGACGCAAGACCCTTTGCCATTGGTGCCAGCGACTGTAATCACTGTCGGCGCCAGTCGGCCCAGCGCCAATCGCCTCAGCACCTGCCGACTTCTGTCCAGACCCAGTTCAATGGTCCGTGGATGCACTGACCCGATATAACGCAGCCAGTCTTCCAGGGTAGCCGCGTTATCGGGCGCGTCACTCATCGCTCGGGGCAGGAGTAACCGTATGCTGGTGATGCATTAACTTGCGCAGAATCGCGGCAATGCGGTCGCGTAATTCGCGGCGGTGCACGATCATGTCAATGGCGCCATGTTCCAGCAGGAATTCACTGCGCTGAAAGCCTTCAGGCAACTTCACGCGCACAGTCTGGCGAATAACATCCGGCCCGGTGAAGCCGACCAGAGCGTTCGGCTCGGCGATATTGATATCGCCCAACATGGCGAGACTGGCAGACACTCCGCCGTAAACCGGGTCCACCAGCACGGAGATATAAGGCAAAGAATTCTGCTTCATGCGCTCCAGCGCCGCAGAAGTCTTGGCCATCTGCATCAGCGACACCAGCGCTTCCTGCATACGGGCTCCACCACTGGTGGAGAAACAGATCAAGGGCAGCTTCTCGCGGATACAGGTGTTCACTGCGCGGATAAACTTCTCGCCGACGACGGCGCCCATGGAACCGCCGATGAAGCCGAATTCAAAGGCAGCGACCACCACCGGCACTTCATTGACGCGACCTTTCATCACGATCAGGGCGTCTTTCTCGCCGGTGCCTTTCTGGGCTGTGCTCAGACGGTCTTTATAGCGCTTGAGGTCCTTGAACTTGAGGATATCAACCGGTTCAAGGTCGGCGCTGAGTTCGGAGCGGTGGTCGGCATCGAGAAACAGCTCGAGCCGGCGGCGCGCGGTGATGCGCAAGTGATGATCGCATTTCGGGCAGACGTCATGATTCTCCGCCAGCGATTTCTGATACAGCATGGCGTCGCAACGCGGGCATTTTTTCCAGACCCCTTCCGGCACCGCACTGCGCTTGCTTTCGCCGCCAGTGGTGCTGATCGAGGGTAAAATCTTGTCAATCCAGCTCAATTCCAATCCCTTTTAATTTCAATGAGATAGTTTGCTTATTCTAGTGTATCGACGGCCTGTCTTGCTACCGCGATCACCTCGGTAATTGCCGCTAATTGCTCGGCAGTCGGCTGCTCGCCTCGTTGCAAGCCAGCCACCTTGTCCACCAGTGCACTGCCGATTATCACGCCATCAGCCAGTTTCGCCATGGCCGCGGCACTGGCCCCGTCTTTAATACCGAAGCCGATCATCACTGGCAGTGCCGACAGCGCCTTCAGCTCGCTAATCTTGCTGGCGACCGAGTCATGATCGATCAATGCGGCGCCGGTCACCCCCTTCAGGGATACGTAATACAGATAGCCACTGGAGTGTTCAACAATGGAGGCAGCGCGTGCAGCCGTCGTCGTTGGGGCAACCAGGTAGATAGTGTCGATATTAGCGTCACGCAGCATGGCATGTAGCACGCTCGATTCCGCTGGCGGCATGTCCACAGTCAAGACACCATCGATTCCCGCAGTGGTGGCAGCTGCAACGAACTCCTCATAACCCATAATCTCAATCGGGTTGAGGTAGCCCATCAGCACAATCGGTGTATCGCGGTTCTGCTCACGGAATTGGCTCACCAGCGCGAGCGTGTCGCGCAGCGTGGTTCCTCCTGCCAAAGCACGTTCGACGCCACGCTGAATCACCGGACCATCAGAAGATGGATCACTGAACGGAATGCCCAATTCGATGATATCGGCGCCCTGCTCCACCAGCTTGTGCATGAGAGCGAGCGACGCATCTGTGTCCGGATCACCGGCAACGATATAGGGAATAACGAGCTTGCGGCCGGATTTGGCGGCTTGCTCGCAAACGGTATGTATTCTGCTCATGGCTGCGAAATTCCTGTTTGCGCCAGCGGACTCAAAGTTTGATGCCTTCAATACGGGCAACAGTCTCAATATCCTTGTCGCCGCGACCGGAAAGATTAATGACAATATGCTGATCGGGACGCATGGTCGCTGCCAGTTTCAGGGCATAGGCTACCGCGTGACTCGATTCCAGCGCCGGAATAATGCCTTCCAGACGCGTCAGTTTGTGAAACGCTGCCATGGCGTCACTGTCAGTGGCGGCCACATAGTTCACCCGCCTGGAATCCTTCAACCAGGAATGCTCTGGGCCGACACCCGGATAGTCCAGACCGGCTGACACCGAGTGTGTCTCCATAATCTGACCCGCCGGATCGCTCATCAGATAAGTCCGATTACCGTGCAACACGCCGGGCTTGCCAGCCGACAAGGGGGCGGCATGTTTGCCGGTATCGAGCCCTTCGCCACCGGCTTCGACGCCATACATGGCGACATCAGCATCCTTGAGGAAGGGATGGAACATACCGATGGCATTGGAGCCACCACCCACACAAGCAACCAGCGCATCCGGCAACTGACCGATCTGCTCCATCGACTGCATGCGTGTCTCGCGACCGATTACGCATTGAAAATCACGCACCAGTTGCGGATAGGGATGCGGTCCGGCAACGGTGCCGATAATATAATAAGTGTTATCCACATTGGTGGCCCAGTCGCGCAAGGCTTCGTTCATGGCATCCTTCAGAGTACGTGAACCGGACTCCACGGGGACGACATTGGCGCCGAGCAATTTCATGCGATACACATTGGGCGCCTGACGCACCACATCTTCGGCACCCATATACACATGGCACTCCAGCCCCAGTCGTGCAGCGACGGTAGCACTGGCCACGCCATGTTGACCGGCACCGGTTTCAGCAATCAGTCGTGTCTTGCCCATGCGCCGGGCCAATAGCGCCTGACCAATGGTGTTGTTCACCTTGTGTGCGCCAGTATGATTCAGATCCTCGCGCTTTAAATACAGCTGTGCCCCGCCGACACTTTCCGTCAGGCGTCGCGCGTGATAGAGCGGCGAAGGTCGACCGACGTAATGTTTCAGCTCAAAGTTGAACTCTTCCCAGAATGCCGGATCTCTAGAAAGCTCGGCATAGACTTCTGCCAGCTCTTCAACTGCAGCGATCAAAGTCTCGCCGACGAATATTCCACCGTATGGTCCAAAATGCCCTTTCGCATCCGGACCATCGAAACCGATATCTTCAAATTCAACGTTCGCCACTACGGGCTCCTTCAATAAATGCCTTAATTTTCTGTCTGTCTTTAATGCCGGGACTCTGTTCAACTCCCGTGCTGACGTCGACGCCATCGGGCCGTACAACCCGAACGGCAGTGCCAACATTCTCCGCAGTCAAACCGCCAGCCAGTACAACATTGCCTGCAAACTGATCGCGAGTCGCCGCCAGCGCCTCCCAGTCAAATGTTTTGCCTGTGCCACCTGGCGCCTCTTTGTCATACTTGTCTAGCAGAATGAATTCGGCCGATGTGTAAAGATTAGCCAGCGCTGCAGCATCGGTGTCCGGCTCCATATGAATTGCCTTGACGTAAGGACGCGCAAAGGACTCACAAAATGCCACAGACTCACTGCCATGAAACTGTAACCAGTCGATCATGCCACTGGCACAAACACGATCTACCAGTTCTCGCTGCGGATTAACAAACAAGGCAACGCGTTGCACATGGTCTGGCACGGCGCCAAAAATGTCCGGCAATTGCTCAACGCTCACAGCGCGCTTGCTGGCAGGATAGAACACCGCGCCTACCGCATCAGCACCCTGCTCCACGGCAGCGGCAGCGTCCTCGGCTCGAGTAATTCCGCAGATTTTTATCCAGAGTTTTGTCAAGGTGGGTATAGGCTCGCTAAACGCCTATTCTAGCAAAAATCCCCCGGATTCAGCCAACTCTACAGCGCTGCAAGGCAATCCATCGCTTTATAGAGCGCAACTGTCAGCGTGACTGGCTCGAATCGAGGCCAGTGACCAACAGTACCGGAGGCAAATTAAGGCTTGGTGGTAACTCCGCCTCTGCCGGGTATTTTACCGAGGTCAGGTAGAGGCCATCGGCCGGGGCCGTCATGCTTGCCAGTGTCCGGTCCCTGGCCTGCAACAATTCCTGTAACCACTCCACCGGCTGTTTGCCGTGGCCGATATCCAGCAGACTGCCGGCGATATTGCGCACCATGTGCTGCAAAAAGGCATTTGCCTGAATATCCAGAATAACAAAGGGGCCACACTGCGCGACCCTGGCATGGTGTACGTTACGATTGGCAGTGTTGGATTGACAGCCAGCGGCACGGAATGAGGAAAAGTCCTGCTCACCCAGTAAAAATTGCGCCGCCTCGTGCATGGCCGCAACGTCCAGCTGCTGACGCATGGGAGTCACTTTGCCTGCCAGCAGCGCCGACTCGGTGTCTCGTTGCAAGATCACGTAATGATAGCGACGCGCCAAGGCGCTAAAACGCGCATGAAAATCACTGGCAACCGGCTGCGCCCACAATACCCGCACCGTTCTCGGCAACAGACTGTTGACGCCCTGGGTCCACGCCTTCGTGCCACGATCAATGGGTGTATCAAAATGCACAACCTGACTGGTAGCGTGGACACCGGCATCCGTGCGTCCGGCACACAGGGTCGTTATAGGGCAATTGGCGACTTTGCTGAGCGCTTTTTCGAGAGCACCCTGCACGGTGGGTAGTTCAGGAGATTGTTGTTTCTGCCAGCCACTGAAAGCCGAGCCGTCGTATTCGACTCCCAGGGCAATGCGCTGGCGGGCGGCATGTACGTTATCGTCACTCAATGGGGGCAGCGAACAAGTTAGCCTTGCTGATCCAGACTGGCTAACAACCCTTCGGCTTCCTTCACCTGATCCGCATTGCCCTCTTTCACGACCTCCTTGAGAATCTCACGCGCTCCCTCGGCATCGCCCATCTTCTGATAGGCGTAGGCCAATTCCAGCTTCGTCGCCGCCTCATCATCGTCTGACAGCAGCTCCAAATCCTCTACTTCCAGGTCATCTTCGTCGGCCAGGAACTCCAGATCTTCAAGCTCGTCATCGCCGTCGTCATTTCCAGCATCACTGCTTGCAGAGGAGTCAATTTCATCAAGATCAAAAAAGTCATCTGCTGTATCGTCAGCGCTGCCGCCTGCCGATTTACTTTGCCCGCTGGCAGACTTGTCGGGGGTTTCGGTCTCGTCGACGTCAAACTCATCCAGATCGAAATCGAAATCGTCGTCTTCATCGGCTGCACTGGCAGTACTTGTTGCAGTGTTACCAGACGTCAGTGGATCGGGATCATCGTCTTCCAGATCAAAGCTGATTTCGTTCTCCGATGATTCTGTTTTACTGGCCGCCTCGGGCGCAGGCTTCTCGATAACAGTGTCGTCGAGATCAAAATCAAATGTTTCGAGATCGTCGCTACTGCTCTCTTCGGGAGCGGAGTCGATCTCACTCTTGTCGAAAGCAAATTCGATAGCATTATCGTCATCATCTTCTGCAACCGCGTCATCACTGGCAGTCGCGACCGGTTCTTCGTCGTCACTCAGATCAGCCGTACTGAACTCGAAGGTTTCCAGCTCCAGGTCGTCTTCCGATTCAGAGACCTCGGGTTTTTCTGTACCCGCATCGCCACTGTCAAAAGCGAACGTTTCAATCTCCAGATCGCTGGCGTCCTTACTGTCGCCTGCCGCCAGCTCCGCCGTATCGCTCGCGTCGGATTCATCATCCAGAGAAATTTCAAAAGCGTCTGTTTCTTCTTCGCCAGCTCGGGGTTTGTCTTCTTGCTCGCTTTCGCTATCACTTTCTTCGTCATCATCGAGATCGAAGGCAAGATCGAAGTCATCGTCATCAATGGCCGCTGCCGAAGTGGCTGCTGCGCCAGCCTGATCTACTTCGCTCTCATCAGAGTCTTTATCAGAGTCTTCATCAGAGCTCTCATCATCATTTTCTTCATCACTTTCTGCGCTGTCGCTTTGCGCAGCCGGCTTGTCGGCAAAGCCCTGCATGTCGTCATCGTCATCAAAGGCATCCAGGTCGATACCCAGATCATCGAGGAAAGCATTGGTGTGGTCTTCTTCAACCGGCGGTTGACTGTCTTCCAGTGACGCATCTTCGACAAACTGGTCGCGTAATGTCTCCAGGACCACATCCAGATCGCCACGGTTGGCTTCGGCGATCAGTGCGGCCTGCGCTTCAAAGCCTTCCTTGTCCTGCTGCTTGGCCAATACCTCCGCCAGCTTGAGACGCATTTCCATGTCATCGGGGTCTTCATCCAGGGCACCACGCAGCAACGCATTGGCTTCACCCAACTTCGCCGCTGCTATCAATGCCGCCGCTTCTTCCAATACACTCTCACTACTCTCATCTTCCGGCTCGAAGTCCATGTCGAAATCGACATCATCATCGTTCGCCGAAATAATGTCGTCGAGCTCGGAATCCAGCACATCGGAATCCATGTCGGCGTCATCCAAATTGTCGTCATCCTGCTTGCCTAGCACCGGCGCCACGACGTCATCGCTGGCGGCATCGAATTCCTGCTCAGCCAATTCATCCAGCTCGTCAGCGGGCTCCAGCTTGTCACTGCGATTACGGCGCAATAACAACACCACCAATAACAGGATCACCAGAACAACGGCAAAAGCCATGAGCATGATGTTGCCGGTCAGGATGCGCATAATGTCGTTCATAAGGCCGCCATTGCGGGCTGCCAGCTGCTGCGCCTCTGCTTCTGCTGCGGCAATAGCAGCTTGCTGGGCTGCCGCGGCAGCTGCTTCGGCTTCCGCCTCGGCGGCGGCATTAGCCAGCGACTCTTGTAACTGGGCTAATTGCAAATCCTGCAGCCGGATGATCTCCTGAGCGGCAGCGATTTGTTCATCCAGGTCCGCCAGTCGCGATTCCAGTTCCTCGCGCTGAATGCGCGCCCGATCAGCCTCTTCCTGCTGCAGCGCCAGCGTGTTCTCCAACTCGGCAATGCGTTGGTCCAGGGCATCGATATCGGCATCATTGGCAACACCGGCACTGTCTGCATCACCTGTGTCCGTGACCACACTCAATTCGCCGTCTTGCGCATTGTCAGCAGCGGCAGGCTCGGCGGCAGGTGCAGCTAACGGCTGCAGATCAGCGAATTCCTGATTCTGTCGGTTGATCTCTGAAATTGCTTCCGCCGCAGTGATCTCCTGCACGTCGGCAAGCTGCGGCACGCGCAGGACTTCACCGCTGCGCAGACGGTTAATGTTGCCGTCAATAAACGCATCCGGGTTCAGTCGCTGAATGGCCAGCATGGTTTGCTGCAGAGAGACGTTGTTATTGGGACGCACCTGTAAGGCGATGTCCGTCAGCGTGTCATTGGGACTGGTTTCAATGGTTTCCGGTTCTGCCGGCGTTTCATCGACCCCCACTGGCTCAGTTTCTGGCTCGGGCTCTGCCTGCGCGACTGGGGCAGTCTCCACTTCCGGTTCTACCGCAAGCTCGGATTCTTCGGCTGCAGCGGCATCTTCCTCGTCGACTTCAGGTGCAACAGCTGCCGGCACTTCTTCAGGCGCTTGCTCTACCGGTTCTTCAGTCTCGGGCGCTTGTTCGACGGGCTCTGCGGGCGCAGTGTCTACTTCGGCCGGGGTTACTGCCGGCGGCGGAGTTGGCGTGCGTTCGGGTTCAACGATGGCTGGCTGCGGCTGTGCCGGCGCCTGATTGAGCGGACTGACCGGCGGTTGTACTGGAGTCGCCGGCTGGTTTTGCTGGTTAAATACCGGCAAGTCCAACAACACGGTGTGCTCACTCAGCAGCCTGCCGTTAGGCCAGCGGGTGTCGAGAATAAAGCTAAGATAGGGTTCGCGGACAATCTGATTGGAAGTCAGGACAACAAAGTTGCCCTGCGCGGTCGACTCTATGCGAAAGCGGATATTGGAGAGAAAACCGACCCGGTCGATGTTGAAGCGCTGGAAATCATCCAGTGACGCCATTTGCACTGTGACATCGTCCAGCCGTGTTTCGCCAAGCTGGATGACTTCAATACGAACGCGCAATGGCTCGTTGAGTGCGGATTCTACGGTGACCCTGCCCAGCCCCAGGGCAAAAACCTGAGTCGCCATACTGCACATCAGCATGGCCAGAATGACGACGGATTTTCGTAGCATGATCCCTTGTTCTCATCGCGCAGCAGCACTATCAAAAAACACCAATAATTCCCTACGAAAGGTGTTTTATAGCGTCTTGATAGCGGTGCCGCAGTTATCCCCGGGGCGGACTCATCAAGACGATGAGCCCTGCTTCTAAATTGCTCTTAAGTTCACTTGCGCTTGGCAATTAAGCCTGTTTCTTCACTACTGGCTGCAAGTATTCATTATAAGTAGCTTTTTATCAACTCCTCAGCGATCTGAACAGAGTTCAAAGCCGCGCCTTTTCGGACGTTATCAGCCACTACCCACAAATTGATGCCGTTGGCAAAAGAGATATCCTGCCGGATACGTCCCACAAAAACTGCGTCCTGGCCCGCAGATTCGTGCACTGCTGTCGGGTAACCACCGTCTTTGCGCTCGTCAACCACCTTCACGCCCGGGGCCTTGACCAGCAACGCGCGTACCTCTTCGGCACTGATAGGCTCGACGGTTTCGATCTGTACAGCCTCAGAATGACCATAGAACACCGGTATACGCACGCAGGTGGCACTGACCTCGATGCTGTCGTCACCGAAGATCTTGCGTGTTTCCCAGTTCATCTTCATTTCTTCCTTGGTGTAGCCGTTGTCCATAAACACATCGATATGGGGCAAGGCATTGAAGGCGATCTGCCGGGGATAGACCTCGCAAGTAGGTTCGCGACCGTTCAGCAACTCTGCTGTCTGTCGCGCCAGCTCCTCGATTGCTTCCTTGCCAGTACCTGAAACCGCCTGATAGGTGGCGACACTGATGCGCTTCAGGCCAACCGCGTCGCGGATGGGCTTCAGCGCCACCAGCATCTGGATGGTAGAGCAGTTCGGGTTGGCAATAATATTGCGATTCTTGTAGTCAGCGATGCGCTCGGGATTCACTTCCGGCACCACCAGAGGAATGTCATCGTCATAGCGAAAGTGCGAGGTATTGTCGATGACGACACAGCCCGCGGCGCCGGCTTTAGGGGCAAATTCGGCCGAAATGCTGCCACCGGCTGAAAACAGGCCAATCTGGGCCTTGGTGAAATCAAATTCCGCCAGGTTACCCACGGTAACCGGCTTGTTGTTGAACATCACCTTGGACCCCGCCGAACGCTCGCTGGCCAACGGGTACAGGTTTCGGATGGGGAATTTACGCTCTTCGAGGATACTCAGCATTGCCTCGCCAACTGCGCCAGTGGCACCCACTACTGCTACGTCATAACCACTCATACAATTTTCTCTTAATGTCTATATATCAATCTGTTACAGGCACTTCCTGAGTCTTTGGATCAAGCCTCGGGCGCCACAAAATACCAGGGTGAACGGCTGCGCCAGTCGTTCTCGAAGGCACGAATATCATCGGCATCTTCCAGTGTCAGCCCGATATCATCGAGACCATCCAGCAGGCATTGCTTGCGGAAGGCATCGACTTCAAAGCTGATCTCGCTACCGTCGGGCTTGACGATGACCTGTCGCGGCAGATCCACGGTCAGCTCATAACCTTCTGTCGCAGCCACTTCTGCAAACAGCTCGGAAACAATATCTCTATCTAAAACAATGGGTAATATCCCATTTTTAAAGCAATTATTAAAAAAGATATCGGCATAGCTGGGAGCGATCAACACGCGGAAACCATAGTCGTCCAACGCCCATGGCGCATGCTCACGGCTCGACCCGCAGCCAAAGTTGTCCCGTGCCAGCAGAATACTGCTGCCCTGATAGCGTGGCTGATTGAGCACGAAATCCGGGTTCAGCGGACGCTTGCTGTTGTCAGAATCAGGCTCACCCTTGTCCAGATAGCGGTGCTCATCGAACAGATTGACGCCAAAACCCGTGCGCTTGATGGATTTCAGGAACTGCTTCGGAATAATGAAGTCCGTGTCCACATTGGCACGATTCAACGGCAGCACCAGGCCTTTCTCAACACTTAATTTTTTCATGACAACTCCCAATATCCCTTATGCTGATTCCTGCAGATCCAAGTCACGCACGTCAACAAAATGCCCGTGAATGGCAGCAGCCGCGGCCATGGCCGGGCTTACCAGATGCGTCCGGCCACCGCGGCCCTGACGCCCTTCGAAGTTACGATTGGAGGTGGAAGCACAGTGCTTGCCCTCACCCAACTGGTCGGCATTCATCGCCAGGCACATGGAACAACCCGGCTCCCGCCACTGCAGGCCGGCTGCCGTGAAGATCTTGTCCAGCCCCTCTTCCTCTGCCTGCTTCTTCACCAGGCCGGAACCAGGCACTACCATGGCCAGCTCGACCGAAGACGCCACCTTTTTGCCGCGTACAACCTTGGCCGCTTCACGCAAGTCTTCGATGCGCGAGTTGGTGCAGGAGCCGATAAATATACAGTCCAATTTGATATCGCGAATGGCCGTGCCACCCTGCAAGCCCATGTATTTCAAGGCTTCTTCGATGTTACTGCGGCGCGTCTCGTCCGCCTCTTCTGCCGGTACCGGAATCATGCCGCTGATCGGCGCCACCATCTCGGGCGATGTGCCCCAGGTCACTTGTGGCTCGATAGCCGCAGCATCCAGTTCAATCACTTTATCGAATACCGCGTCATCATCGCTCACCAACTGCAACCAGGCCTGGCAAGCCTGCTCCCACATCTCGCCTTTCGGAGCAAAGGGGCGGCCCTCGATGTAATCCAGAGTCGTTTGATCAACGGCAATAAGGCCGGCACGGGCGCCCGCTTCGATGGCCATGTTGCAGACGGTCATGCGTCCTTCCACACTCAGGGAACGAATCGCCTCGCCGGCAAACTCGATGGTATAGCCGGTGCCACCTGCAGTGCCGATTTGGCCAATAATGGCCAACACCACGTCTTTGGCGGTGACACCTGTCTTCAACTGGCCGTTGACCTGCACCAGCATGTTCTTCATTTTCTTCTGCATCAGGCACTGCGTGGCCAGTACGTGCTCCACTTCAGACGTGCCGATGCCGTGAGCCAAAGCGCCAAGCGCACCGTGCGTGGAAGTGTGCGAGTCGCCGCAGACGATCGTCATACCCGGCAATGTCGCACCCTGCTCAGGCCCGACGACGTGCACAATACCTTGACGTATATCTGTCATTTTCAGCTCGAAGATACTGAATTCCTTACAGTTATCATCGAGTGTGCTGACCTGAATCTTGGACACCGGGTCCTTGATACCGGCCAGGCCCTGACTGCGCTCATCGGCGGTCGTCGGGATGTTGTGATCCGGCGTCGCGAAATTGGCATCAGAGCGCCAGGGTAAACGGCCCGCCAGACGCAGGCCTTCAAACGCTTGTGGCGACGTGACTTCGTGAATGAGATGACGATCGATGTAAATCAGCGCCGTGCCGTCAGGCCGCTGTTTTACCAGATGTGCATCCCAGATCTTGTCGTATAAAGTCTTGCCACTCATATCATTCACCAACTTAACTTAAGTAAATAAGATACCTCAATAACATTATGTTATTTAAGGGTTTTAAAGATTAACTAACGAATTCTAACGTGTTACTGCGTGATTCTGTGCGCGATCCCGCAGCAGATGATCCATCAGGACCAGCGCCAGCATGGCCTCGGCAATCGGTGTCGCCCGAATGCCGACACAGGGATCGTGGCGGCCGGTCGTTACCACTTCCGTGGGGGTGCCGTGAATATCGATTGATCGTCCCGGCTGCCGGATGCTGGAGGTGGGCTTCAAAGCCAGATGCGCTACCAGATCCTGACCACTGGAGATGCCACCCAGCACACCACCGGCATGATTACTGAGAAAGCCCTCCGGGGTGATCTCATCGCGATGCTCGGTCCCCTTTTGCTCTACGCTGGCAAAACCGGCACCAATCTCCACGCCTTTGACGGCATTGATACTCATCAGCGCCTTCGCTATATCGGCATCCAGGCGATCAAATACAGGCTCGCCCAGTCCGACCGGCACATTGCGCGCGGTGACGGTGATGCGGGCGCCGATGGAATTGCCTTCCTTGTTCAGGGCGGCCATGTAGTCTTCCATCGCCGCTACCTTGTCAACGTCCGGGCAGAAGAACGGGTTGTTGTCGATCTCAGCCACATCGACCTTGTCGATGGCGATAGGACCAAGCTGACTCAACCAACCGATAATCTCAACGCCAGCGACCTCTTTCAGGTACTTCTTGGCAATAGCGCCAGCAGCTACACGCATGGCGGTTTCTCGCGCCGATGAGCGCCCGCCACCACGATAATCCCGAATACCGTACTTCTTGAAGTAGGTAAAATCGGCATGCGCCGGGCGGAATTGATCCTTGATCTTGCCGTAGTCCTTCGAGCGCTGGTCTGTATTTTCGATCAGCAGACCGATCGGCGTACCGGTAGTCTTGCCTTCGAAGACACCGGAGAGGATGCGTACCTTGTCGTCTTCTCGACGCTGGGTCGTGAAGCGGGACTGGCCCGGCTTGCGGCGATTCAAATCGTGCTGCATGTCGTCTTCCGACAACGCCAGACCGGGTGGACAACCGTCCACCACACAGCCCAGCGCGGGACCATGGCTCTCACCAAAACTGGTCACTGTAAACAATTTGCCAAATGAATTACCGGACATAAGAAACTCGGGGCGACGCGGGCCGGGACGGTAGGGGCATCAAAAAAGCACGCAATTGTACACTAATTCAATGCGCTGCTGTACTGCCGCAATTGGCTGGCGGAGATAGCCAAAACACCCTCCCCGCCCTCCTCGAATTCGAGCCAGAGAAACGGGATTTCCGGTAATCGCGACTGCAGACGCTCGGCGCTAAGACCTACCTCCAGAATCAGTACTCCGTCCTTACCGAGATACTCGGCTGCCTGCTGCAGGATGCTCAGCGGAATGGCCAGGCCGTCATCTTCGCTGAGCAAGGCACTGGCAGGCTCGTGTCGATACTCTGCCGGTAAGGCTGACACTTCCTCGGCCGAGACATAGGGCGGGTTGCTGACTATCAAGTCATAAGGCCCTTGTGCCGCCGCAAACAAGTCGCTTTCCAGCACCCGCACACGATCCGCCACGCCATGCAGCGTGATGTTTTCCTGCGCCAGCGCAAGACAGCCGGGGGAATTATCAATCAAATCGACTTTAGCCTCTGGAAATTGCAATGCCGTGGCAATACCGATACAGCCACCGCCACAGCACAAATCCAGTATGCGTTCGGGAAACGAACGTAATAAAGGCTGATAATCGTTGACCAGTAATTCAGCGATCGGTGAACGGGGAATGATAGCGCGCTGGTCGGTATTGAAAACGCGCCCGGCAAACCAGGCCTTGCCCACCAAATAAGCAACAGGCACGTGCTCTTCAATGCGCTGCTGTGCCAATGCATCCAGTTGCTGTTGTTGCGCCGGCAATAATTCCTCATCAATGCTGTTGATGGCGCGATCGAAGTCGATATTCAGCAATCCGTAAACCAGATAAACCGCTTCATCGCGTGCATTGGCTGTGCCGTGCCCATAGGCAAGATCGGCCTGCAAAAATCTGTCGACTAAGGCCTCAATGTACTCCCTGATTTGCATAACGCATCCAATTCTCTGTTATATTCTGCTTTACCACGCCTGCCGCTTGTCGTACTTTAGCCGCCGGTTCGCCGGACACTTTAGCAAATTATCACGTGAATATTATGGAAGACGCTTATTTATCGATTCTCCGTGACATTGGAGAAAACCCTGATCGCGCCGGATTAAAAGATACGCCTGCGCGCGCAGCCAAGGCCATGCAGTTTTTGATGCAGGGCTACAACATGAATATTGACGAGGTAATAAACAACGCACTGTTCCCCTCCGACAATGACGAGATGGTGATCGTCAAAAATATTGAGCTCTACTCAATGTGCGAGCACCACATGCTGCCATTTATAGGGAAGTGCCATGTCGCCTATATTCCCAATGGCAAAGTGATCGGCTTGTCGAAAGTCGCACGCATCGTCGATGTGTTCGCACGGCGATTGCAAATTCAGGAAAACCTGACCAATGAGATCGCCAGTTGCATCGTCGAGAAAACCAATGCGGCCGGCGCCGCTGTCATCATCGAAGCGCAGCATATGTGCATGATGATGCGAGGTGTGGAAAAGCAAAATTCGGTGATGACTACCTCGTGCATGCTTGGCGCGTTCCGTAGCAGTTCCAGCACGCGCAACGAATTCCTGTCGCTGGTTGGCTAACTAGCGACGCAGGACCAGTTCAATCCGGTTGGCACAATCGGCAACTTCGCAAACTGGCGCCAGCGGCCCAACCCCCTGCGCTATGACTCTGTCTGCCGGCACTCCCGAATCCAGCAATCGCTGTCGGACTTGTTCGGCGCGCGCTGTAGACTGTTGCAGCAATGCATCCAGATTGCCTGTTCCCTGCCGATGTCCGACGATATAAAAGCGCAAATCACTGTTGCTCTGAATCAGCTCCACGACAGCAGACAGATCAACAACATCGCTTAATTGACCCTGCGTCGTGAACTGAATACCGGGAATGGTAACTACACCCCTTGCATTCAGTGCTTCCAGTAGATCGGGTGACGCAACCGTCACCACGCCACGACTCAGGTTGTCTTCGACAATCTCCAGATAAGCATAAATGCGGCGATTACCGCGAGTGATCACATAAAGGGACACATGGACAGGCTCTGCGCCATCCTGATCCAGACGAAATGCAGAAAAGTACTGATTACGTTCCGGCCCGTAGAGAATGCGATTACTGAAAATATCATTCGCCCAGTAATTACTGCTGCCACAGCTACGCCCCGTGCAGGAAAATAACTCCACAAATCCTTTTTCTGCAAACTGCGCAAGGAAGTAGTCATAGACTTCTTCGCCGGCGTATTCCTGCGGCACCTGATAGACAATCTTGGTGACATCGCCGCGCAAACGTTCCGAGTTCTCCGGCACCACGAGTTCCCTGTTACGCTGCAGCGTCCCTAATACGAGTCGATAGCTGACATCTTCGGCAACGTCGATTTCTTCCAGCGTGGAATCGGGAAAACGCGCTACCAACGGGTGATCACCCAGAGCGCCCGTCGCCGACTGCGCCAGTGCAGCGCCGGTTTGGAGTAACAAAGCGACTGCGAAAAGAGGGGTAAGAGTGAGAGTTAGTTTACTGGTCATTCTGCACCGGGCTGATGTGATAACGGATTTCTCCACAGCCGATTGCAACTTCAGAAAGGCTGAGGCATATAACCTCGCTGGTATCGAGGCGGACGCTGTCACTGTAGGCACCATCTACCAGCATGGTTGCCAGTTTCGATAATAGTGGATTATGACTGACCAGCAACACAGATTCATCGGACAGTGTGGACAACTCATCCAATACGGCGCGGGGGTCGTCATCGGGCGTAATCCCCGGATGTTCGATGAAATCCAGTTGTGGAAAGAGCTGATTGATATCAGCGGCGGTTTGTCTGGCGCGTACATAGGGGCTCACCAGCGCCCTGTCAATCTCCGGCTGCTGCACCAGCCAGCGAGTAGCCGTCGCCAGATTCTGCTGATGGCCTTGCGCGGTGAGCTGGCGAGCACTGTCAGACACGCCCCAGGGTTCGGCAGCCCCATGGCGAAACAAATACAAAATCACCTGATAAATTCTCTCGCCATCTCGCTCCCCCTGGTGAGCTTGCCGACTGTAATTTCTGTTTGTAATTCCTGTTTGTAATTCCTGTTTGTGAGGCACAGCTTAATCGCTGCTGGAACCGGTATCCTTTTTATCCTGCTCGCTCTCCTGCTCGGTAGCGGAGTCTGCACTGGCGTCAGTATCACTCACGGCTGCTTCCTGCTCATCACTTTTCTTCTTGGTCTTTTTCTTTGCTGGCGCTTTCCTGGCAGCCGTTTTCTTCGTTCCGGTCTTTTTTGCTGACGATTTATTCGCCGCTGATTTCTTTGCAGCCGGCTTGCTCACCGGCTCGCCTTCATCTTCGCTGGCAGTTTCACTCACGCTCTCTTCATCTAACTCCGGGAAATCCGAAAAAGGAAAAGGACGCAGTGATGAGTTGTAAGTCAGGTAATCAATGATTTGCTTAATGTACAAACTGAGGACTCGCCCCAGACTCTTCAGATTGCTATTAGCGTCACCTGTAATAACGGAGAAAAGTGCCTGCACGATCAATAGAACGGCAATGATGGGAGCCATGATCAGATAGAGCACCAAGGCAAAGCCAACCATAAAAATAATACGTATCCAGGCGGACGGCTCGCGCAAATTATCGACAATATCATCCAGCTCTTCCGACATTCCTTACTCCTCGGTTAATGTTTTCTGATCTTTGGCGGCAAACTCCACGTCCAGCGCCTGTTCGCCAAGCATAAGCGAAGAAATGATGCTGTCGATCGATTCCTGCTCATAAATAATGCGGTACAAACCGGATGCCAGTGGCATGTAGACGCCCAGTTCATCCGCTTTTTCCTTGACCATTTTAACGGTATTGACGCCCTCCGCCACCTGCCCGACTTCGGCCACCGCTTCTTCGATAGATTTACCGGAGCCCAACGCCTGTCCAATGCGGAAATTACGACTCAGGGGTGTGGAACAGGTCACCACCAGATCCCCTACGCCAGCCAGTCCCAGAAAGGTCATGGGGTCTGCGCCCAATTCGCGGCCAAAGCGCGCCATCTCGGTGAGACTGCGCGTCACCAGCATACTGTTGGTGTTGTATCCCATGCCGATGGCTGCGGCCATACCGGCAATAATCGCGTAGATATTTTTCAGGGAACCGCCCAATTCGACGCCGAACATGTCGTCATTGGTATAAACCCGAAAAGTGGAAGATTTAAGAATGTCTTTTACCCGCTCCCGTACGTCTTCATGGGGGCTGGCGATCACCGTGCCCGTGAGATGCTTCTGGGCGATTTCCTTGGCCAGATTGGGCCCACTGAGCACGCCGACCCGGGAATGAGGTGACTCTTGCGAAAGTATCTGACTCATCAGCAGGAAACTGCCAGGCTCTATACCCTTGGTAGTGCTTATGAGCATGGCGTCTTCCGGCGCATAGCGGACCAGTTTGTTGACGACCTCGCGAAAGGATTTACTGGGTACTGCGACAAAAATGACATCGGCACCCGTCACCGCCTCGGCCATATCCGCCGTCGCGATCACACGCTCATTGAGTATGTAGCCCGGCAGGTAGTGCGCATTCTCTCTGCTGCGGTTGACCTCCGCAGCCACTTCTGCGCTGCGCATCCAGAATTCAGTCGTGTGGCCATTCTCGGCGATGATATTGGCGATCACAGTGCCGAAACTGCCACCACCCATTACAGCTATCTTGCTCACAGTCTTACCATAGGAAATTTGTCTTTGACTCCGTTGCCGCAACGCCAGCAGTGTGGATGTGACGGTTACACAATCCTGCGTGTCTACTTATTTTCGCCGTACGACAACAGTTAACGGCCAGCATACTGTTTTTTCCACTGCTTGTGACCAGTGCGGCTGCAATTGTTCGTATAGTGCCGGCACCGGGTCTTGGCCACGTTCCTTAATATAACGGCGAGTGGCACTCCAGGAAGCGAGATAGTTACACAGCTGCTCGCAACGCCAGTGCTTCTCCATACTGAATGCCGGTACCGCGCAAGCACTGTAGGGAAAGGCGACGGATTGGTATTGCTCCTCAACCAGAGTCCGCTCCGGTGGCCAGTAAGGCCCGACTATCTGCTCGTAAAAGTGCGAGACGATCGCATCGATGGGTGAAGTAATTTGACATTGACCATAACACCAGATCGCCAATATACCCTGCGGACGCAATACCGGGTCGAGTCGCGAAAAGAATTCATCAATGGCAAACCAGTGCAGTGCCTGTGCCACCGTTATCAAATCCACGGAGGCTGCCGCCAATTCCGGCGCCTCGGCCGGAAAACAGCGAAAAGAAACATTGCCCTGCGGCCTGGCATGCGCGACCTGCTCGGCGCTGGCATCACTGGCTATCACTTCATCAAACCACGGCGCCAGGCCAACCGCTGCCTGCCCGTTACCCGTGGCACAATCCCAAGCCCGTTGCTGTTGTACGCATTGCCCGGCGAGCCAACTGAACAGCGCCGTCGGGTAGTCTGGTCGTGCAGCGGCATAGAGAGCGGCATGAGCAGAGAAGTGGTCTTTATAGGGCATGGTCAACGCCGGATGATCGGGCACGCCTCCAGAAGGAATCCAGGGCTGCTTTAGCGGCAGACATCATTACATGATTGAGAAGGAACGAGACAACAGATTAGAACAGCCCGGCTGCAGACTCAAGCAGGGTCATCACCGGCGCCGGATAGACACCTAGCAGCAACAACATCAGGAACAATACACCCAACACCCCGTAGGCACTGAGACTCTCGATGCCAGCTTCGCGGTAAGCAACATGGTCTTTTACGGGCATCAACATGCGATACACAATACGCAGATAATAATAAAGGCCAATACCACTACCGATGACCAGTGTGAACAACAGCAACCAGAGCCCGGATTCGACGCCGGCCATAAAGATATAGAATTTACCGATGAAGCCGACCGTCAGCGGTATACCTGCCAATGACAACAGCATCGCGGTAAAGATGGCCGCCAGCCAGGGTTGCCGCCAGAACAGGCCACGGTAGTCGTGGATCACATCGAACTCTTTCTCTGTGGACGATACTACCGAGGCAACACCAAAGGCGCCCAGCGTCATGATCACATAGGCGAGGAGATAAAAACTCACGGCTTCGACACTCAAGGTGCCAGTGACGAAATAACTCGCCACGACAGCAATCAGCAAATAACCCATGTGGGCAATGGAGGAATAAGCAAGAATACGCTTCAGATTATCCTGTAGCAGCGCCAGCAAATTGCCGATGAGCATGGACAACACAGCCAGCACAGCGACAACACTCAGCACAGCACCCAGAGTCAAAGCCCCGCTGATCTCGATAAAACGTACCAGAGCAATAAACATGGCTGCCTTGCCAATGGTTGCCAGATAAGCCGTTGCCGGTAACGGCGCACCCTCATAGACATCCGGCGTCCACAGATGGAATGGCGCCAGAGACAACTTGAAGGCAATGCCAGCCAACAGGAACAACACGCCAGTGCTCGCCAGCCACTGCGCCGAATCGGCAGCTGCAGTCACCGGCCCTTGCGCCAACTCGGTAAAGGTCAGTGAACCGGTATGTGCATACAGCAAAGCCATACCGAACAGCATGATGGCGGAAGCGGCTGCCGACAGTACCAGGTACTTCACTGCCGCCTCCAGTGGATACTTGCTTACCTCTTTGCAATGCAAGGGATAGGCGATCATGCCGTACAGTGCCATGCTCAGGGTTTCCAGCCCTAACAGCAGGCTCACGAAGTGATTGCTGCTCACCATCACCAGCGCGCCGATGGTCGCCAAGCCCAACAAGAGATAAAACTCTTCCTTGTGATCCCCCAGCGTGAACAGATAAGGAAAACTGAATATGGCAATAAACAGCGCTGCCAGACAGACCACCAGCGAGAAGAACAGGCTGTATTGATCAATGATCAATAGTGGCGTCACCTGACTGTTGGTTGTTGGCAGCAGAAGCAACGCCGCAATGGCCGCGATGATCAGGCCTGTCATAGTCAGGCCAGCAGTTACGGCGTGATGTCTTTTTATGCCAACAGCAAGCATGGCGATCACCACCGTACCGGTGGCAATCAGTATCGGTAACAAGGGTATCAGGTCTGCCCAGCTAATCGTCATGGCTAACCCCCACCCACTGCAGACAGCAATTCATTTGATGAGGACAACAATGCCCCCAGCACTGGCTCGGACAGTGACAGGAATGATTGTGGATAGAGCCCCATCCAGATCAGGCCGATCATCATGAGCGCAAAATAAATCATCTCCCGGCGATTCAGGTCGACAAGATGCGATTGTTGATCGCTGTCACCCGAAAACGCGCCATGAAACACTTTTTGGATAACCCAGAGCGAATACACCGACGCCAGCACAAGACCAAGCGCAGAGATTGCAGTCAGTGTGATATTGGCCTGGAAGGCACCCAATAAGGCAAGAAACTCGCCGATAAAATTGCCCAATCCGGGCATACCAAGCGCAGCAATAGAGAAAAATAGCGCCACGACACTCATCCTTGGTACCTGCGACCAGAAACCACCCATCGCCGCCATGCTGCGCGTGTGTATGCGATGTTGTAAGCCACCGGCAAGCATAAACAAGGCGGCAGCGCTTAGACCATGCGCCAGCATGGTCATCACGGCACCCTGCAGCGCCTGCTCATTCCAGGCAAACACACCCAGTGTGACAAAGCCCATATGGCTGACACTGGTGTAGGCAATCAGACGTTTCAGGTCATCCTGGGCGAAGGCTACCTTGGCACAATAGAGAATGCTGATAGCGGCCAGCGTCATTGCCACGGGTGCAAATTCCATGGCCGCCTCTGGAAACAGCGGTACCGTGAAGCGAATCAATCCGTAGGCACCAGTCTTCAGCAAAATGCCGGCCAGTATCACACTGCCAGCCGTCGGCGCCTGGCTATGCGCATCCGGCAACCAGGAATGAAATGGCACACTGGGCAGTTTGGTGGCGAAGCCCACAAAGAAACCGAGCATCAGCCAGTAGGCAAGATCACCGCTGACATCAACGGCCAGCAGATCCTCATAGCGGAAGCTGAAGGCATCGAATTGCAGATAGTGCAGGTAAGCCATGGCCAGTATGGCAATCAGCATCAACAGACCGGATACCTGGGTGAAAATAAAGAACTTCATGGCAGCGTACTGTTTGTTCTCGTGACCCCAGATAGCGATGATGAGGTACATGGGAATCAGCATCACTTCCCAGAAGAAGAAGAACAGGAACAGATCGAGCGCGGTAAAGACGCCGACGACACCAGCCAGTGTCCACAACAGATTGAAGTAGAAGAAGCCCGTACGTTCGGTAATTTCATCCCACGCCGAACCAATAGCAATGATGCCGAGGAAACCGGTCAACAGCACCAGCAACAGACTCAGTCCGTCGATGGCCAGATAGAAACCGATACCGAAGCGGGGAATCCAGTCGGCGCTGAAACTGGCAAGCCAGACGCCATCACCCTGCGCGCCTAACAGTAATAACATGACCAGTAATTCACAGATTACGGTGATGAGCGCTACCAATCGCGGTAACTGCGAATCGATGAATTCGGATAACCAGGCCAGCAGGCCACCGATGAAGAGTATGGCTATCAGGAGTACCAGCGTCACAGCAAGACTCCCAGGGTCACGATAAAGACCAGTCCGAATATCAGAGAGGCGGCATACCAGCGCAACATGCCGTTCTGCATGTTGGCGAACAGGCGATTACCCGTCCTGCTCAGCACCACCACTAACCCCAGCGCCTGATCAATGATATCGGCGCGGTTGAGTTGTGCCAGCCAGGTAAACGGCTTGACGAACAGCCCATGGTAGAGCGCGTCCATTCCCCAGTGGCTAAACCAGAACTTGTGCAAGGCCGCCGCCAACGGATTGGCCATGAGTTTGTCTGCTGACAACTGGCGACCGCCATAGAACAGATAGGCAACAGCAATACCGAGCAGCGGGACGGCAATCATAATGCCGTGTATCAGGCCGCTGACATGATGCTCTTCCTGTTCGGCACCATGCTGGAACACGCTCTCCAGCGGCAAGTGAATAAGACCTCCCAACAAGGATAGCGCCATCAATATGAACAGCGGGCCTGCCATGTTCCAGCCAGCCACTTCCTTGTCATCATGGTGAGCCTGACTGTTGCCGAAGAAGACGACGAAAACCAGGCGGAAACTGTAAATCCCGGTAAAGAATGCGCCAACGACACCGCCAAGCCAAAGCCAGGTGCCAGGCCCTTCCATTGCCAGAGCACCCAGCAGGATCTCATCCTTGCTAAAGAATCCTGAAGTAAAGGGAAACGCCGCCAGCGCCAGCGACCCGATAAGGAAAGAGTAGAAGGCAACGGGCAACTGTTTACGCTTGCCGCCCATTTTAAAAATATCGTGCTCATGATGCAGGCTGAGAATTACCGTACCGGCGCCAAGGAAGAGTAGCGCCTTGAAAAACGCATGTGTCATCAAATGGAATATAGACGCCGACCAGGCACCGACACCAAGACCAAGAAACATGTAGCCGATCTGGCTAATGGTGGAATAAGCCAGAATTCTCTTGATGTCATGTTGCGTCATGGCTGTAAAGCCTGCCATCAACAGTGTGGCCAGACCAATCCAGGCCACCAGCAGCTGTACCGAAGGTGCCAGCTCAAACAGTATGTGAGTACGGGCTATCAAATAGACACCGGCAGTTACCATGGTCGCCGCATGGATCAATGCGCTGATCGGTGTCGGACCTGCCATGGCATCAGGCAGCCAGGTTTGTAATGGCAATTGCGCCGACTTGCCCACCGCACCGCCCAACAATAACAATGCTGCTGCGATGGCGTAACCGGAGCCTGTGGGCCAACTCGCCTCTGCTGCGCCCAGCATCTCCTGAATATTCAATGTGCCCAGCTGGGCAAACAACAGGAACAGCCCCAACGCCATTGAGGTATCACCCACCCGAGTGACAACAAACGCCTTGCGTGCTGCGGCGCCGTTCGCCGGATTGTCATACCAGAAGCCAATCAGCAGATAGCTGCACAGCCCGACCCCTTCCCAACCCAGATATAACAGCACCAGATTGTCCGCCAATACCAGCATCAGCATGGAGGCCACGAACAGGTTCATGTAGGAGAAAAAGCGACTGTAGCTGGGATCGTCAATCATGAAACCAGTGGAATACAGATGGATCAGGAAGCCAACGCCGGTAATGATGAGCATCATCACCATGGAAAGACCATCCAGATACAAGGTGAAACCGGGCGTAAACTGCCCTACTGCCATCCACGTCCAGGCCGTAATGCTGAAGCTTTCTTCGCCGCTGCCCAAAAATTCGACCGCTGCCAGCGCCGCGACAAGGAAGGACAGACCAATAGAACCAGCACCAATTACTGCCACCAGCTTTTTCGGCAATTGACCGGCACTCAGTACCAGCAACAGGAAGCCGAGTAGCGGAAATGTGGGTAGTAGCCAGATCCAGTCGAGCATCGTCTCTTCCCTACCCCTTCATCTGGCTTAACACGTTGATATCCACGGTGTGGAATCGACGATAGATTTGAATGATGAGCCCCAGCCCGACCGCCACTTCAGCCGCAGCCAGAGTCAGGATCATCAGAAACATGACCTGACCGTCGGCATTGGCCCAGCGCGCCGAACCGACTATGAACGCCAGACCGCAGGCATTCAGCATGACCTCGAGAGACATCAATACAAAAACGATATTGCGGCGCGTCAGCACACCGACTATTCCCAGACAAAAGAGAATGCCGGCGACAATCAATGCATGTTCAAACGGTATAGGGCTCATGGTTCTCTTGTCACTTTTTCTTTTTCATCACGGTGTTTCATTGCCTGGCTTTCACCGCTCCTTTATTTTTTCTGTTACTTCTATTTCTTCTATTTCTTCTATTTCTTCGCCAAGTGGTAGGCGGACACGAGTCCCGCCAACAACAGGATCGAAGCCAGCTCTACAGCCAAGACATAAGGACCAAACAACAAAGCGCTGACCTCCAGCACATCGATGCGTTGTGTATCCAGAGGTTGCCCGACTTGCTGGAAAACGCTGATCAGTTGCACGAGTAATAGCCCCGCCATAACACCTGGCGCCAACCACCCTTTCGCACTCAGCCACGCCTTTTCCTGATCACGACTGTGTTGGCCGAGGTTGAGCATCATGATGACAAACAGGAACAGCACCATGATGGCTCCGGCGTATACGATAGCCTCGAGCACTGCCGCAAAAGGCGCGCCCAGCACATAAAAGATCACTGCCACAGCCAGCAGCGACAGAATGAGATAAATCAACGCGTGTACAATGTTTGTTTGCACGATAACGCAGAGCGTGGAAATAATGGCGATTGCCGAGGCCAGATAAAACAATACAGTCATGGCAGCAGACTCCTGACATCGATTGGCTTGGCCTCATTCAATGCTTCACCTTTGTCTTTGCCGCTGATAGACATGCCGGCCACGCGGTAGAAATTGTAATCGTGGTATTTGCCAGTACCGTCAATCAACAAATCTTTCTTTTCCCACACCATATCCTGCCGCTTGTACTCGGCCATCTCGAAATCCGGTGTCAGCTGTATAGCATGCGTGGGGCAGGCTTCCTCGCAGAAACCACACATGATGCAGCGACTGAAATTGATGCGGAAAAACTCCGGATACCAGCGACCATCGTCTTTCTCCGCTTTCTGCAAGGCGATGCAATCTACGGGACAAGCGACGGCGCAAAGATTGCAGGCGACACAACGCTCTTCACCATCGGGATCACGGCTCAAGATAATCCGCCCGCGCCAGCGCGGGAACATGTAAGGTTGCTCGTCGGGATATTCCACGGTGTCGGCTTTGACAAACAAATGCCGGAATACCGTCCAGAGAGTGACGACCTGACTTAGCAATGTGTCTTTGATTAGCTTAAACATAGCGTTATCAATAACTGTATTCGTTTATTCACTGTGAACTCAAAATAATGGCGCCAGTCACCAGCAGATTAAGCAGCGACAGCGGCAACAGGAACAACCAGCCGTAACTCATAAGCTGGTCATAGCGCGGACGTGGTATCGCTGCCCGCAACAAAATAAAAAAGGCAATAAAGACGCCGGCCTTGGCGGCGAACCAGATCACCGGCGGCAGGAATGCCGGGCCGTGCCAACCACCGAAGAATAAAATGGTAATGAGCGAGGAAATCAACACCAGCCCCAGATACTCTCCGACAAAGAACATGCCGAATTTCATCCCGGAATACTCAGTGTGATAGCCCGCGCAAATCTCCTGTTCCGCTTCGGGAATATCAAAAGGCAAGCGGTGACTCTCGGCCACACCGGCAATCAGGAAGATCACAAAGCCAATGAACTGCGGTACTACAAACCACATACCTTCCTGGGCCGCGACTATCTCGCGCAAGTTAAAGCTGCCTGACAAGGCAACTACCCCAAGCAATGAGACGCCCATAAACACTTCATAGCTGACCATTTGAGCGGCAGCGCGCAGACTGCCGAGCAAGGCATATTTGTTGTCCGAAGACAGACCGCCCAGCATGACGCTGTAGGCACCCAATGAGGCCATTGCCAGCACAAACAGCACACCAATATTGGAATCAACAATGCCGAGGTTCGGCGAGAACGGCACAACGGCAAAACTAAGCAGTATCACCGTCATGATGATGGCCGGCGCCAGCACGAAACTGAACTTGTCGGCAAAGGGTGGCGTCCAGTCTTCCTTGGTAAAGATCTTGATCATGTCTGCAACCACCTGGAACAGACCCAATGGCCCGACCCGGTTCGGGCCCAGGCGCTCCTGCCATAATCCGAGCAGGCGTCGCTCTACCCAAATCAGCATCGCTGCAACACCGATGACGGTGCCGAGTATGAGTCCTATGGTTAGTGGTGATCCGACTTGCATCGACTTACCTCAGTATCCTTCCTCGTAATAGTCACTGACAATCAACCCGCGTACACCCCGGCCGCCCGGCGCGTCAGTGACCGTCTTTAAAGCCACAGTTGCCGGCATGTCGTGCCAGTTGATGGCATTGTCGCCAACGTACAGGGCCGCTGTACCAGTCTTCATCTTCTTGCGAATGCAAACTGTGGCAATAGCGCCGTTGCCGCTAACACTGACCTGATCCCCCTGCTTGAGTTGCAAGCGCTCGGCATCATCTGGCGACACGCTGATATAAGGACTGGTCATACGCTGCTGTATGGCATCACTTTGCGCACTGAGCTCGTCGCTGCCAAAAATCTGGAACGCTTGCGCTAACTCCAATGCCCCTGTTTGCGACGCCTTTTCAGTCTGCGGAGGAAAATAACCGCCTGACTCGCCCTGACGATGGATCAGTTGCGTACCGGTATCGCCCTGCTTGAGTTCGCCATTTACCTCTTCCTGGAATTTGCTAATGGCCTGATTGGAGTTCCAGCCCGGAGACCAGGCAGCACCCAGCACGGTGGCATTTTTCTGCGAGGGAATACCTTCCATAGAGAAGGCCAGCACGGATTGCTCATCAACAGCCTGCTTGGGCTCGTGCACATTCACATTGGCTTTCATCGCCGTGCGACCGCTGTAGCGGTGTGACTGCCGGGGAATCTTCATGCCGCCGATAAACTGCCCGACATCGGGTAGCACGTGTCCCAGATCCGCAAATTGCTGCAAGTCACTCGCACAGAGCGCCACCAATTCATCAATCTTGTTAACGGCAGCGTCAGTCAACCAACGCCAGGCCGGTTGCGCGGTACTGTGATTGCGGTGCACCTGATAGGACAGTTGCGCTCTGCCCTCATAGTTGACGTAAGTGGATTCCTGTTCCGAGAATGTAGTGACCGGCAGGACAACACTGGCTTTCGTCGTCGTGTTGCTTGGCAATACATCCAGCACCAGACTGGCTTCAGCAGCGCTCAATGCTGCCTCAACCTCTGCCTTGCCGGCGCGCCGGTAAAGGTCATTCTCCAGGACGATAACTTTCTTCGCTTTTCCTGTAGCCAGCGCATCCAGCGCTGCACCCAGGGACTGTGTTTCCTCTGCCAGCAACGTCAGTCCCATGCTGTTGACTTCCGGCATTACGCCACACAGAGCCACTGGCTTGTCGGTCTTGTGATGTAACGCCCTGGCCACATTGGCGCCAGCTTCGATTAACGCTTTCTTGCCATTGCTGCTACCGACGATGATCAGGGGCGACTTCGCAGCAGCCAGTTGCGCGGCAATTTTCTCCGCCAGCGCTGCCATTTCATCGGACTGGTCATCGGCTCCGTCGGGTGCGTTGCTATCCAGCTTGTTGGCGATGAGATTGCCCAATTGTGTCTGTTCGTGCAGTGAAGCAATAAAGCTGTCGGTGGCCACGTCATCCAGACGCGTGGCATAGCTACTGACGATACTCAGCGGGCTGCGATCATGCTGTGCCAATTCACGCACCGCCGCATCCTGCCATTGCGGAATATTCTGGGCACTGGCCAGCTCCCGCGCTTTGTTGCGAACCGCTTGCCGCAATGCCAAGGCAATACGCGGCGCGGTATTGGTCACATCCTCGCCCAACAGCAATATGGCATCGGCTTGCTCGATCGCCCGGATATCTGGTGTGGTAAAAGCAGCATCCCGTGCCAGCTCCAGCAGCAAATGATTACAACTGTTTTCAGCATCAGCGACGCCACTGTAAAAATGTTCAGCGCCGACGAGGCGATGCAGCGCATAGTTGGCTTCATTACTGGCTCTCGGCGAACCGATACCGATCACGCCTTCACCAGTGAACTGCTGTACTACTGCCGCCAGATCTTCTGACGCAATGGGCTGCGATTCACCAGTCGATGATTGCTGCACCGGCGTCGTCAAGCGCTGCTCACTGTTCACGTATTCAAACCCGAAGCGCCCGCGATCGCAGAGGAAGTAGCCATTGATATGACTGTTGTAGCGATTAACGATGCGGCGCAATTGACCATAGCGCTCGCCCGGCGTGGTATTGCAACCGACGGCGCAGCCTGTGCAGATACTGGGCGCTGTTTGCAGATCCCACTTGCGTGAGTAGTGCTCACTGAATACTTTGTCTGTGAAGACCCCGGTAGGGCAAACCTCTACAAGGTTGCCGGAAAACTCGCTTTCCAATACGCCTTCTTCGTGGCGACCGAAATAGACATGATGATGGGAGGCTTGCGCCGCCAAATCCGTACCGCCGGCATAGTCATCGTAGTAGCGGACACAGCGATAACAGGCGATACAACGGTTCATCTCATGGCTGATAAAAGGTCCGAGATACTGATTGGTGTGCGTGCGCTTTTTCTTGTCATAACGCCGATAGTTATGGCCGGACATCAGGGTCATGTCCTGCAAATGACATTCACCGCCCTCCTCACAGACCGGACAGTCATGAGGGTGATTGGTCATCAGACTTTCGATTACTCGCTCGCGCATCTGTCGCGCCTGCGTATCCTTGATAGAGAGAATGCTGCCATCGGCGGCGGGCGTCATACAGGCCATGACCAGCATGCCTTTCTCATCGTCCGCGTCTTTATACTGTTTCACCGCGCACTGACGACAGGCACCGACGGAACCCATACAGGGATGCCAGCAGAAATAAGGCAAATCGAGGCCCTGCGACAAGCATTCTTGTAGCAGATTGTTATCAGGGTTTACTTCGTACTCGACCCCGTCAACAATGATCTTCGCCATTTCCTCTATAACTCCAGTTTCATCAGTGATCGTATGGACAGCAACGCTGCTCGATGTGCTGTTTGAAATCATCAGCAAAATATTTCAGGCCACTACCCAATGGCGCAGTGGCTCCCGGCGCCAATGCGCAAAACGTGCGCCCTGGCCCCATATAATCCACATGCTCATGCAGTATCTGCAGGTCTTTTTCCTTGCCCTGTCCGCTCTCCAGCTCCTGAAAAATCGCATCCACCCACGGCAAACCATCACGACACGGCGTGCAAAAACCGCAGGACTCATGGGAAAAGAACGTCATCAGGTTGCCGATCATGCCAACGGGGCAGGTTTTATCATCCAGCACGATCATCGTGCCGGTCGCCAAACGACTACCCACCTTGGCGATGTCATCGTAATCGAGATTCAGATCCAGATGTTCCGGCAGCATGAAGTCAGTCGAACCGCCACCTGGCAGAAAGCCCCTGAGTTTGAGGCCATCCTGCATGCCCCCGGCCTTGGCTTCGAGTAATTCCCGAATGGGTGTACCCAGTGGCAACTCCCAGCATCCCGGATTTTTCACCCGCCCGCTCACACCAAACAATTTGGTGCCGTGATCCTTGCCTTTGGTCAGGCCGTGATACCACTCCACGCCATAACGCATGATGCCAGGCAGATTGCAGATTGTTTCCACGTTGTTGACGATTGTCGGCTTACCCCACAAACCGCTCACCTGCGGGAATGGCGGTTTCGCACGTGGGTTGGCACGCTTGCCTTCCAGAGCATTCAGTAATGCCGTTTCCTCACCACAGATATAGCGCCCGGCGCTGGTGTGCAGGATCAGCTGTAGATTGAATCCGGTACCGGCAATATCCTTGCCCAGGAAGCCGCGTTCGTTGGCTTCCGCAATGGCTTTTTGCAGCGCCTTCTCTGCGACCTTGTATTCACCGCGCAAGAAGATATAGCCAACACTGGCGCCAATGGCATAGGCAGCGATAATCATGCCTTCTATTAACAAATGCGGGTCGCCTTCCATGAGCAGACGGTCTTTGAAGGTGCCGGGTTCCATTTCATCTGCATTGACGACCAGGTATTTCTGCGCCGGGGAGTTTTCACCCTGCGGCACGAAGCTCCATTTCAATCCGGTTGGGAAACCGGCGCCACCACGTCCTTTTAAACCACTGTCTTTGACCTGCTGCATGACATCCGCAGGGCTCATGCCGGCAGCAATGGTCTTGATACTCTGATAGCCATCCGCCGCCTCATAGTCAGCAAGACTGAACGGCGGCCGGGACATATCGATGTTTTTTGTCAGTGGATTACTAACCACGTTGCATTATTTCCTGTCAGTTATTCTGCTTGTGCGTTTTTGTATTGTTCGATAATTGCGTCAATTTTGTCGGCATCGAGTCTGCGATGCAGATCATCACCCACCATCATCACCGGTGCGTTATCGCAATCCCCCAGACAAGGCACCGGGATCAGCGTAAAGGCGTTGTCTGTTGTGGTTTCGCCAAAGCCAATGCCAAGCTTGTCATGCAATTGCTGTTTGATCTTGTTGCAGCCGGTGATCCAGCAGCTGACGCTGTTGCAAAAAAGAATGACGTTTTTGCCGACCGGCTGGCGATAGACGAGATTGAAAAAGGTCGCCACGCCTTCCAGGTCCGCAATCGGGATTTCCAGATATTTGGCGATGGCGAGCAGACTCTCGTCTGACACCCAGCCCTGGTGTTTTTGCACAATTTTCAACGCTTCGAGACCGACCGCCTTCTTGTCCGGATACAGCGTCATCTCATGTTCGATCTCGGCAATCTCCTCGGCACTAAGCTTGCGCGCTTTCTTCGCGCTGCTAACGATGACGTTACTGTTGTCACTCATACTGACTTCACTCATCGATCCACGTCCGCCATAACAAAATCAATACTGGCAATAATGGCAATCAGGTCTGGCACCATAAATCCGCGACTAATCTCCGGAATCATCTGCAAATGCGCAAATGACGGCGTGCGAATCCGTGTGCGGTAGCTGGTGGTGCTGCCATCGCTCACCAGATAATAGGAATTGATGCCCTTGGTAGCTTCGATCGCCATGGTCACTTCATCGGGTGGAATCACCGGTCCCCAGCTGACACTGAGGAAATGGTTAATCAGCGTTTCGATATCATGCAGCCCTTCTTTGCGTCGCGGCGGTGTTGTCAGTGGGTGATCAGATTTCACCTCACCACCCGGCATGTTATCAAGGCACTGCTTGATGATGCGCAAACTCTGACGCATCTCTTCAACACGCACGGCGCAGCGGTCATAGCAATCACCATTCACAGCCACCGGCACATCAAACTCATATTGCTCATAGCCACTATAAGGCCGGCGTTTGCGGAAATCCCATTCCAGACCAGTGGCACGCAAACCGGCGCCAGTGACGCCCCAGTCCAGCGCTTCGGTCGTGTTGTAGACGCCCACACCCTGGGTGCGACGCTTGACGATACCGTTGTCCATCACCATGCGGTCATATTCATCCAGACGTGGCGGCATGAATTCCAGCAACTCACGCACACGGGCGTCCCAGCCGGCCGGCAAATCCTGCGCAACGCCGCCAATGCGGAACCAGCCCGGATGCATACGTGCACCGCAGATGGATTCGATGATGTTAAAAATGCGTTCGCGCTCAACAAACATGTAGAAAATGGGTGACAGTTGTCCCACATCTTGCGCAAAGGTGCCGTAGAACAACAAATGACTACAGATACGGAACATCTCTGCCAGCATGACGCGAATGGTTTGTGCTCGCGCAGGCACTTCAATTCCCGCCATTTTCTCCACCGCCATGACATACGGCAGGTTGTTCATGACGCCACCGAGATAATCAATGCGATCGGTATAGGGAATATAGGTATGCCAGGATTGGCGCTCGCCCATTTTTTCGGCGCCGCGATGGTGATAGCCAATATCGGGCACCGCGTCGACAAGGATTTCGCCATCCAGTTGCAAGGCAATTCGGAATGCACCGTGCACACTGGGGTGGTTGGGCCCCAGATTAAGGAACATGAATTCTGAATTTTCCGACTGGCGCTTCATCCCCCATTCTTCTGGTTTGAATTTAAGCGCTTCCTGCTCGAAGGCTTCCTGTTCGTCATCCAGGGAGAAAGGTTCCATCTCGGTGGCACGCGCCGGATGTTCCTTGCGCAGCGCATGCCCCTTCCAGGTGGGCGGCAGCACAATGCGATAGAGATTGGGATGGCCCTCGAAACGGATACCGAACATGTCCCAGGTCTCGCGCTCATACCAGTTGGCATTGGGCCATAGCTCAATCACCGTGGGCAGCTGCAAGTCTGCGTCCTGTAGCGGCACCTTGACGCGTACGTCGCAGTCGCCATTGAAGGACATCAGGTGATAGACCACCGTAAATTCACTGTCTGGCTGCCCAGCACGGTGGACCCGCACGCGCTCATCGATGGCCGTAATATCGAATAGCATCTCGAATTTCGGCGTCGTTTCTTCATGCAGGTAGCGCAGCAAGGTTTTCGCATCCGCACGATCTACCCAGAACGTCGGGATGCCATCGCAAGTCGACTGCTCTGCCAGAATGCGACCGGCGAACTGTTGCCGCACCTGGGCAAACAGATCCGCAGTGGCCTGCTGGTTAACTTGTTGTTCTGCGACTTGCATGGTGTTAACTGCTTATAAACTCACAAACTCAATCAATAGAAGTAACTGGATAGTCCTGCCTAAGTTTCATCCGGCGAACGTAACTCACGTGCAGCAATGCGGTCCGGACTGCGCACATCTCTTTGCACCGGTGTGGCTTCCTTCTGAATAATGCCCTGATCGTTAATGACCCAACTCAGCGGCCGTCGCTCACGGCCAATTTCTTCCTGCAACAGAATCAAACCTTGCAACAAGGCTTCCGGGCGCGGCGGACAACCCGAGACATACACATCTACTGGCAGGAACTTGTCGACGCCTTGCACAACCGAGTAGATGTCATACATGCCGCCGGAATTGGCACAGGAGCCCATGGAAATCACCCACTTGGGCTCAAGTAACTGGTCATACAGGAGGCGCACAACTGGCGCCATCTTGCGAAATACTGTGCCAGCAATGACGATCATGTCCGCCTGACGCGGAGTTCCGCGAATAACCTCGGCACCAAAACGTGCCAGGTCATGGCGACTGGTGAAGGCTGTTGCCATCTCCACATAGCAGCATGACAACCCGAAATTGAAGGGCCAGATGGAATTCTTTCGTCCCCAGGCCACCATGTCTTCCAGTTTGGCCATCATGACATTGCGGCGAATAAAATCGTCCACCTCGCTGCCGCCCGGCTGTGCCGACGTTGCTTCATCTACTGACTGCAACTGCCAATTCATAGCGTGAACTCCTTTTTATTCACGACACCACCCGGCCCGGCCAGCGTCTTGAGTTCCCTGCGCTGAGTCTGGGTCCGCCAGTCCAGCGCACCGATGCGCCAGAGGTAGAACAGCGCAACGATGAGAATAAAGATAAAAATGCTGATTTCGATAAAGCCGGGCCAGCCTGCCTCGCGTACCGCCACAGCCCAGGCAAACAGGAAGACGACTTCGAGATCGAAGATGATGAAGAGAATGGCGGTAAGGTAAAAATGAACAGAAATCCGGAACTGGGCGCTACCCACGGAAATGATGCCGGATTCGAAGGGGGTGTTTTTGTATTTGCGATTGATGCGCTGCCCGAGAAAATAGGACAGGCCCAGCATGGTCACTACCACCGCCAAAACCAAAGCGGTATAGAACAGGAATGGCCGGAGGCCATCGAATACTGCCTGTGCTGACTCCAAGTCCGACTCCAGATATCTCGAATCGTTTACATGGAAGGCGTGGCGATCCACTTACTGTACTTCGGCGCTGACACATTTACTCCAGGGTCGGAGTCCGGTGTCGCGTCACATCTCAGGTAATACTACTGAATCTCTTGCAAAGCCCTCTTCATAAACGTGTTAACAAACTCAGCCTATAACCGTACCGCATATTCAGGCATGACGCATGCAATTCACCCACGAACCCCAGTCACGTGCGACAGGATGGAATCGAGGGATGTCAATTGTCGGGAGTCAGAGATGGACCGTTGGAGACGTTGGCCACTCATACTTTCCGGATAGATAGACGCACCCTGCTGCCCGGAAAGCCATTCCGGTGAAGTGAGCGGGCTGACTTGTAAAAGTCTGTCTCTACCCATGAGGTTTCCACACTACGTATGGAGCCCAGTAAGCTGCGATTCAATTTCAGCAAGCTGTTGCTGCTGAATGACTCTGGCTATCAAGCAGTTGCTGAAGACCAGATCGTTATGAATTTCAGGTTAAAGAGTACGGCTCTTTATTATTATCGACTTCACTTCACCAAGCATTGGATTGTTCTCGGTAAGTGAAACTTTTATGCCAAGACTACTAGGCCATATCAGCCGAGCAATGCGGCTTTTACGCGTTAGCATAGTTACATGGATGGCGCGGATATGGCAAGTATTTTGTCAGTCTCCGGAGGCTGGTAAACCGCTGCACACGGGGGCGTGTGAGCGGATGAAAACCGCTGTGCGATTTTCGCAAAAAGTGATGACAAAAACTGGTTGGAAGAATTGCCTGCGCGGAGAAACACACGGTTTTTCGCGGCGAGCAAGAGCCAGGAGGACAGCAGCCATGGACCGTCAACTGTCTCGACGGCCCACTGACTCATCTGCGCTGCTTAACGTGTGGCCTGCACCTCTTTCCAGTTTTCGTAGTACTCCAGGCTGACCATTTCGTTGAGTTCTTGTAACTCTTCGCTCGCCTGCTGCAGGTTGGCCTTCATGACATCACCTACCGACAGGATGCCGATGTAATCGCCACCCTCTTCGACCAACAAATGGCGAATTCGGCGGCCGAGGAATTTGTCATAGAGTTGATAGGCGGTTTCATTGACGTTCGCGGAAATGAGATTGACACTCATGTTGTCGCGCAAGCGCGCCGTCTTGGGATCGAAGCCTTCTTCCAATGCTCTGAACATCAGATCGCGCTCTGTCCAGATGCCAACGATTTTATCTTCTTCGACGATGACGATGGCGCCGACCTTGTTCTGCGTCATCACGGTCAAGGCTTGATAAACGGTCGCATCAGAATTGATGGTGACCAGATGACCGCCTTTTTCCTGCAAAATATCTTTGGCAGTTCTTTTCATTAGTGTCTCCTGTTACCGGGCACGAAGATGGGGCACGGGCGTCTGCCTCGTCACCCCATTGCTTGAAAAGTAACCCCCAATCAGTTTCTTGGCAAGCACCCTTGGTACGGGTAGACGTCCGCTTCGTCTCAGAACACCCGGTTCAGCCCGTCCAGTGCCGCTGTCCGATAGGCCTCTGCCATGGTCGGGTAATTGAAGGTGGTGGTGAGGAAGTAGTTCATGCTGTTGGCTTCCCCTTTTTGGCGCATGATAGCCTGGCCAATATGCACAATCTCAGAGGCCTGGTCGCCGAAACAATGGATGCCGAGGATTTCCAACGTATCAAAATGGAAAATCAGCTTCAGCATACCCACCTGCTCGCCAGTGATTTGTGCTCTGGCTGTGTTCTTGAAGAAGGCCTTGCCTACTTCATAAGGGACTCTTTCCGCTGTCAGCTCAGCCTCGGTGCGACCGAGAGTGCTGATTTCGGGAATCGTATAAATGCCCGTGGCCACTTCCTCCACCGGTGAGCACTGTTCAGGAGCCACGATGGCATTGCTGGCCGCTCGGCCCTGGTCATAGGCGGCCCCTGCCAATGCCGGCCAACCCACGACATCGCCGGCAGCATAGATGTGCTTGACCTTGGTCTGGTATTGCTTGTTGACGGTTAACTGACCACGACCATTCGCTTGCAGCCCCAGTGCCTCCAGCCCCATGTTCTGGGTATTGCCGGTGCGGCCGTTCGCCCAGAGCACGATATCGCTCTTGATCTTCTTGCCGGATTGCAGGTAGGTGACAATATGGTCTTTATGGTACTCGATATTTTCATAACGCTCGTTATGCCGGCTGCGCACGCCGAGATTGCGTAAATGATAAGCCAGCGCATCACTGATTTCGGTATCGAGAAAATCCAGAAGACTGTTGTTAGGGTTAATCATTTCGACTTTGTAACCCAGCCCACCAAAAATAGAGGCGTATTCACAACCAATGACGCCTGCACCGATAATTGTGACCTTGCGTGGGGAGTGATCCAGCGTAAGGATGGTATCGCTATCGAAGATTAGCGGGTGATCAAAGTCCACATCTGGCGGGTGGTAAGGCCTGGAACCGGTAGCAATGATGAAATAGTCGGCGGAGATTTTCTTGCGCTTGCTGATCAGCTTGATAGTGTGCTCATCAACAAATTCGGCTCGCCCTTTGATGATGGGTACATGGTTGCGATCGTAGAAATCCGTTCGCATCTGCACCTGTTCAAAGATTACCCGGTTAGCGTGTTTGAGGATTTGCTCAAAGCTCAGTTTGCGCACGTCCCCAAAATCCCGAAACATCGGATTGGTGTTGAAGGCCATGACTTCCTTGACGGTATGACGCAGCGCCTTCGACGGAATTGTACCGAGATGCGTGCAACTGCCACCGACTGTGTCGAGATCGCAGATTATCGCCACCGAACGCCCCTTCTTCTTGGCATTCATGGCCGCTGCCTCACCCGCCGGGCCGGCACCGATTACGACGATGTCATAATGTTCTTTCTGCCGTTCATAGGCAGGAGTCTTTTTCTTGCCTTCTTTTACTGCTGGTTTCTTTTTAGCCATTGCTCAGTACGGGGTTGATTCCATCAGTTGGTATTGAATTCTTCACACTTGTTGCGGCTGCCACCGCACAGTTCACATTCATCGAGTCCTTTCACATTACCCAGTCCGCCGCAGGAACCCTGCACGGGTTTACGCCCCATCAGTACGCCGATGGACATAATGCCTATAACAACCGCAATAATAAAAAAGCTCACTAGTAACGTTGCCATGTCTCACTCTTCCAGAAAATGGCTGAATGCCGCATTGGTGTAATCGGCGAAGTCACCATTTTCGTCTTTGTATATCAGGTATATCGGCTGCGCAATGGACTCAGCCAGTGCTATCGCTGCCTCGCGCCCCATAATCATATAGGCGGTGGCGAAACCATCGGCGCGTGCCGCTGTATCGTCAATGACATACGCCGCCGCCAGATCATGGCTAATCGGCCTGCCCGTTCTCGGATCAATCTCGTGCGAATAACGTTGACCGTCTTGCTCAAAATAATTCCGGTAGTCGCCGGAGCCGGCAACGGCTATGTGCTCGCCGTGACTGAAAAAAATCTCATAGATCTGCGACGCCGAGTCGACAGGCGCCTCAATGGCCGGCACCCAGGTAAGGCCGCCGGGTTTCAGCCCTTTCATCTTTAACTCGCCGCCAATCTCCAGAAAATAGCTCGCAACACCCAGACTATCAAAATAGTCCCCCACCTTGTCTACCGCATAGCCTTTGGCGATCGCACTGAGATCAACCCGCACGTCGCGTAACTTGGTGACTGTGAGCGATTCTTCGTCCAACTCTAAATATTGATAGCCAACGCGTTCCTTCACCCGGGCGATAGCATCACTACTGGGGCTTTGCTCGGGCAGCACGCGCGGATCCGGGCCGAACCCCCACATATCGACCAGCGGTCCTACCGTGACATCAAAAGCGCCATTGCTTAAATCAGAAATTATTAATGCCAGTGCCAGCACCGCGAACAGATCGGGTGATACTTGCACGGTCTCGCCGGCAGCGACGGCATTGAAGCGGGACAATTCAGACTGCGGTGCGTAGGTGGAAAAGACTTCCCGATCCAGACGCTGTAATAAACTCGCAACATCCAGTCTGGACTGCTCCAGAGTGGTGTGCTGTGGCAAATCAACTACCTGTAACTCGTAGCTGGTGCCCATCGTGAGACCGGATAAACGGCTGATCTCGCCGTCACTATCACCGGTAAAAAGAATGCCCCAAAAAACGAGTGCCAGCAAAGTGATGGCAAAGGCATGACGACGAAAGATTGCGCTCATGAAAATTCGTCTAGTGCGATGTTCTCATCCTCCACGCCGAGATCCTTGAGCATTTTGATCACCGCTGCGTTCATCATGGGCGGCCCACACATATAATATTCACAATCTTCCGGCGCCGGGTGATCTTTCAGGTAATTCTCCAGCACCACATTGTGGATAAAGCCGGTCATACCATCCCAGTTGTCTTCCGGTTGTGGATCAGAAAGCGCCACATGCCATTCAAAATTGTCGTTCTCTCCAGCCAGTTCGTTGTAATCTTCCTCGTAGAACATCTCTCGCAGGCTACGCGCGCCATACCAGAAGCTGATCTTGCGCTTGCTGTGCAATCGACGCAGCTGGTCGAAAATATGCGATCGCATGGGCGCCATACCGGCACCGCCACCAATAAAGACCATCTCGGCATCGGTATCCTTGGCAAAGAATTCACCAAAGGGACCAAACACTTTGACTTTGTCACCCGGCTTCAGACTGAACACATAAGAGGACATTTTGCCTGGTGGTACGTTCTTGCCTGGTGGTGGCGTGGCAATACGAATATTGAATTTGATAATGCCCCGCTCTTCCGGGTAGTTCGCCATGGAATAGGCACGCACTGTCGTGTCATTCACTTTGGAGACGATATCGAACAGCCCGAATCGCTCCCAGTCGCCACGGTATTCTTCACCAATGACGAAGTCCTTGTAATGGACTTCGTGCGGCGGCACTTCCAATTGCACATAGCCACCGGCGCGGAAATCGACACTTTCGCCGTCAGGAATTTTCAGCACCAGTTCCTTAATGAATGTGGCCACGTTGTCATTGGAGACCACTTCGCATTCCCACTGTTTGACGCCAAAGAACTCGGGCGCCACCTGAATTTTCAGATCCTGTTTGACAGTCACCTGACAGGACAAACGCCAGTTGTCCTTCGCCTGCCCGCGAGTGAAATGTCCTGCCTCTGTCGGCAGCATGGAGCCACCACCATCGAGCACCTGACATTTACACTGGGCGCAGGTACCGCCGCCACCACAGGCTGAAGAAAGAAAGATACCGGCATCGGCCAGCGTATTCAGCAACTTGCCACCAGCTGGCACCGTGATCGAGCGATCCGGGTCGCCATTGATTTCGATACGCACGTCACCGCTGCTGACCAGCCGTGATCGGGCGAAGAGAATGCCGGCGACCAACAGCATCACAACGACTGTGAACAGTGCGACACCACCTATGATTGTTGCGAAATCGATCATTAATATTCCGTACTACAGAGAAATGCCACCAAGAGACATAAAACCAAGCGACATCAACCCTACCGTAATAAAAGTAATGCCTAGACCACGTAACCCTTCGGGTACATCACTGTATTTCAGTTTTTCACGTATTGCCGCCAGCAAGATAATAGCTAACGCCCAACCTACTCCGGCACCCGCACCAAATGCCACACTCTCGGCGAAACTGTAATCGCGCTCGGTCATGAACAAAGTGGCACCGAGAATGGCGCAGTTCACTGTGATCAGTGGCAGAAACACGCCGAGCGCGTTGTAGAGAGCCGGGACAAATTTGTCGAGGAACATCTCCATGATTTGCACGATGGCGGCAATCACACCGATGTAACAAAGGTAGCCGAGAAAATTGAGCGACAGATCATCAAAACCGAGCCAGCTCAATGCGCCGTCGCGCAGCAAATAGTTAAAGATCAAATTGTTGACCGGGATCGTAATGATCTGCACTACTACCACGGCAATACCAAGACCGATCGCAGTTTCAACTTTCTTGGAGACTGCCAGAAAGGTGCACATACCGAGGAACATCTGCAGCGCCATGTTCTCGATGAATACAGCTTGTACAAACAAGCTCAGAAGCGCTTCCATCAGGCGGCCTCCTCAGCTGTTGTGTGGCTGGCCAGACGGTATTCATTATGCTCCACCTGTTCTTTACGACGACTGCGTAATGCCCAGATGAAGAAGCCGATGATAAAGAACGCACTGGGTGACAACAGCATCAGACCATTGCCCTGATACCAGCCGCCATTAGAGACCAGTGGTAATATCTGGAAACCCAGGATGGAGCCGGAACCAAACAGTTCGCGAATAGTTGCTACCGTAATTAACACCAGTGAATAGCCGAGCCCGTTACCGATGCCATCAAGAAAGCTGATGAACGGCGGATTTTTCATGGCAAACGCTTCGGCGCGACCCATAACGATACAGTTAGTGATGATCAGCCCGACAAAGACACTCAAGCCCTTGCTCAGCTCGTAGGCGAACGCCTGCAGCAGCTGATCAACAGCGATTACCAGAGAGGCAATAATAGTCATCTGCACAATGATGCGAATACTGGATGGCATGTGATGACGAATCATCGAAATGAACAGATTCGAGAATGCCGTAACCGAGGTCAGTGCCACGCACATGACCAGCGTTACACTTAACTGTGTCGTCACCGCCAACGCCGAACAAACACCCAGTATTTGCAGCGCAATCGGGTTGTTCTCGATCAGAGGTGACAGTAATACTTTTTTACTTGAGCTCGCCATAATGTCTTCAGAGTTCTCTGCGTTGTCGCATTAATGCCAGTTCGTGTTATTCGCCACTTGCGTTGGCGCGAAATTCATCAAGAATCGGGCCGTAACCTTGCTCACCCAACCAATACTGGATCATGTTGTCCACGCCGCGTGTGGTCAGGGTAGCTCCGGACAAGCCATCCACTTCGTAGTCGCCATTGCCTGTGCCTTTAACGACGCTGAGGGCTACCTCGCCCTCGGTGTTGTAAACCTGTTTACCCGGCCATTGGGCAGTCCAGCGTGGATTACGCACTTCCGCACCCAATCCCGGCGTTTCCCGTAATTCGTAGTAGGCTATACCCTTGACTGTATTGGCATCACCTTCGAGTGCGAGATAACCGTACAAAATACCCCACAGCCCATAGCCGTTGATCGGCAGCACGATAGTTTCCACCTCTCCTTCCGACTCTTGCAGGTAAAGCATGGGATAGACGACCCGACGCTTGATGTCAGCAATGTCCTCTTCCGCCGGGACGGCTTCTGACAGAGCCGGATCGTTAATCACTGTGCGCTGGTCATAGGTAGCAATATCAATACCAAGTGCCTCGACCTCGTCGGCACTCAATAATTCACCGGCATTCAGGTCAACAATTCGCGGGGTGAACTGGGCAAACATCGACGCCACTTCACTGTCATTGTTCTCTTCCGGATCGAACATGCCAGCCGCTGCCAGAATATTCTTGTTGCGATCCAGCACACGATTTTCGTCCTGCATGGGTTTGAGCACAACGGCGGTGCCCGAGACGATTATCGAACAGGCGACACAGAGGCAGAACGCTACCAGCAGCGTTCTCTTGGTGGATTCTTTAGAGGACACCGCGAGCCCTCCTGCGTGCAACATTGGCTTTGACGACAAAATAATCAATCAGTGGAGCAAACAGGTTGGCGAACAAAATCGCCAGCATGATGCCTTCCGGATAAGCCGGATTCACCACCCGAATAATGACAGTCATTACGCCAATCAGGGCGCCAAAGATCCATTTACCGGTATTGGTCATCGCCGCGGACACCGGATCCGTAGCCATGTACACCATACCAAAGGCAAAACCGCCCAGCACAAAGTGCCAATACCAGGGCGTGGCGAAAGCCGGATTGGTGTCCGAGCCCAGCATGTTGAATAGCGTCGACATGGCGCACATGCCGAGAAAGACACCGAGCATGATGCGCCAGGAAGCAATACGCGTGATCAACAACAAGGCTGCGCCAAAAAGAATCGCCAGTGTCGACGTCTCACCGATCGAGCCCTGCATCTGCCCGAAAAAGGCATCCAGCCAGGTCAGCTCAAGACCGGTGGCCGAAGCAATCGCCGGTAAACCGTCAGCGGCAATCTGCGACAGCGGCGTGGCACCACTGAAGCCGTCGACTGCTGTCCAGACAGCATCGCCCGACATGTCAGGGGCATAGGCAAAATACAGGAACGCGCGTCCGGTCAGTGCCGGGTTGAGGAAATTCTTGCCGGTGCCACCGAAGACTTCCTTGCCGACCACGACACCAAAGCTGATACCCAATGCCGCTTGCCACAACGGAATATCTGGCGGCACGATCAGGGTAAAGAGGATGGAAGTAACGAAAAACCCTTCATTAATCTCATGGCCTCGGCGCATGGCAAACAACACTTCCCAGAAGCCGCCGACCATAAACACGACAAGATAAATAGGCACATAGTGCGCCGCGCCGTAAATCAGGTTGTCCCACAAGCTGGCAGGATCATGTCCGGCAAGCAGGCCGATGATGGCCTGATGCCAGTCACCACTGCCCTCGAGACCCATGGCCGCGATAGCGCTGTTGGCTTGAAAGCCCAGGTTGTACATGCCGTAAAACATGGGAAAGAATGCCGCGATCCAGACAGTAATCATGACCCGCTTCAGGTCGATACCGTCACGCACGTGCGGCTCAGCCACAGTCACTTTGCTGGGGCTGTAGAAAATTGTGTCTACGGCTTCATAGAGCGCGTAAAACGACTCGTATTTGCCGCCCTTGTGAAAATGCGGCTCGAGATCATCAAGTACCCTTCGCAAACCCATCGTCTTAGCCTTCCTTCTCGATTCGCGTCAGGTTGTCTCTGAGAATAGCGCCATATTCGTATTTGCCCGGACAGACATAACTGCACAGAGCCAGATCTTCTTCATCCAGTTCCAGGGCGCCCAGATTCAGCGCCGACTCGATATCACCAACAATCAACGAACGCAGTAATTGCGTCGGCAGGATATCCAGCGGCATCACCTTTTCGTACGCACCGATCGGCACCATTGCTCGCTCACTGCC
>CAZQFA010000010.1:65738-79590 GCA_964592245.1 uncultured Pseudohongiella sp. | reverse complement strand
TATCGATGAAATGATCGAGACCCTGCGCAAGCAGCGCCAGACCTGGAGCGAGGTTGAGCGTGCGGCGGCGGACAAGGACATGGTCAATATTGACTATACCGGCCGTAAGGATGGTGAGGAGTTTGCCGGTGGCAAGGCTTCCGGTACCAACCTGGTACTTGGCTCCGAGCGCATGATCCCGGGCTTCGAAGACGGCATTATTGGCAAGAAAGCCGGAGATGAATTTACCTTGAAACTGGCGTTCCCTGCGGAATATCACAACGCCGAGCTGGCTGGTCAGGATGTGGAATTCGACCTGAAAGTGAACAAGGTCAGCGAACAAACTCTGCCGGAAGTGAATGAAGAATTTTACGCCAGCTTCGGCGTTGAAGAAGGCGGTGAGGAAGCTTTCCGCGAGGAAGTGGCCAACAACATGAAGCGCGAGCTAAAGACAGCGACGCGCAACAAGTTGAAGAACAAGATCATGGATGAACTGCTGCGACTGGTTGATGTAACCGTGCCGGCGGCCTTGATTGCTGCCGAAGTGGACCAATTACGTAACCAGGCACTGCAACAAATGGGCGGTGGTCAGAACATCGACAAGAACATGTTGCCGGACGAGCTGTTCAAAGAGCAGGCAAATCGCCGCGTTGTATTGGGTCTTGTTCTGGGTGAAGTTATCCAGAAAGAGAACATGAAGGCGGATGGCGACAAGGTACGTGCCGCCGTTGAAGAGCTGGCTGCCACCTACGAGTCACCCGAAGAAGTGGTGAACTGGTATTACAGCAATCAGGAGCAACTGTCGGCGGTTGAGTCTTCGGTGCTTGAAGATCAGGTATTCGATCATATTATTGAGCAAGCCAAGATCAGCGAAAAAACCGTGTCTTATCAGGATGCCATCAAGCAGGAGTCACGTGCTCCCGCTGGTGCAGAGACTGCCGCCGAAGGCGAAGAAGCAGCAGACGACGCCGACAAGGAGTGAGCAGGGCAGATGCCCGCCGTCCCTGACAGGTTCAGCAACAGGAATTGACAAGCAAGGAAACCGAGTATGGTAGCAAACAGTAGTTCGCCGAGCGCTGCATTAGTCCCGATCGTAGTTGAGCAGACTGCCCGGGGAGAGCGTTCCTATGACATCTATTCCCGACTGCTGAAAGACCGCGTTATCTTCATGACCGGTCAGGTCGAGGATCACATGGCTAACCTGATTGTTGCCCAGCTGCTGTTCCTGGAGTCGGAAAATCCCGACAAGGACATTCATCTGTACATCAACTCACCGGGCGGTTCGGTGACTGCAGGGTTGTCTATCTATGACACCATGCAATTCATCAAGCCGGATGTCAGCACCATGTGTATTGGCCAGGCCGCCAGCATGGGCGCCATGCTGCTGGCCGGCGGCACCAAGGGCAAGCGTCTGGCGCTGCCCCATTCCCGCATGATGATTCACCAGCCCAGCGGCGGCGCCCAGGGTCAGGCTTCCGATATCGAGATTCAGGCCAAGGAAATCATCAAGATACGCAAGCGTCTTAATGTGTTGCTTGCGCAACATACCGGGCAATCCGAGGAAACTATCGAGCGCGACACCGAGCGTGACAACTTCATGAGCGCTGCTGAGGCGCTGAAGTACGGACTGGTGGATAAAGTAATTGAGCAAAGAGTAGATAAAAAGGTGAATGGCACCGCGGAATCCGAGTAATTTCGCAGGTATGGCTTGCAATTAGGCCAACTTGCCTTCATTTTAGTCAGGAAACCCCGCGAGCTGACGTAAAGTAGGGGAGAACCCCGGTATAACTGGGTTGTAGACGCCCCCCAAACGAAGCCGGCGGAATTTTTTGACGGCAAGCCATCACGACTTTTAGGCATCGAATTACCATGTCAGACGATCGATACAATAAAGGAGATGACAACGGCAAGTTGCTGTACTGCTCCTTCTGTGGAAAAAGCCAACATGAAGTGCGCAAGCTGATCGCCGGTCCCTCGGTGTTTGTTTGCGATGAGTGCGTTGACTTGTGCAACGACATTATTCGCGAAGAAATTCAGGACAAGGAGTCAGAGACCACCACGCGCAAGCTGCCGATTCCGGAAGAGATCAAGAACACACTGGACGAATACGTCATTGGTCAGGAAGCAGCCAAAAAAGTGCTGTCGGTGGCGGTCTACAACCACTACAAACGCCTGAACTATGACAAGTCCACTGGCGATGTTGAACTGAGCAAGAGCAACATCCTGATGGTGGGTCCCACCGGCACAGGTAAAACCCTGCTGGCGGAAACTCTGGCGCGCCTGCTTGATGTGCCGTTCACCATCGCTGACGCCACCACCCTGACCGAAGCCGGTTATGTGGGTGAAGACGTCGAGAACATCATTCAGAAGCTGTTGCAGAAGTGCGATTACGATGTGGAAAAAGCCCAGATCGGCATTGTCTACATCGACGAAATCGACAAGATCTCGCGCAAGTCTGATAACCCCTCCATTACTCGCGATGTGTCAGGCGAGGGTGTGCAGCAGGCTTTGTTGAAGTTGATTGAAGGCACTGTTGCTTCAGTGCCGCCACAAGGTGGTCGCAAGCACCCGCAACAGGAATTCCTGCAAGTGGATACTGCCAATATCCTGTTCATCTGTGGCGGTGCCTTTGCTGGACTGGACAAGATTATCCGCGACCGCAGTGCCAAGAGTGGCATTGGTTTCACAGCGGAAGTGCGCTCAACGGAAGCCGAACATCGTGTCGGTGAGACGCTGCGCGATGTCGAACCGGAAGATTTGGTGAAATACGGTCTGATTCCGGAATTTGTTGGCCGTCTGCCGATGATCGCGACGCTGGACGAACTCGATCTGGATGCGCTGGTGCGCATTTTGAAAGAACCCAAGCATTCCCTGACCAAGCAATACGCCAAATTGTTTGAAATGGAAGGCGTCGAAATACAATTCCGCGATGATGCCCTGCGTGCCATTGCCCGCAAGGCGCAAGAACGCAAGACAGGTGCGCGCGGATTGCGATCCATCACTGAGGCAGTGCTTCTGGATACGATGTATAAAATTCCGTCTCTGGAAAAAGTCAGCAAAGTCATCATTGATGCCGCGGTTATTGAGGGTGAGTCCGAGCCCTTGTTGATGTACGAGAATATCGAGCAGCCCAGCAAATCTGCTGTTGACGAATAATCTCGCTGCCTGGGCTTGAAGTTCCCGGTCCAGGCACCATTTCTAACTTACGCGTTATCGGAGTACGACGAGACCTTCTATGAGCCTGCCTGCGGACGAATCCAGCCAAGACACATTTCCCTTACTGCCACTGCGTGATGTGGTGGTTTACCCCCAAATCGTCCAGCCACTGTTCGTTGGCAGGCCCAAATCCATTAAAGCATTGGAGCTGGCGATGGCCAGTGACAAGCAGGTGTTGTTGGTAGCGCAGAAGAATGCGTCCGATGATGAGCCTGCGGCTGAGGATTTGTTCACGATTGGTACAGTGGCGACTATCCTGCAATTGATTCGCCTGCCTGATGGCACCGTGAAGGTGTTGGTGGAAGGCCTGGATCGCGCCAAGATCAAGAATGTCGAGTTTGCCGAAGATCACTTCCGCGCCGAGACCAGTCTGCTGCAGCCGGAAGAAGTGCCAGAAAAAGAATCGGCGCTGCTGATCCGCTCACTGCTGTCGCAGTTTGATCAGTATGTTCAGCTCAGCAAGAAAATCCCACCCGAAGTGATGACGTCGATATCCAGTATCGATGAGCCAGGTCGCCTGGTAGACACCATTGCCTCGCACATGTCCTTGCAGTTGCAGGAAAAGCAAAACCTGCTGGAATTAGCCGGTTTGCAAGCGCGTATTGAACATCTGATGGCCCTGATTGAATCCGAGATCGACCTGTTTCAGGTTGAAAAACGTATTCGTGGCCGCGTGAAAAAGCAGATGGAAAAAAGCCAGCGCGAGTACTATCTCAATGAGCAAATGAAAGCTATCCAGAAAGAAATGGGTGAGCTTGATGATGTGCCCAATGAGACTGAAGAACTCAAGCAAAAAATCGAAGACGCGGGCATGCCGAAAGAGGCCAAGGAAAAGGCTCAAACCGAATTGAACAAGCTGAAGCTGATGTCACCAATGTCATCAGAAGCTTCAGTCGTGCGCACCTATCTTGACTGGATGATCAGTATCCCGTGGAAGAAGCGCAGCCGCGTGCGCCTGGATCTGGCAAAAGCAGAAGAACAGCTGGAAGCGGATCACTATGGCCTGAAAGAAGTGAAGGAGCGCATCCTCGAATATCTGGCCGTGCAGAAGCGGGTAAAGAAACTGAAGGGTCCAATACTCTGTCTGGTTGGTCCTCCCGGTGTAGGCAAGACCTCACTGGGTGAATCCATTGCCCGTGCCACTAATCGCAAATTTGTGCGAATGGCTCTGGGTGGCGTGCGCGATGAAGCCGAGATTCGTGGACACCGTCGTACCTACATCGGTTCCTTGCCGGGTAAATTACTGCAAAAACTGTCAAAAGTAGGTGTGAAGAATCCGCTGTTCCTGCTGGACGAAGTCGACAAGATGGGCATGGACCATCGCGGTGATCCTGCCTCAGCCTTGCTGGAGGTATTGGATCCGGAACAGAACCATAACTTTAACGATCATTATCTGGAAGTGGACTACGACCTGTCCGAGATTCTGTTTGTGTGCACCTCAAACAGTATGAACATTCCGGAACCCTTGCTCGATCGCATGGAAGTGATTCGCATTCCCGGCTATACCGAAGATGAGAAGGTGAATATCGCCCAACGCTACCTGATTCCGAAGCAGCTCAAAAACAATGGTTTGTCCAAAGATGAATTGTTATTCGGAGAGCAGCCCATTCGTGACCTGATTCGCTACTACACTCGCGAGGCAGGTGTGCGTGGTCTGGAGCGCGAGATCGCCAAGGTCTGCCGCAAGGTAGTTAAAGAGAATTCGCTGGCGAAGAAGGTCAGCAAGATCGAACTGACAGCCGAGATACTGGAGAAGTATTCCGGTGTCAGAAAGTACGACTACGGCAAGGCCGAAGAAGAAAACATGATTGGTCAGGTGAATGGTCTGGCCTGGACTTCAGTGGGAGGCGAATTGCTCACCATTGAAGCGATTGCTGTTGAAGGTAAGGGCAAGACCATCAAGACCGGCTCGCTCGGTGACGTGATGCAGGAGTCCATCCAGGCAGCCTTCACCGTCGTTCGCAGCCGGGCTAAAGCGCTGGGTCTGGACAGCAATTTCCACGAGAAATTCGACCTTCATATTCACGTGCCCGAGGGCGCGACACCCAAGGACGGTCCCAGTGCTGGTGTGGGTATGTGCACAGCGCTGGTATCGGTGCTCACCAATATCCCGGTAAGAGCCAATGTGGCCATGACCGGTGAGATTACACTGCGTGGTCAGGTACTGCGAATTGGCGGGCTTAAAGAGAAATTACTGGCGGCTCATCGCGGTAATATTAAAACTGTGATCATTCCGGCCGACAACGAGAGAGACTTGGCAGAAATTCCGGACAACATCAAAGCGGATCTGAAAATCGTTCCGGTGCGCTGGATTGATGAAGTACTGGAACACGCATTGCAATACCAACCGACTCCTTTGAGTGGGGAGGAAAAAGCTGAGCCTGAAAAGGAAACAAAGCAGGAAGAAAAAGCGCAAAGTGGTGATGAGAAACACATAAAAACCCACTAATCACGCGCGTTTTCGGTTGACATGGCTTTCTGGCGCTTGGTATAAAGATTCGGTCTTGTGCCATAGCAATAATGCCTTCAGGGACACATTTAATTACCAAAACCAGTTAAATTTTTTTAGCACTATTTCACAGCAGGACACTTCAAAATCAGTTTGAATTTTTTGTAAGTGAGCACGGCAAGGTTCAACACTACGGCCTTTGAAATCGACTAGAAATCTCGCTGAGTTTTTGAAAACAACGTCAAATTAAAAAGGGGAAATTGTGAATAAATCAGAACTTATAGATGCAGTAGCTGCAAGTGCGGACCTTCCTAAAGCGGCTGCCGGTCGTGCCATAGACGCGATGATAGACGCTATCACTGATTCACTGAAAAAGGATGATCCGGTTGTACTGGTTGGTTTCGGTACATTTGCAACCAAGAATCGTGCAGCTCGTACTGGACGTAACCCGCAAACTGGTGCCCCAATCGAAATTAAAGCTGCTAAAGTACCAAGCTTTAAAGCAGGTAAAGCACTGAAAGATTCCGTTAATTCATAAGTGCACCTTGAGGCTGGATTCAACAGTTAGTCAGTTTGCTATACGCATTCGTTAATCCAGTCTCAACGTTCTAAAATTCCTGGAACGATTAATCAAGATTTAATTTGCACGATTGCTAGATTGTTTTATAGCTAGCTAGCTAGCTAGATAGATAGATAAAGAGTTGCAAGTTACATCCCAGAGAGTGAAACGCTGACGATCAGTATATCCAGCGCGCAGCTCGAACCGGTCAGAGTCAATGACCAGTTCAATCTAACAGAAAAGGGCGCATCTTAGATGCGCCCTTTTAGTTTGAGTGGCCTGGATAGTTTTGAGAGCAGGTTGGAAAAGCTGGAAAGGCTGGATAGCTTGGGCGATTTGAAAGGCGGCAGAGGCTTTACCAATTCAGCGGCCTGCAGATTCATGCCAATGACTGGCTGGCCAGCATCGCTGTGAGTCCGTGGCAAGGTTTCCGCAAGAAGGATTCCGCAAGAAGGATTCCGCAAGAAGGATTCGGCACAGACGCCTGATGTAATATTTTTGGCCCAATTGATGTGTGTCGAATTTGACGGGATAGTCCGGAAAGCAAGACGATAGAAACCCGAAAGTACGGCAAACAGCAAGTTACTATGAAGGTAAGGTCAGACGGACCGGTAAAAGTGAATATGCTTGCAGCTCTGATCCGGTTAGATGCCTGCCAGGCGGTGGCAGCACTGGTTCCGGCATAGCCCCGGCTAGCTAAAAGCCGGAATTTAAGCGATACGAGTAAAGAGAAATAGCGAATAGACCGGTATAATAGGCCGGATAAATACAGTGGCGGACAGTAGGGAGAGGCCACCCAGGAAATATTATGCTGCAAGATATTAGAGACAACTCACAAGGCGTCATTGCCAAGATTATTATCGGCCTGATTGTGGCCGTTTTTGCGCTGTTTGGTGTGGAATCCATCATTGGTGGCTTTATCACTTCGCCACCCGTGGCCGAGGTCAATGGTGAAGAGATTACCGAGGCGCAACTGCAAAGCGGTACGCAGAATCTGATCAACTCACTGGGCGGCACGGCACAGGATCTGGATCAGCAATTGCTGGAGCAGGTAGCACTGAACCAACTGATTGAGGAAATGATTCTGCGGCAGCGTGCGCAGTCTGGTGATATGGCGATTTCCAGTGACCGTATCGATCGCGCTATTATCGAGACTCCGCAGTTCCAGATCGGCGGTGTCTTCGACTCGGATCTGGCCATTCGCACGATGGCTACCCAGGGTTTCACCGTGGGGCTGTATCGCAACTCCTTGAGCCAGCAAATGTTGCTGGGCCAACTGGCGAATGCTTTCACCAGCTCGAATTTTGTCACTGACTCTGAACTCGAACGCGTAGCCGAATTGACTCGACAGACGCGAGATTTCCGCTACCTGTCCATTCCGATGGGTACGCGGACGCTGGACACAGCAATTACTGATGCGCAAATCGCCGAGTATTACGAGGCAAATCAGGAAGACTTCCGTGAAGATGCCGCGATCGTCGCACGCTATGTAGTTCTCGACCAGAATGCGATCTCCGAAGAGATAGAAGTGCCGGAAGCCGAGCTGCGTGCACAGTATGAAAGTGAGCGCGATGCTTTTGAAGGGGCGTCAGAAAAGCGTGCATCACATATCCTGTTTGAAGTGGGTCCCGGCATGTCAGAAGACGAAGCGGTGGCGGCCGCCACTGCAGCCAAAGCACGTCTGGATGCCGGCGAAGAGTTTGGCGATCTGGCGCAAGAACTGTCCTCCGACACTATATCCGCTCGTGATGGCGGTGATATTGGCTATACCGACGGCAATGCATTCCCTACTGCTGTGGAAGAAGCGCTGGCGACACTGTCACTGGACGAAGTCTCCGGTCCGGTTATCTCTGAATTCGGCGTACACCTGGTCAAGCTCACTGAAGACGATCAGAATGCTTTCCCGCCCTATGAGGAAGTGGTGGATCGCATCGAGCGCGAACTCAAGAGTGCCGAGGTGGAACTGCTCTATGCCGAGCGTCTGGAAACACTTAGCAATCTGGCATTTGAAACTGGTGAACTGGAGACTATTTCGCAAGAGCTTGGTCTGGAAATTCAAACCAGTGCGCCCTTTAGTCGAGCTGGTGGCGGTGGCATTTTTGCCAACCAGCCAGTTGTTGATGCGGCCTTCTCGGACTCGGTTCTGATCGATGGCAATAACAGCGATGCCATCGAATTGGCTGGCGGCACGCGGGCTGTGGTTCTGCGTGTTCAGGAATACAACGAATCGGCCATTCCGCCTCTGGAAGAAGTCGAACCACAAATTGCTGTGCTGCTGCGAGCCGAAATGGAACGCGAAGCCGTGCAGGAGTTGGGTGGCCGCGTACTGCAGGCAGTACAAACGGGCGCGGGTCTGGATGAGTTGCTAACAGAAAACAACCTCGCCTGGGTGGAGTTGGAAAACGTCAATCGCAATGCTACAACCGCCAATCGTCAGGTGGTGACAGAGGCGTTTGCCTTACCGGTTCCGGAGGAAGGCGAGTCTGAAATGACTACGCTAACGCTGGCTAATGGCACCTATATCCTGATAGAGCTGACCGATGTGACTCGGGGTAGCCTAGATTCATTGAGTGTAGATGAGGCTCGCAATCTGACAGCACAGATGGCGTCAGATTATGGCAGCAATGATTTTCAGGCTTACCTGAACACCTTGCGGGCCAATGCTGACATTCAGACCCGGGAAGTTCCAGACACTCTGGAAGGCTTCTAGCGCGTAAGAGTCAGATCTCATTGCTTGCTTTACTGCGAGCACAAACAAAAACGGCGCCGCAGGGCGCCGTTTTTGTTTATCTATTGTGTGCTGCTTAATCGCTGGCTTCCGCGGCATCCAGCGAGCCCATGGCGGTGGAATTAAAACCACCATCGACGTAGAGAATTTCACCGGAAATACCTGATGCCAGATCTGAACACAGGAAGCTGGCAGCGTTGCCCACTTCTTCAATCGTCACATTTTTGCGCAGCGGGGTTTGCTGGGCGTTGTAATCCAGCATTTTGCGGAAGCTCTTGATGCCGGATGCGGCCAGTGTGCGAATTGGGCCTGCGGAGACGCCGTTGACACGAGTGCCTTCGGGGCCGAGGCTGGCGGCCAGATAGCGCACATTGGCTTCCAGGCTGGCTTTGGCCAGGCCCATGACGTTGTAGTTTGGCAGCGTGCGCACAGCGCCCAGATAGCTCAGCGTCAGCAGCGAACCCTGACGTCCTTGCATCATGGGCCTGGCGGCCTTGGCCAAGGCACCAAAGCTGTAAGAGCTTATCTCGTGGGCAGTGAGAAAGCCTTCCCGGGTCAATACATCGACGTAATTGCCATCGAGCTCATTGCCGGGAGCAAAGGCCAGACAATGCACGAGGCCGTCGAGCCCGTCCCAGGTCTCGGAGAGGCTGGCAAAGAGGTCTTCTATTTGCTGATCACTGGTGACATCACAAGGATAGACCAGTGAGGAGCCCCAGCCCTCGGCAAATTTCAGTACGCGATCCTTGAGTTTGTCGTTCTGGTAGGTGAAGGCCAATTCAGCGCCTTCGCGATGCATGGCTTCAGCGATGCCGGAAGCGATTGACAGCTTGCTGGCCACGCCCAGTATCAGAATTTTTTTTCCTGCTAGATATCCCATTGTTAACCTGTTCGTCCCTAGTTCTGGAGGAGGGCGGTAGTGTACTGAAATCGGGCCGAATTCGCCAAAAAAGCGCGACCGGTATTATTTGATTCCGTGCATGAAATGGCGCAATACCGGGACAACCAACATGGCGGCAATGCCAACGCCGATACTGTACCAGCCAGCAGTGGAGTAGACGTCAGTGTAGGTTGCCAGGGCCGCTGCCGGGTCAGCCACTTCGCCGCCGATGGTATCCGATCCCGTCATGGCGGCAATTGTGCCGGAGACGTAGTTGCCGGCAGCAGACGCCAGGAACCAGCAACCCATCATCATGCCCACCACCTTGGGTGCTGATAACTTGGTGGTCATCGACAGCCCCACAGGAGAGATACATAACTCACCGGTGGTGTGCAGCAGATAGAGCAATACCAGCCAGATCATGGCTACTTCGGTCGGGCTGCTGGCAACGGAGGCGCCGAAGACGAGGAAATGAAAACCAAGTCCCAGTTGTATCAGCGACAGCGCAAATTTCATCGGCGTGGATGGTTCCCAGCCGCGACGTGCCAGATAGATCCAGAGCATACTGAACAGTGGCGCCAGCGTGACTATGAAGAAGGCATTCACTGACTGGAAGGCGGCAGCCGGTATCTCGAAACCAAATATAACGCGGTCAATATTACGATCCGCCATCAGGTTCAAAGAGCTGCCGGTTTGTTCAAACAATGACCAGAAAAGTATCTGGTAGCTCATCAGTATCAGGGCCACCAGCATGCGATTGCGATCTTCGGGCTCACACTTGGCAAAGGCATAGGCGACAACAATCAGGGTCATCAGCACCAGTGAACCGCCAAGGACACCGCCCACGACAGTGCGATACTGCATTAATTGCCAGAATCCGATGACACCGATGAAGGTCAGCAGATAAATCCACCACTCACGATTAATCCCCGGCAGGATTGGCTGTCGCAACCATTCCGGATTTTCGGGTTTGGCGACCTCGCCAAACAAGTGCTGGCCGCGCAGGAATACCAGCAGACCAAACAACATGCCGATGCCGGCGGCACCGAATCCCCAACTGAAGCCGAAATACTGCAGCAGGAAGCCACAGATAATAGCCCCGAAGAAGGAGCCCAGATTGATGCCCATATAAAACAGGGTGAAGGCGCCGTCGCGGCGAGGGTCACGGCGCTCATACATGGACCCGACCAGCGTCGAGATGTTGGCCTTGAGAAAGCCGACGCCCATGATGATCAGTGCCAGTGAGAAATAGAATATCTGCAAGTAGAGCGGGTCACGCTCTACCACTGCGGTGCCATTAACGATTATTTCTGTGGCTTGTGAGCCTTCGATTGCCATGCCCGAATGTCCGGCCACCAGGAGCAGGGCGCCTAGTACGACCGCCTTGCCCGGCCCCAGATAGCGATCGGCAACGATGCCGCCGATGACCGGGGTGATGTACACCAGCGAGATGTAGGCACCATAAATGCCGGCTGCGACTTCGTCAGAAAACAGAAAATGCTGTGTGAGGTAGAAGATCAGTAGCGCCCGCATACCGTAGTAGCTGAAACGCTCCCACATCTCGGTGAGAAAACAGATCACCAGACCTTTGGGATGACCCAGAAATTCACCGGCGGGAATGCGTGGTGTTGTGGCGTGCGCTGTGTCGGTCATGGTTGCGGCATTATTCTCCGGCTGGTGCGACAGTTAACTGGTCACCCGGGTAGATTATGTCGGTTGTGCTGAGATCATTCCAGTTGAGCAATTCCGCCAGCTGGACGTTGAAGCGGCGGGCAATAATGGCCAGAGTATCGCCTGGACGAATGCGGTAGGTGGTGTTGCGGCCCGTGCTGCGGTTCTGTGCCAGAGCTGTCTCAGACGCATTGCTGGCGAAGCTCAGATCAAGTTGCTGGCCAGGCATCAAGAGAGCCTCACCGTCGAGATTGTTATGGCTGTTGATATCGGCCACACGCAGGTTAAAGCGCCGGGCGATACTCCACAGATTGTCACCGCGCCTCACGGTATAAGTGTCAGGAACCGGTACCGCTGTGCGTTGTTGTGCCAACTGTGGCGGTGTACCTAGTACACTGCCAGTGCCACCATTGCGAGGAATCAGTAGTGGATCACCGGCGACGATAAAGGAACCGCGCAAGTTGTTGACCTGACGCAGCACATCGACGGTGGTGTCAAAACGACTGGCAATGGCACCCAGCGTGTCACCGGACTGGATCTCATAGTGGTCCCAGGTCATGAGCGAGTTCAGGTCCACCTCATTCAATGCTGCTTGCAGAGTGGCGGCGTTGCTGGTGGGAAGATACAAATGTTGCGGCGTATCAGGATGAGTCGCCCATTGCCGGTAGCCGGCATTGAGCAAGCGCAATTCATCATAGTCCATCTCGGCCAGGCGTGCGGCTTGCATCAGATCGATCTGGGTCCCGAGTTCGAGTCTTGCGAGTTGATTTTCATTAGCCAGTTCTGGCAGTTCGACGGCATATTGTTCGGCGTTGGCGATGATGGCTGCCAGCGCCAGAATACGGGGTATGTGTTGCTGGGTTTCGTTCGCCAGTGGCAATTCCCAGAAATCAATGGCGTCTCCTTGCTGACCACTGCGGCGAATCGCTCGGCGCAAATTGCCACCACCGGTGTTGTAAGCAGCGAGGGTAAGCAGCCAGTCATTGTTGAACTGGTCACTCAGGACTTGCAGGTAATCGAGGGCGGCGATGGTCGATGCCAGAGGGTCACGGCGGCCGTCATACCACCAGTCTTCCTGCAGGCCGTAACGACGCCCGGTATTGCTGACAATTTGCCATAGCCCGACGGCACCTTCGCCAGAGGCTGCATTCGGATTGAATGTCGACTCGACGATCGGTACCAGCGCCACTTCCAACGGCATGTCACGGCGCTCGATTTCTTCCACGATACTGTACAGAAACGGTTGTGCCCGCGCGGTGACGATTTCAAAAAAGCGCGTTTCGGACAGGTAATTATCAATGTGTTGCTGGACGTTCGGGTGGTCGTAGTAGGCTTGCAGTTGGAAGCCTTCTTGCAGTCTCGCCCAGAGATCTATTGGCGCCGTGACGGTCGGGGCTACCAGTGGCGTTGCTGTACCGCGAGATGCGACGCGGCGAGAGTTGAGAGGTCGGTTGTCAATTTCTGCTGTCGAGTCAACGGCTTGAGACTCGGGAGGCGTGGTTTGACAGGCGGCGATGAGAAGATTGATTCCTGAAATCAGCAAGATTCTCCGCAAGCGATGGCGGCAAAACATTTGATACTTCATATTAAAAATTATCTTTCCAGCGGCGGATGGCCGCAAAAATTTCTACTTTGTTATCGACAGCATGGCCCGCATATTGTTCCGCTGCGGCTTTAACAAATTTTTTGTCGCAGCGCAGAAAGGGGTTAGTGGCGAATTCCAGTGTCAGGGTGGAGGGCAGCGTAGGCTCATTATTGTCACGCTTGTCTTGTTCTGTACTTACACGCGCCTGTAAATCTTTATTGGCGGGCTCGACTGCAGTTGCAAATTTCAGGTTGGCCAGAGTGTATTCATGGGTGCAATACACTTTAGTAGTTTCCGGTAAGGCGCTGAGTTTTTCCAGGGACGTCAACATAATTGCCGGGGTGCCTTCAAACAAGCGTCCGCAACCGGCAGCGAACAGGGTGTCGCCGCAAAACAGCAGTGGTGTATCCGTAGCATCAGTGTAATAGGCGATGTGATCGAGAGTGTGACCCGGCACCTCGATTACACGAAAGACGGTGTCAAACACAGTGATCTCGTCACCCTCACTGAGGCGATTGTTGATCCCGAGGATGCGCTGATTGGTTGGCCCATGTACTCGCGGTGCATAGCGCTCCAGCAAAGTCGCTATGCCACCGGTATGATCCGGGTGATGATGGGTAATCAGGATGTCGGTCAGCGTTAAGGATTGCGCTTCGAGGAAATCAATCACCGGTGCAGCATCGCCCGGATCAACCACGCAAACCCGCGCTCCGGTCGCTGCAACGAGTGCCCAGATGTAGTTGTCGGTGAAAGCCGGAATCGGGTGTATTTTCGCAATCATGGAG
>CAZQFA010000010.1:7144-65638 GCA_964592245.1 uncultured Pseudohongiella sp. | reverse complement strand
GGACCACAAAGCCGACATAGTATAGAGAATGGCTGCTATTTCAAGCCGTTACATCGCAAAACGCCGCGTTGTCTGGCTTCCATGCTGACAGGGCGTTACAATCGTGGGGACTCCGCAATTGACCCGTTTCGGGCGCTCCGCATGAATCTTTTTTCCAAGCACGAAACTCGACGGCGAATCCTGCATGGGCTGGACGACAGCGACATGCTGCAGATGCTGGTCGGGCAATGGCTGCAATCCCCACAAGGGGAGCGGGTTTTTGCGGCAGAGAAAGAATTGGTGGCGCCATTGATCAGCAGGCTATTCGGCTACCACATCCTGCAGGTGGGGTGTCATGAGGAGTATTCCCTCATCGAAGACAGCCCGGTCGGTCACAAGATCAGGTTTTCGCCATCGTGGCGACCAGGGGCGCAGCAGGCAGTGGCCGACAATGAAGAACTGCCATTGGCGGCCGACAGCATGGATGTCGTGGTCTTGCACCATGCGCTGGATTTCACTCCGGATAACCATCGCCTGTTGCGGGAAGCGACCCGGGTATTGCGTCCGGGTGGTCGTATGGTGATCGTTGGCTTCAATCCGCTCAGTCAGTGGGGCCTTTGGAAGTATTGTAAACGGCGCGTCAATATTCCCTGGCGTGCACGTTTTATTTCCCGGGGGCGTTTGACGGATTGGCTGCAATTGCTGGATTTACAAGTCGAACGTATAAACTACGCCTTGCACTTTCCACCTCTGGCATTCGGCCGCCTGCTCAGACACGCCAACCGTTTTGAGCGCTTGGGAACGCGCCTGAACAGTCCCTTTGGAGGCGCCTATGCTGTTGTTTGTGTCAAACAGGTCGCCCCCATTACACCAATCCGACCGCGTTGGCAGCCAATTCCGGCGCGCCCGGCAGCATTTCCCGCCACCGAAAATGTGCGGGCGAAAAAATTACATTAAGCCGGGTGACCATTGAATGTGCTACGTGTCCCCATTTCAGGGAAAGGAATGAGAATTAAACGACATGGTTGTTGAGATGTTTACGGATGGCGCCTGTCGGGGCAATCCGGGCGCTGGTGGTTGGGGTGTGCTGCTGCGCTATGGTGATGTAGAAAAGACCCTGCATGGCGGTGAGGCCATGACTACCAATAACCGCATGGAGCTGACCGCCGTCATTAAAGGGCTGGAAGCATTAAACAAGTCCTGTCAGGTGAAAGTGACGACCGATTCCAAATATGTTCTTGATGGCATTACGCAGTGGTTGCCGAACTGGAAGCAGCGCAACTGGAAAACGGCCAGCAAGAAACCGGTGCAGAATGTGGAGCTGTGGCAACAACTCGATGCGCTGGTACAGCAACATGAGATTCAATGGGATTGGGTCAAGGGGCACAGCGGTCACCGGGAGAACGAAATTGCTGACGCACTTGCCAATCAGGGCATCGATGAACTTTAGGGATGCATTGTAGGTATGAATTGCAAGGTTAAATTGTAAGGGTGTCGCGCAAAACGCAGGGTAACTGCCAACATTAAATACATGGAACTATCAAGGTAATACATAGAACAGCATGCGTCAGATTGTATTGGATACAGAAACCACCGGCCTCGACCCACAGCAAGGCCATCGGGTTATCGAAATCGGTTGTGTCGAAATCGAGAATCGACGTCTCACCGGCAAACATTTTCATTGTTATCTGAATCCGGACCGTGACATTGACGAAGCGGCAGTCGAAGTGCACGGTATCACGCGGGAGTTTCTGGCGGACAAACCGCGCTTTGCCAAGATCGAAGCGGAGTTCATGGAGTTTGTCTCCGGTGCAGAACTGGTTATTCACAATGCGCCCTTTGATATAGGCTTTCTGAACGCCGAACTGAAACGCAACAAGTCGTCCATCAAGAGTATGGATGTGGTCTGCTCGGTATTGGATACCTTGCAACTGGCTCGCGAAAAACATCCCGGCCAGCGCAATAATCTTGACGCACTCTGCAAGCGCTACGGCGTTGACAATACACAGCGAGATCTGCACGGTGCGTTACTTGATGCCGAAATTCTCGCTGATGTTTATCTGGTAATGACCAGTGGCCAGTCCAGTCTGTCATTACGCGAAGAAAGCAGCGGCGACAAGAATGCCAATCGTCAGGTGCGACACCTGGATCCCAATCGGCCAACCTTGCCAGTTCGCGTCGCGACTGCCGAAGAATTGCAATTACACGCCGAACGACTCGCCGCAATCGACAAAAGCAGTGAGCAAGGTTGTTTATGGTTGCAGTTGGATAGCGCGCACACTACTGTCAATGCATCGTCTGCTGCGGAAGAGAGTAACTGAGCCGCGGCTCAGAGTCGTCAATGACGCGTCGCCACTACGTTCTTAAACCCCGCCAGCTGCAGACGACAGACCAGCTGATTATCATGTCTAACGGCCAATTGTTTACGCGCGGCGATCATTACCTCTGGCGTGCTTCGGAAGTCCTCGACTTTTTGCAGGAAGACGATTCTGTGCATCTGATTGATGAGCAAGAGGGCGGCTTACTGGCGGTGGATTTGCAAGAGCACGTGGTAAGCAGTCTTGCTGCCGAGTTGCGTTCATTGCGTGGTTTTGTTTTGTCCGGCAATGCCGCGGCGCTGGCGCAGGCAGGCAAAGCCAATCAGGTGCTGGACTGGTATCGTCAGCACCGCTACTGCGGCAGCTGCGGTACCCCAACGCAACCGGTGCTGGAGCAGCGGGCCGTTTACTGCCCGCTGTGTGACAGACATCTATTTCCCCGTATCAATCCTTGCATCATCGTTCTGGTAACACGCGGACGACAAGTCCTGCTGGCTCGTCATGCTCGCTCCCGCGGCCAGTTCTTCAGCTGCCTTGCCGGGTTCATTGAGATGGGTGAAAACGCCGAACAAACCGTGCATCGCGAGGTGGCTGAAGAAGTCAATATCAAAGTACAGAACGTTCGCTACGTGCAGAGCCAATCCTGGCCATTTCCTTCTCAGCTCATGTTGGGCTATTTTGCTGACTATCACTCTGGTGAAGTCGAACCGGATGGAGTTGAGATAGAGGAAGCTGGCTGGTTTGATATTGAGGAGTTGCCAGTACATCCGGCTGCCGGTATCAGTGTCGCCGGACATTTGATTGAGCACTACGCAGAGCAAGTTCGCAGTGGCGAATTTTGAAATAGTAATTGTTAAAGGGCACAATGCTGGCGCTGATCTAACAATGTGCGAAGTAAGGTGCAGAGAGAGTTCAGAGAGAGTGTAGCGAAAGTGCAAAAAAGGAGATTTCCATTTGGAATACTTGATTGAATACGGCATGTTTTTGGCAAAAACCGGGACTTTGGTGTTTGCCATCATCCTCGTCATCGGAGCCATCGCTGCGGCCGGTCAACGGCAGCGAAAGGATGGCAAGAAAGGCTCGTTAAAGATTACGGAGCTAAATAGTCATTATGAAGACATGCGCGATACCTTGCGCCAGGAAGTGCTAAGCAAGGAAGAATACAAGCAATTACAAAAAGCTGAAAAGAAAGCCGAGAAAGCGGAGCGCAAGGCTGAAAAGCAGCTGGTCAAAAAAGCTGATTCCAGTGAGGAGATTGCGGCAGAACGCAAACCCAGAACATTTGTGTTGAATTTCAAAGGCAATATCGGAGCTGATGCAGTGGCGTCATTGCGTGAAGAGATTACCGCAGTACTGTCGATGGCCGAATCCCGGGATTCGGTATTGCTGCGGCTGGAAAGCCCTGGCGGCATGGTGCATGCCTATGGTTTGGCCTCTTCGCAACTTGCTCGAATCAAGAGTCAGCAGATTCCGCTGATGATATGCGTCGACAAAGTGGCGGCCAGTGGTGGCTATATGATGGCCTGTCTTGCCGACAAGTTGGTAGCAGCTCCGTTCTCAATAATTGGCTCTATCGGTGTATTGATTCAGGTCCCGAACTTTCATCGTGTTTTAAAGAAGCACGATGTTGATTATGAAATGATCAGTGCAGGTGAATACAAGCGTACCATCAGCACTTTTGGCGAGATAACACAAAAAGGCCGTGACAAGGTAAAGGAAGACGTGGAAACAATTCACCAGATATTCAAAACCTGGGTGAAAGAGCATCGCCCCAGCATTGATATCGACAAGATCGCCACAGGTGAGACATGGCTCGGCACGCAAGCGAAAGAACGCTATATGGTGGATGAAATAAGAACCAGTGACGAATGCATTCTTCAAGCCTGCGAAGTGGGGGACGTGTTTGAGGTGGAGTACGAATTCAAAAAGTCCATTCAGGAGCGTCTGGGCAATGCCGCTTCGGCGGCGGTAGACAGCCTCTACAATCGTTTCATTGCTGCGCCCAACAACGACAATTTTCAATAACCTGCTGTAAAGACTGGCGAAAGGGCAGTGTTGTCAAGGCACTGCCGTTCCGGAATAGTCAACACAGCCAGAAGAGCCAAATAGCGGAAACAGGAGAGACCCATTGCCCACATACAACGCGTTTCAAGTCAGTGAAATCGGTGACAAGCAATACGCCGGCGAAGTGGTGCAACTGGATACGGCCAATCTCCCGGCGGGTGATGTGCTTATCCGCGTACACTATTCCTCACTCAATTTTAAAGACGCCTTGTCTGCCAGTGGCAACAAGGGTGTCACGCGAAATTTCCCGCACACGCCGGGTATCGATGCCGCTGGTGTTGTCGAGGAATCAGGCAGTGCAGAGTTTCCGCCCGGAACCGAAGTCATTGTTACCGGCTACGATCTGGGGATGAATACAGCCGGGGGCTTTGGTCAGTATATTCGTGTGCCCGCCGGATGGGTTGTGCAGAAGCCTGCCGGTTTGTCTTTGCAGGAGAGTATGGCGCTGGGTACAGCTGGCTTCACGGCGGCTTTGTGTGTCGACAAGTTGCTTGCTTGCGGGTTACCGCGCAGTCCGGCAGATGTCACCGCCCCGGTCCTGGTGACCGGTGCAACCGGTGGTGTTGGCAGCGTGGCAGTGGCCCTATTGCACAAACTTGGTTATCAAGTGAGTGCGAGCACCGGCAAGCCGGATTCGGCGTCCTGGCTTGAGCAGTTAGGCGCTCAGGAAGTCATCGATCGGCATACGCTCAGTGAAGAGAACCCACGACCGTTGTTAAAAGAACAATGGGCTGCGGCAGTCGACTGCGTAGGTGGTCGCACGCTATTCAACGTTATTAAAGCCTTGCAGTACGGTGGCAGTGTCGCGGCGTGCGGGCTGACTGAATCCACTGATGTGCCAGCGACCGTTTTCCCCTTCATCTTGCGCGGCGTGAATTTGCTCGGTGTGGATTCGGTGGAATTGCCGCGACAGCGCAAACAGGACGTCTGGGATCTGCTGGCGGGGGAATGGCGACTGGATTGTTTGCAGGACCTGGTGCAGGAGATAGCCTTGTCTGACTTGTCACGCTGCCTGCAAGAACTGCTACAGGGCAAAGCACGTGGCCGCTATGTTCTGAAACTCGATGCCTGAATAATCTCGTTACAAGGCGAGGGCATGTAATGTCCGGATCAGGCTAATCTCTGCGCAGGCGACTGTTTGTCGCGATTGGCGTTGGGCAAAACATTACCACGATGTAAGACGATATCAGGAACGTGACTATTGCCGCGCCCTGTATTGTCAGAGAGGCAGTCTCGCCGATTACCCCGGATTGCACCGCCACAAAGGCAATCAATAGCGAAAACTCACTGATCTGTCCCAGACGCAAGCCTGCATCCCAGGCCAGTCGATTGCGCTCGCTAAAACGACGTAACAAGTAGCGAAAGATCACCGGCTTCAGACTGAGCGCCAGCAGAGCCAGGATGATCGCCGGCAAGAATATTTCGGGGAGCAAAGTGATATTGAACTGGGCGCCAAGGGAAAAGAAGAACAGAATCAGAAAAAAGTCACGCAGTGGCTTCAGGCTTTGCGAGATGAACAGGGCGATCGGACTGGTTGCCAGCGAAACGCCGGCCACGAAGGCGCCGATTTCTGCTGACAACTCCATCCAGGTTGCCAGTGCCGAGACGCCCAGACACCAGCCGATGGCCAGCAGGAAAATATACTCTCTGAAATGATCGAAGCGCGCGATCAAGGCGATCAGCACATAACGTGTGGTGAAGTAGGCGAATGCCAACAAGACCGGGAAGGCGAGCAGCACGCGTAGTGCATGGGTGTCTTCGATACTGCCGCTGTCGAGAAAAGCCAACAGAAAGATCGCCAGAAAATCCTGGAGTAGCAAGATGCCGACCATCAGCTCTCCCATGTGCTTCTGGTGCAACACAGTCGTGGGTAGCAGTTTGATACCGATAATCGTACTGGAAAAGACGAGGCTGAAGCCGATGACCACGCTTTCGATGTTACTGAAAGCGAACAACAAACCAGTGCTATAGCCCAGCAGGAAAAAAGCCACGGCGCTGGCCAGAGTCACCAGGAAGGTTTTTTTCAGTGTGACAAACAGCTTGCTGGGCTGCATGTCGAGCCCCAACAAGAACAGCAAGAAGATAATGCCGAATTCGGCGATATCAGCCAGTAAGGAGGCTTCAGAAACGTAGCCGAGTGCGTAGGGGCCCAGCGCAACGCCGAGAAAGATATAGGCAACGAGCAGCGGTTGTTTGAGAAACAGCGCGGCAGTGGAGAGCACTGCCGCGCCGCTGAAAATAAGGAAGAAGGAAAAAAGTAGAGAATCCGGTTCCATGGTTGCCTCCCACGGGGCCGGTCGCTAGCGGCGCCGAAACAAAGGGGTGGGTTCGGCAACGCTGGCCTGATAGCCAGTGTGGAAATCATTGAACGCTTGCAGACAGGCCTCGGGGTCCTGGTCGTGGCGCAGAGCGAAAGCATCGAATCCGCAGCGCGACATAAAGTAGATCTGGTCTCGCAATACGTCACCGATTGCCCGAATCTCGCCGGTATAACCCAGTTGCTCACGCAAGACACGGGCATTGCTGTAGGAACGACCATCGGAGAAAACAGGGAAATTGAGAGCAATCACCGACAATTCGTTAATGTGTTCGCCGATGCTGTTGGCGTTTTCGTCGCTGTCCAGCCATAGAGCGATTTCGCCCTGATACTCCAACAATTCCTCGCTGTAGAGCTTCCAGAAATTCAGCGGCACGATGAATTGCTTGCCGGGAACTGCCTTCAATACTTCCGGTCCGGTCGCTTCCTTGAGCAGGGTCCAGCGATCTTCGACGATCTCGCCATTTCTAATCAGCTTTGGCATAGACCTTCTCCTTGAATGGATCGATACCGAGTCGGTTGTAAGTGTCGATAAATTCCTCGTCACCATGGCGGTTGGCCTTGAAGACCTCGACCAGTTTATGAATGACGCCAGGAATCTCTTCCTGCGAGAAAGCCGGTCCGATTATCTTGCCGAGGCTGGCTTCATTGCGTGACGAGCCACCCAGCGATACCTGATAAAATTCTTCGCCTTTCTTGTCGACGCCGAGAATGCCGATGTTGCCCACATGGTGATGGCCGCAGGCGTTCATGCATCCGGAAATGTTGATACGTATATTACCCAGCGACTTGAGCTCGTTGATGTCGGGGAACTCACGTTGAATCGATTCAGCAATGGGGATGGACTTGGCATTGGCCAGCGCGCAGAAATCACCGCCGGGGCAGCAAATCATATCGGTGAGCAGGCCAAGATTGTCACTGCCCAGAGATTGACTGCGCAGCTTTTTCCACAAGTCATAGAGCTGATCCTGTCGCACATCGGCTAACACAATATTCTGGTGATGGGTGACGCGCACTTCGCCGAAGCTGTATTCGTCTGCCAGATCAGCCAGATAGTTGAGCTGTCCGTCGGTAACATCACCCGGTGCCACACCGGTTTCTTTCAGGCAAACCGTGACGATAGCGTAACCGGCCTGTTTGTGTGCTGCGACATTCTGCTCTACCCAGCTGGCAAAGAGTGCATCCTGACTCTTTGGCTCGCTCAGCTCGGCAGGCGAATCACTGAGTTGGACGTATTCTGGTGCGGTAAAGAAGGTCTTGCAGCGCTCGATTTCTGCATCGGTCAGGGTCTGGGCGCCATCTTTAATAAAGGCCCACTCTTGCATGACCTTCTCGCGGAAGGCGTCAACGCCAGTTTCCTTGACCAGAATCTTGATGCGCGCCTTGTATTTGTTGTCACGTCGGCCCTCGCGATTGTATACGCGCATGATGGCTTCCAACGCCGTTAACAAATGTGGCTTGGCAACGAAATCGAAAATTTCAACACCGATCACTGGCGTGCGACCCAGGCCACCACCGGCGAGAATGCGGAAGCCGGTTTCACCTTCAGCGTTCTTTGTCAGGTAGATGCCGATGTCATGTACTTGCGTTGCGGCCTGGTCAACCTTGGTACCGCAGACAGCGATCTTGAATTTGCGCGGCAGGAAGGCGAATTCCGGATGGAAGGTAGACCACTGGCGAATGATCTCGCAGTAGGGGCGGGTATCTTCCAGTTCATCGACAGCGACACCGGCAAACTGATCCGTGGTCACATTGCGTATGCAATTGCCGCTGGTCTGAATGGCATGCATCTCCACTTCCGCCAGATGCGCAAGAATATCAGGGACGTCTGCCAGAGCAGGCCAGTTGAACTGGATATTTTGTCGCGTGGTGAAATGCCCGTAGCCCTTGTCGTAATCGCGCGCAATCAGCGCCAGCTTGCGCAGCTGATTGGAGGAAAGCATGCCGTAGGGCACGGCGATACGAAGCATTGGTGCAAGACGCTGGATGTACAGGCCGTTTTGCAGTCGCAGCGGCAGGAACTCGCTATCACTTAATTTGCCATCGAGATAGCGATCAGTCTGGTTGCGAAACTGGGCAACACGGTCAGCGAGCATCTGATGATCATAGTTGTCGTATACGTACATATCGGGTCCGCAGGTCTTTTGCAGGGTTCAATTCAGGCGCAGATTGTAAACAATGCGCGGGTAGTCCTCTAGTCGAGATTTGGTGCCAGTAATTTCAGCAAGCCGGCTGGATCCTCACCCTTGCGTGCCGCCAGATCCTTGACCTGATCTTCGGTGATTTTACCTACCGAGAAGTAGCGCGCATCGGGGTGTGAAAAATACAGGCCGCTGACGCTGGCAGCCGGAGTCATGGCATAACTTTCGGTCAGTTTGACGCCTATGGCTGCTTCGGCATCCAGCAATCTGAACAGTGTTTCTTTTTCACTGTGATCCGGACAGGCAGGGTAGCCGGGTGCCGGGCGGATTCCCTGATAGCGCTCCTTGATGAGGTCTTCATTACTGAGCGATTCATCAGGTTGGTAACCCCAGAATTCCTTACGCACGCGCTGGTGCAGATGCTCGGCAAAGGCTTCGGCGAGACGGTCGGCCAATGCCTTGACCATGATCGATCCGTAGTCATTGTTTTGCGCTTCGTATTCTGCTGCCAGCTTGTCTGCCCCCAGGCCGGTAGTGACGACAAAGCCGCCGATGTAATCGGTGCGATCTTCCAGCTCCGGGGCGATATAGTCTGCCAGGCTGAGATTGCTGAGATTCTCATCCTTCGGCATCTGTTGACGCAAGAAATGCAGTTTCGCCAATGGCTTTTTGGACCCATTGGTCTGGAACAACTCCACGTCGTTATCTTCAGTGCGCTGCGCCGGCCAGAAGCCAACAACCGCACTGGCACGCAACAGCTTGCCGTCAATAATCTTTTTCAGCATCTCCTGAGCGTCGGCAAACAAGTCTCTGGCTGCCTGGCCGACTTTCTCATCCTCGAGAATGGCCGGGTACTTGCCAGCCAACTGCCAGGTAATGAAGAAGGGTGTCCAATCGATATATTCCACCAGATCTTCCAGCGGGTAGTCCTCCAATACCCGAGTGCCAGTGAAACTTGGCTCAGTGGGTTTGAAGTTCGACCAGTCCGTCTTGGGCTGATTGGCATTGGCGTCGGTGTAGTCAATCAACGTACGCTTGTTCTTGCGATTTGCCGTGCGACTGCGAATTGCCGTGTATTCTTCTTTGACCTTCTGGCAGAACTCCGCCTTGTTATCATTAAGCAAATTACTGACCACGGACACACTACGCGACGCATCAGGCACATAGACCGTTTGGTCGTTGCTGTAGTTCTCTTCGATTTTCACGGCCGTGTGCGCTTTCGAAGTGGTGGCGCCGCCAATCAACAATGGCACCTTGAAATCCAGTCGCTGCATTTCACTGGCCACATGCACCATTTCATCCAGCGACGGCGTGATCAGACCACTCAAACCAATAATGTCGACGTTTTCGTCCTTAGCGGTTTGCAAGATCTTGTCACAGGGAACCATGACCCCGAGGTCGATGACGTCATAGTTATTACAGCCGAGCACGACCCCGACAATGTTTTTGCCGATATCGTGCACATCGCCTTTAACGGTAGCCAGCAGAACCTTGCCCTTGCTCCTGACGTCGCCTTCGGATTTTTCCGCCTCAATATACGGCAGCAAGTAGGCAACAGCCTGCTTCATTACTCGGGCACTCTTGACCACCTGCGGCAGGAACATCTTGCCGCTGCCAAACAGGTCGCCGACCTCGTCCATGCCGCGCATTAGCGGCCCTTCGATTACTTCGATCGGGCGGTCTGCATTTTGTCGCGCGGCTTCGGTATCTTCCTCGATAAAACGAGTGATGCCTTTGACCAGAGCATAGGAGAGCCTGTCTTCGACGCTTCTTTCACGCCAGGACAAGTCTTCGGTTTTTTCTTTTTCAGCACTGCCGCTGAAGGACTGCGCTACTGACATCAATTTTTCGGTGGCGTCCGAATTTCGATTCAGAACAACGTCTTCAACTGCTTCTTTCAGCTCTGCCGGAATCTCGTCATACACCGTGAGCTGCCCGGCATTGACGATGCCCATGGTCAGACCGGCCTTGATGGCGTGATAGAGGAAGACCGAGTGAATCGCCTCGCGCACCGTGTTGTTGCCACGGAAAGAGAATGAGACGTTACTGATACCACCGGAAATCAGACCGCCGGGCAGGTTCTTCTTGATGAACTTGCAGCATTCAATGAAGTCCACGGCATAGTTGTTATGCTCATCGATGCCGGTGGCAATGGCGAATACGTTGGGGTCGAAAATAATGTCGTTGGCAGGGAAATCCAGCTTCTCGCGCAACAAATCATAGCTGCGCTTGCAGATCTCATTCTTGCGCTCGAGTGTGTCGGCCTGACCATCTTCGTCAAAGGCCATGATGATGACTGCCGCACCGTATTTCTGGCACAGCTTGGCCCGGGTGAGGAATTCTTCCTCACCTTCTTTCAGGCTGATGGAATTCACCACCGCCTTGCCCTGTATGTTTTTCAGGCCGGTTTCGATGATTTCCCATTTCGATGAATCCACCATGATGGGAACGCGACTGATTTCCGGCTCCGAAGCGACCAGCTTCAGGAATTTCTCCATTGCCGCTTCCGAATCCAGCATGCCTTCATCCATGTTGATGTCGATGATCTGGGCGCCAGACTCAACCTGATCGCGCGCTACATCGAGCGCCTCCTCAAAGGCTTCTTCGCGGATCAGACGGGCAAAGCGGGCGGAGCCGGTGACATTGGTGCGTTCGCCGACATTGACGAAGAGGCTGTCCGCGGTGATGTTGAATGCCTCGAGGCCGCTCAGGCGGCAGGCGGGTTTGATTTTGGGTAGTTGTCGCGGTGCTGCGTCGCGCACGGCGTCGGCAATGGCTGCAATGTGCGCCGGGGTGGTTCCACAACAGCCGCCGACGATATTGATCCAGCCCTTGTTGGCAAAATCGGCAATGATCTTGGCCATTTCTTCCGGGCTCTGGTCGTATTCGCCGTATTCGTTAGGCAGGCCGGCATTAGGGTGCGTTGAGACAAAGCCGGGCACGATGGCCGAGGTTTCCTCGATATGCGGACGCAATTGTTCCGCGCCGAGGGCGCAGTTAAAGCCAACCGAAAGAGGGCGGGCGTGTGCGACCGCCGTGCAGAAGGCTTCCACGGTCTGGCCCGACAGAGTTCGACCGCTGGCGTCGGTAATGGTGCCGGAGATCATGATCGGCAGGGCCTCCCCCTGTTCTTCGAACACTTTATTGGCAGCAAAGATAGCGGCCTTGGCATTGAGCGTATCGAAGGCAGTCTCGATCATGATGATGTCGGCCCCACCGGCAATGAGTCCGCGAGTGGAATTGGCGTAATCTTCTACGAGAATGTCATAACTGGTGTTACGGAAGCCCGGGTCATTGACGTCTGGTGAAATGGAGGCTGTTTTGCTCGTTGGTCCAAGCACTCCGGCCACAAAACGTGGGCGATCCGGTGTTTCGGCCGTGACTTCATCACAAGCCTCACGGGCCAGACGCGCTGCTTCGCGGTTTAATTCCTCGGTAATCTCTTCAAGGTGATAGTCCGCCTGCGAACTGCGAGTCGCATTGAAGGTATTGGTTTCGACTATATCCGCGCCAGCCCGCAAGTATTCGAGATGAATTTCCTTGATGACCTTGGGCTGGGTCAAAGAAAGCAGGTCATTATTGCCGGACAGGTCGTGTTCAAAGTCCTTGAAGCGGTCACCACGAAAATCAGCGTCAGAGAGTTTGCGGGACTGGATCATAGTCCCCATCGCCCCGTCGAGTATCAGAATGCGTTGTTGGAGTGATTGTCGAAGTAATTGTTCTGAGTCTTTGATTTTCATAAAGTCCGATTTCAATTTTCCTGTTGTTAACTAGTGATTGACTAGTGGGTGGCTAAAAAGCCGTCAATTCTATCAAATGCAGCAACTGCCGGCATGTATTTATCTGACTAATTTACTCGGGTATTCTAATTGGCGCGTGAATGCAGTAAAATTACAGACCTACGCGAAATGCACGAGGACCCTATGGTTACTATCACTGAATCCGCACAGGATTACCTGCAAGAGTTGTTGAAAAAGCAAAACGTTGAAGGGATTGCCGTGCGAATATTCATTCTGGACGCTGGCACCCCGCGTGCGGAGACCTGTATTTCATTTTGCCGTCCTGGAGAGGAAAAAGAGGACGACGAAGTGAACCAATACGAAGGCTTTCGTGCCTTCATTGATAAACCCAGTATACCTTTTCTCGAGGATGCGGTGGTAGATTTCGCGAAAGATTCCATGGGCGGTCAGCTCACTATCAAGGCCCCCAATTCGCGACTACCGAAGATCTCCGACGACAGCTCGCTGGAAGATCGCATTAATTATGTCCTCTACAACGAGGTCAACCCGGGCCTGGCTGCGCACGGTGGTATGGTGACGCTGGAAGAGATCTATGAAGACACGGTCGCCGTGTTGCGCTTTGGCGGCGGTTGTCAGGGCTGCGGCATGGTCGATGTGACACTCAAGGATGGCGTTGAGAAAACCCTGCTGGAACAAATCCCGCAACTCAAGGAAGTGCGCGACGTTACCGATCACAGCAATCGGGAAAACGCCTACTACTAGTCTCCCTTGGTCTCACTCGTGCCGCTGCGGCTTCTGTATCAACCCGGACTCTGACCCTGCTCAGTCCGGGTAGGCAGCGCTCAAGGCACTGTATATCTGCTCTTTGAAATCCGCCGCCTGGGCGTCCAGCCGGTGGATGATTTCCACCAGATGTTCGTTATCTTCGCGGCCGTGCCAGACCTTTTGATAGGTGCCGGCCTTGTAGCCCCGATCCTGACGGAACATATTGAGCACGTTCTTGCCGACGTACTGGCGGAACAGTTCCGTCCAGTCCATCTGGCAATCAGCAATAATGGCAGCGAAGACAGCCAGTTCGATGCGTCGGGTAGCTGACAGCGCGATCAGCAACTCCAGCTTGTGCAGCAAATCGATGTCTGCCAGGTGATAGTGTTGGCCGTCAAATTCAATGGATGGCGTGTTTTCGGCAGTTTGCAAATCTGCCAGCAGACCCTGCAGTGCGTCATCATCCTCGCCAGCACTGCGCAGCAATAGTTCTGACAGCAGAAAATGCCAGATGTCGATTAACTCCATCTGTAGCTGCGGCAAATCCTTGTCCTGCTTTTTCCACCATTTCCAGCCGTGATGCTCGATAGCTTCAGCGCCTTCGATAGCGACGGCGCGCAGGTAGGGGTAGCGGGCGATAATCCAGTCGGGATCAACTTTACTGTTCATGCTCGCCTGCAGACTGAGCATGGTGGTGGCCTGTTCCTTGGTCAACATAGTGCGGGGCTGGGTCCTACAATGTGGTCCTGCGTGTGGGCAGACGAAGGGAACTGCGAAGACAGAGTTACTTGCGTGCTGAGGTCTGTATTTTAGCCTGTTGCGTCAGGGAACTCAGCATTTCTTTGCGCGATCGCAGCATATCGGAATAGGATTTGCGCGCGGCCTTGACCTCCACGTCATTGTCATCCGACTGTTCAAGTTCCTTGAGCCAGGCTTCCAGTACGTTAATCTCACTGGTTAGCTGCTCAGTGCCTTCCTCGATCAGCTTCTGGTCGATGCTGACACCGGCGTGTACGCCTGCGGAGGTTGCTCGATCTTCGCCCATGATTCGTTCCTTATTATAGGCCGATGTCTGATGCTTCAACGTGTGCGGGATTGGCAACTGTCGCTCGTATCAGTCTGCAGCGGGTCATTCCGGCCCGGGACGCGTGCGCGAAGGGCTGTTCATTGCTGCATATCGGCAGTCTTTCAGGATGTCATAGTCAAAATCTTCGGTCAAGAATGCCTGTGCGCTGATTTCGGTTGCAAATACAAGTAGTTGGCGGTGTTCAGGGTAGCTGGCAGGAGGCGTTCAGACCAGCTGGCGAGTGTATTCCTGCCACCAGTCCTGATAGAGATCGCGGGGCAGGGCGTGGTCGTGGACTTTGCCCCAGCGTGCCTGCATGAGTTTGATGTCGCTTTTCCGGATCAGGCGCAGATGGGCATAGCCCAATTCCTGATAGTCAGGCACCAGTTCCTGCAATTGCGCCAGATTCAGTTCCTTGAGTTGTGACAGGGTGTAGTGCGTCGCCTGTGGTGACTTGTCATGCAGCAGCTCGGCGTTGGCCGCCAGTTGATAGAGACGCTTGAGCAGGATTTCTTCAGTCTGGCCGTCAGCTTCGGCACTGCGTAGTTGGGTGCGCAATATAATGCAGGCCTGATTGTAGGCACCCCAGAGCGGGAATTCTGCTTCGCACAAGGCCAGAGCTGCATCCAGCTCGTCAGCCTTTTTCAATGCCGCCACCCGGTCGAGCCAGTTCTCTTCTTTCGGGGGCTCTGCCTGTGCTAGCTCGGCTGCTGGTGAGGTTATTGCCTCGCTTACAGGCACGGCTGCTACCGTATCTGTAAGCGGAGATTTGTCTTGTTCGTCATCCAGTGGGGGCAGAGGCATGGATCGATCTACCGTGTATTCCACCTCCATCGTTTGATAGCGGTGCAATCCGTAAACGGTGATCCCCAGCAAGACGACTGTAATAACTATGGAAAGAAAGGCAATCATTATTCCTGCGCTGATTTTGGTCAGTTCGCGTTCCAGTGTGTAGTCCGGGCACACCGGTTGCGTGACGAACTGACAGCATGAGTCTACCAAATCGCCGAGAAGGGGGCGATTGTGTTCGCTGTAACTGCCGCTTAATAAGTTCTACGACCTGCAAGCGTGTACATTAACGCGACTTTGAGCTTGAATCGCAGCGGATCTGAGTGCGCGTCGTTGCCAACAAGACATTTTTGTCAAAATCAGCTTGACTGCATCAGCCAACCTTCTTAGAATCCCCCGCTCGCTGAAACCGCGCCTTTAGCGGTTACTCAGTCCCCTTCGTCTAGAGGCCTAGGACACCGGGTTTTCATCCCGGCAACAGGGGTTCGAAACCCCTAGGGGACGCCATATAAAGCAACAAATAGCCCGGCTTCAGCCGGGCTTTTTGTTTTTTGCTTTCTGCAAGTGCTGGTGTCGTTCCTGTCCTGCAATTTGCCAATATTCACAGCACAGGACATACTCCCGCCTTCGCCAATTTTCTTACAATTGTTTTATGACTATCGCCATCGCAATTCGCGATCTCGAAAAAACCTACGCCAACGGCTTTCAGGCATTAAAAGGTATTTCGCTGGAAGTAGCCCAGGGAGATTTCTTTGCCTTGCTTGGTCCTAATGGTGCTGGTAAATCCACAACTATCGGCATCATCTCCACACTGATCAACAAGTCGGCTGGCGCCGTCGAAGTGTTCGGCCGCAATGTTGATACACATGTTTACGAGACCAAACTGGATCTTGGCATTGTGCCTCAGGAAGTGAATTTCAGTCTGTTTGAAAAAGTCGGTGATATCGTGCGCACCCAGGCTGGTTATTACGGATTGCCGCGTCTGCTGGCTGCCGAGCGAGCGGAGAAGTACCTGCGCAAACTGGGTTTGTGGGAGAAGCGCAACGATCGCTCGCGATCGCTGTCTGGCGGTATGAAACGCCGCTTGATGATTGCCCGTGCGCTCGTGCATGAACCACGACTGTTGATACTGGATGAGCCAACGGCCGGCGTGGATATTGAATTACGGCGCTCCATGTGGGAATTCCTCACCGAGATCAATAACAACGGCACAACCATCATTCTCACCACGCATTATCTGGAGGAAGCGGAACAGCTCTGCCGTAATATCGCCATTATTGACGAAGGGCGCATCATCGAAAATACGAGCATGAAGAAACTGCTAGCAGAATTGGACTCGCAGACCTTTATTCTCGATACACTGACTTCATTGCCAGAGAATCTTGAAATCAGCTTTGAAGGGGCGCCAGCCCGACGCATCGACGAACACAGTCTGGAGATCACGCTGGCGGCGGGCAAGGATGTCAATGGCCTGTTCGCGCTACTGGACAGTAGCGGCGTGAAGATTGCCAGCATGCGCAATAAAACCAACCGACTGGAGCAGTTGTTTATGTCGCGACTGAACAATAATCAATGAGTTTCTCCGCCATGCGAGCGAATCACAAGTTTATTGCCTTTGAGACCATTGTTATCAAAGAGGTCCGGCGCTTTACCCGAATCTGGTTACAGACCCTGGTACCACCTGCGATCACTATCGGCTTGTACTTCGTTATCTTCGGTAATCTGGTTGGTCGCCGCATCGGCGAGATGGACGGCTTTCGATACATGGAATTCATTGTGCCGGGTCTGATCATGATGTCGGTCATTCAGAATTCGTACTCGAATGTGGTGTCGAGCTTTTTCAGTCAGAAGTTCCAGCGCAGCATAGAAGAATTGTTAGTTTCCCCCGTGCCAAATTACATTATTCTCACGGGCTTTGCCGTCGGCGGGATGGCGCGCGGATTATCCGTCGGCCTGATCGTCACTACCATGGCATTGCTGTTTGCCGACCTGCGAATTGAGCATCCTTTCATCACTATCAGTGTGATCCTGATGACTTCGATGGTGTTCTCGCTGGCCGGCTTTATCAATGCCGTGTTTGCCAACAGCTTTGATGACATCTCCATCGTTCCGACTTTCGTGCTGACGCCCTTGATCTACCTTGGTGGCGTGTTTTACTCGATACAAATGCTGCCAGGTTTCTGGCAAGTAGTATCCAGCCTCAACCCGATTTTCTATATGGTGAATACCTTCCGCTACGGCATTCTGGGCACGTCCGATGTCGATATCTACTGGGCCTTTTTGATTCTCGGTGTATTCATCGTCGTTCTTTATGGTTGCTGCATCTGGTTGCTGCGTCATGGTACAGGCATCCGCCACTGATCCGTCGGCAGGTTAAACGCGAGAGACACAATGTCCGGTAATCCGCTTGGCGAAAACGTTCCGTCACCCAGCAAATACGATCCCGGTATCCTGTATGCGATTCCACGTTGGGCAGCACGCTCATTGCTGGATATTGACAAGAAAATCCCCATGCATGGCATTGATCACTGGCATGCCTATGAATTGTCCTGGCTCAATGAAAAGGGCAAGCCACAAGTGGCAGTAGGGGAGTTTTTCTTCGATGCCGACTCGGAAAATATCGTTGAGTCAAAGTCGCTCAAGCTGTACCTGAATTCGTTCAACCAGGAGCGTTTTGCCAGCCGCGAGCAATTAGGCGAGATCATCAAAAACGATCTGTCAGCCGTCAGCAAGTCGGGGGTGCGTGTCAGGCTTCTGGATGTGGCTGCACATGGCACCGATACGGGTTTGCAGCAGGGCAAGTCCCTGGATGGGCTCGATATCAGCATCACCGAGTTCGAGCCGGCACCGCAACTGCTGCGCTGCGTGGATAACGCTGTTTTCGATGAATTACTCACCTCGGACCTGTTCAAATCCAATTGCCCGGTCACTGCGCAACCCGACTGGGCCAGCGTCGCCATTTGCTATACGGGTGCGCAGATTGAAGATGCCGGGTTGCTGGCCTATCTGTGCTCCTATCGTGGCCATCAGGGCTACCATGAAGAATGTGCCGAGCGCATTTATCGCGATATTATGCAGCGCTGCGCCCCCGCCGAGTTGCGGGTCGCCATGAATTTCGTGCGCCGCGGGGGGCTGGACATCAATGTTTATCGCAGCAGTGAGCCCATCAGTTCCGAGAGCGTCAATGCGCGCCGGCCGCGGCAATAGTAAACTTGTAATCAGCGCCCCTGTGGGCTAGAGTACGCGCGTTTTGCGCCTTGTGGCCTACTTGACCATGCTGAAACAGGAGCAAGCGCTGCATACCCTGGCAGGCAAGATGTCAGTTGAAACAGTTTAGTGGTGAGGTGTCCGAGCGGTCGAAGGAGCACGCCTGGAAAGTGTGTATACGGCAACGTATCGAGGGTTCGACCAGCGCGTAGCGCGCAGGACGCACTGCCAAGTGCGCCCCGGAGGGGTGAGGATTCTGGCTCAGCCAGAATGCGAATCACAAGTGCCTCGCACGCAGGACGCACCGTCAGGTGCGCCCCATAGGGGTGAGGATTCTGGCTCAGCCAGAATGCGAATCAATCCCTCCCTCAGGTTTGCGGCGCAAACCCTGGCATGCAAGATGTCAGTTGAAACAGTTTAGTGGTGAGGTGTCCGAGCGGTCGAAGGAGCACGCCTGGAAAGTGTGTATACGGCAACGTATCGAGGGTTCGAATCCCTCCCTCACCGCCACTTCTCTTGATTCTTTTCCCAGCATTAGCCGTCCCACAGAGCCTGATTCATTCTCGAATCCAGATGGTGAGGGCGGGTGAGAAGCCTCGCGGTTCGACGAGCGCGCAGCGCGAAGGACGCACTGCCAAGTGCGCCCCGAAGGGGTGAGGGTTCTGGCTTAGCCAGAACACGAATCAATCCCTCCCTCACCGCCACTTCTCTTGATTCTTTTCCCAGCATTAGCCGTCCCACAGAGCCTGATTCATTCTCGAATCCAGATGGTGAGGGCGGGTGAGAAGCCTCGCGGTTCGACGAGCGCGCAGCGCGAAGGACGCACTGCCAAGTGCGCCCCGAAGGGGTGAGGGTTCTGGCTTAGCCAGAACACGAATCACCAGTGCCTTGCACGAAGGACGCACCGCAAGGTGCGCCCCGCAGGGGTGAGGGTTCTGGCTTTGCCAGAATGTGAATCACAAGTGCCTCGCACGAAGGACGCACTGTCAAGTGCGCCCCGCAGGGGTGAGAGTTCTGGCTTTGCCAGAACACGAATCAATCCCCCCCCTCACCGCCACTTCTCTTGATTCTTCTCCCAGCATTAGCCGTGCCCACAGACCCTGATCAATGCAGTGATCCAGAGGCACAGAAGGCTGAGCAGTCCCACACTACAAATCGCCGTATCCAGCTCCCAAAATTTCCAATTTTTCTTCGGCAAAGTTCCCTGCAGGCCCCGGAAGCTGTGCTATCATTGCCCTGGTCCTTGTCGGTCCCCGCGCAATGATAGGTTATGAACCCCGCCAGGCCCGGAAGGGAGCAACGGTAGTAGCTGATTCATGTGCCGTGGTGTGGCTGGCAAGGGCTTTTCTTTGCGCGTTACAGCGACGGCTGCCGGAATATCGGTTACGCTTGAGCCTATTCAACTGGAATCACTGAACGAGACGCATGAGTTATCAGGTCCTGGCGCGCAAATGGCGACCGAGCAATTTTTCGCAAGTTGCCGGGCAATCCCATGTCCTGAAGTCGCTGATCAATGCGCTCGATAACCAGCGCCTCCACCACGCCTATTTGTTCACCGGTACCCGCGGAGTTGGCAAGACGACTCTCGCCCGTATTCTTGCCAAGTGTCTAAACTGCGAAGAAGGTGTCAGTTCAACTCCCTGCGAAAAGTGTGACTCCTGTAACGAGATCAATCAGGGTCGATTTATTGATCTGATTGAAGTGGATGCGGCGTCGCGTACCAAAGTTGAAGATACGCGCGAATTGCTGGAAAACGTCCAGTACACACCGACACGCGGACGCTACAAGGTCTACCTGATCGACGAAGTACATATGCTCTCCAATCACAGCTTCAATGCGCTGTTGAAGACACTGGAAGAGCCACCCCCGCACGTCAAGTTTCTGTTTGCGACGACTGATCCGCAAAAATTACCGATCACAATTTTATCGCGCTGCCTGCAATTCAATCTCAAGAATTTGAGCCCGGAACTGATTGTTAATTACTTGCAGTCAGTGCTGGAAAGTGAAGAGATTGGCTATGCCGAAGAGGCGTTGTGGCAGATCGCCGCGGCAGCCGCTGGCAGTATGCGTGACGCCCTGACACTGGTCGATCAGGCGATCGCCTACTGCCAGGGTGATATTCACGCCGAGGGCGTGATTGAGATGCTCGGTGTGCCGGAACAGCGACAGGTCTATGAATTGTTGGCACTGATGGCACAGCGCGACGCCGGCAAGCTGCTGCAGTTGATCAACAAAATGGCAGAGCAAACGCCAGATTATGCTTATACGCTGGATAGCATTCTGTCGACACTGCATCGAATAGCCCTGGCGCAGGTCGTTCAGGAAGCCATTGATAACAGTTATGGCGATCGTCAGCAGGTATTGCAGCTCGCCAGCCAGTTTACAGCTGAAGACATTCAGTTGTATTACCAGATCGGCAATAAAGGGCGCGACGAGTTGCGACTGGCGGCAGATCTGCGCGCTGCCTTTGAAATGTTGTTGTTGCGCATGCTGCTGTTCTCACCGGATTACGCCGCGACCACTGAGACCGGCAGTGACAGCAGCGCCGCAGTCGCACAGAGCGCCAACGAAAAAAAAAAGCCTGAACAATCCCTAAGTCCAGGCATTGATGCCGCGCCGCCAGAGCCAGCAGCTCGGCAAGTAAAATCAACTGCAATGCGCCGCGAACAATCTCTATCCGCAGCACAGCAACCCGCATCGCGGCCGCGAGATCCACTGCCGAGCAAACCGGAGCCGGTACAGCACGGTGCAGGCGAACAACCAACAGACAACGCCCCGGCTGAATCCGTAACAACTGACACCGAGCGTGCTGGGGGCTCTGTCTCATCTGCGGATGAAACAGCGGCAGATGCAGCTACAATACCCACCGAGGCTGATGTCGAAAGGGCGTTAAGCCAGCAGCCACAGTCGCCCGCGACTGCCAAGCCCGATACCGCGGATGAGGAATCCGAAGCACCGCCTGCTGACGGCAATGGGGCAACCACGATATCGCCCGTGCAGGCCTTGCCGACAGGTGCAGCAGATGAAGAACCAATCACTCTGCAGACATTGACGTCGGAAAACTGGGTTGCACTGTATGCACAATTGAAAGTGACGGGCATTGTTGCCAATGTGCTCGCCAACACAGAGCTGCTGCGAATTGACGGCGCGACTATCGAGTTGTTGCTGGATGAAACGCAAAGTGCTGTTTACAGCGAGGAGTTGGCACCTCGTATTGCGCAAGTCCTAGGCAGTCATTTTGACAGCGCTGTGGACTTGAGTATCAGCGTCGGCGCAGTGAGTCGGGAAACGCCCGCTCGTCAAGGGCAGCGCATCAGGCAGGAAAATTATCAGCAAATGGTGGATGATTTCGAACAGGATCAACACGTAAAGGAACTAACGCAGCGGTTTGCCGGGCGCGTCGCCCGGGAAAGTATTACCCCGCGCGAAGAGTGATTGAGGTATGACATGACCGATTTGAACGAATTGATGAAGCAGGCCAAGCAGATGCAGGAGCAAATGCAGAAGGCCCAAGAAGAATTGCAGAAGAAAGTCGTGCACGGTGAGTCCGGTGCTGGTCTGGTCAAGGTCAGCATGAATGGGCGGCATGATGTCACCAAGGTTGAATTGGGTGACATGCTGCTGAGCGAAGACAAGGAAGTTGTGGAAGACCTGATTGCGGCCGCTATCAATGATGCAGTGCGCAAAGTGGAAGATAACAACAAGGATGCTATGGGCAACATGGCCGGTGGTTTCAAATTGCCGGAAGGGTTCAAGTTCCCGTTTTGATCTTCATGCCCATCTTTGTCCTAGAGCACCTCTCCATTAACCGGCACCAATCATGAACTCGAGTCCCTTAATAGACCAGTTGATCGAAGCCTTTCGTTGTTTGCCGGGTGTCGGCCCCAAGTCTGCGCAGCGCATGACTCTGCATTTATTGGAGCGCAACCGCCACGGCGGCCAGTCTTTAAGCAAGGCGCTGTCCGAGGCGCTGGCCAAAGTCAGTAACTGCCAGCAGTGTCGCACGCTGACCGAGGAGCCGTTTTGCCGAATTTGTAGCAGTCACTCCCGTAACCGCAAGATTTGTTGCGTGGTGGAATCACCAGCCGACATTTTTGCTATCGAACAGTCAGGCAGCTATAAGGGCGTCTATTTTGTATTAATGGGACACTTGTCTCCAATAGACGGCATTGGTCCGGAACAGCTTGGCATCAAAAAGCTGGTAGAACGAGTCGAAGAGGGTGAGATAGAAGAGGTGATTATTGCCTGCAATCCGACAGTGGAGGGTGATGCGACGGCGTATTACATTGCCGAACAGCTACGGCCGAATGGCATTGTTGTCTCGCGCATTGCCCACGGTGTCCCGGTGGGGGGTGAACTGGAATACGTCGATGGCGGAACACTCACCCATGCCTTCACCGGGCGCAAGGTTCTGGAGAGTAATTAGTTGCAATTTGATGCCGACGGCATGGCCGTTCACTACATCGAAGATGATGCGCGCTTGCAAGAAATCTGTGAGCGCCTTTCCCGCGCGAAGATCATCGCGCTGGATACAGAATTCGTGCGTACCAATACGTTTTATTCTCGCCTGGGTTTATTGCAGCTCAGTGATGGCGAAGAGTGCTTTCTTATCGATCCGCTCGGTGTCGCCGACTGGGAACCGTTTCGCGCTCTGCTGCAAAATGAAAAATGCGTTTTCGTGGTTCACTCATCGAGCGAAGACCTGTCAGTACTGTTAACGCGCTTGGGTGTATTGCCGGCCCGGTTGTTTGATACGCAATTGGCGGCAGCCTTTCTCAACGAAGGCTTTAGTCTGAGCTACCAGGCGCTGGTTGAATCGCTACTGGGAATTACCGTCAGTAAGGAAGAGACGCGTTCCGACTGGCTGCAAAGACCATTGAGTGCAACGCAATTACATTACGCTGCACTGGACGTGCGCTACTTGCATCCAGTCTATGAGCAATTACAAGAGCGACTGGCTGCGGCAGATAAATTAGTCTGGTGTGAGCATGAATGTGCCCAGTTGTTGCAAACAGCTCACGCCCTCGAGGATGAGGCGGGCTGGGATTCGCTGTTTGCTGGCGTGAGCAACGCCTGGAAGCTTAATGATCAGGGCCTGGTCTATCTGCAGGCGCTGACTATCTGGCGGGAAAGAGAAGCCAGACGCCGTGATCGACCGCGTAGCTGGATCGCCAAAGACAATGAATTACAGGCTATTGCTTTCTGTCTGTCTCGCGACAAGGTGGAATTTTCCCAATCCGGGCTCCGCCAGATCAATGACGTACCGCGCAAGTTCGCCGACCGCTACGGCAGGGATTTGCTGGATGCCATGCGCGAACAGGAAGCCTCCAGCCAGCGACCGGACAAATCATTGCTCAACAGTCCCCTGAGTGCGGGTGATCGCAAACGTCTGAAGCAGTGCCAGCAAGCATGTCGCGAAGTCGCCGAAAAATGGCAAATGGCGCCCGAATTGCTGGGCAAGAAAAAGTATCTGTTAAGCTTGCTGCAACAGGCCGGCAACCGAAGCGCCATCTGGGCAGGCGATTATGATGATTGGCGCCGGCCGTTACTGCAGCCGCTGCTGGATCCACTGTTAGCGGGCTCTGCCAATGCTGTTGCTCGGGATGACAACAGTGACCCAGGCGAACAGAATGCCTGAAGACAAACCAGGCGGCAGGTGTTTACATGACTGAACAATCCCCGGTGCGGGAAAAATTCTGGGAATATCCGCTGGACACGCTCAATAAACAGGAGTGGGAACTGCTGTGTGACGGCTGTGGGCGCTGCTGTCTGAAAAAGTTGCAGGACGAGGACACAGACGAGTTATTGTGGACCAGGGTAATCTGTCGCTATTTTCAGGAAAAGGACAGTCGCTGTGGCTGTTATGAAGAGCGAACACGACTCGTTCCTGATTGCCTGGATGTCGCCAGCATGGACATCGCTGCAGCGCAGTGGATGCCAAGTACCTGCGCCTATCGTCTGCGCTTTGAGGGTAAGCCGCTATTCGACTGGCATCCGTTGCTGGCGGGGTCACGGACGGCGATGGTAGAAGCGGGCATTACCGTGGCCGGTCGTGTCCTGAGTGAAGAGCACGTTCATCCCAGTGGCTATGAAGAGCACGTAGTGCGCTGGGTAGAGAGTTAACGCATGGAAGCAGAGAGCAACTACTGGTTCATCTGGCTGATCTATCTGGCAGCCAGTGCAATCTTTTATCCCATCTACTGGCGACTGACCCGGTTTGGGCGGCAACGCTGGCTATCCTATTCTGCCCGGGCCCTGATGGCGGCGCTTATTCTCACACCCTGGTATGCCAATATTCAGGGAGCCACTATGGCACCGGCGTTGATGGTGATGACGCTGGATGCGATCACTATCGGCACCGAAGCGGCCGTGCGGGCAATGGTGCCATTGCTGGCGGCAATGCTGCTGGCTGAGGTTGTGGCCACGGTATTCTGGGTTTCCCGCCGAAAACGCAAAAGAGCAGGCAAAACAGAAGCATAACGTGCTGAATTAATGCAAAATAGCTGCTTGTAATTCGCCACGCTGGCTGTCAAATCGGACAGCTGCGGCGCGGGCGCCGAACAAAAACATCATAGTTAACAAAGAGATAGCACGACGGGGTGTGATATGGGTTACTTTACCTCATTGGTTTTTATCATGATTCTGGTAGGCGCCGCCGGGGGTGTCATTAACTTTTATACAGTCGGCAACAAGCGGCAGGCAGACTCAGCGACGCTTATTCGTTACTGCTTGCTGGGTATATTTGTGACCTTTCTGGTGCCTTTCGTGCTCAATGTATTCGGCAGTACGCTCATCATTGACAGTGAAGGTGACCCGGCCAACATGTTGAACTATGTGGCGATCTGTCTGGCTGTAGCGATTCTGCCACGCTTCTTTATGACCAATGTGTCAGACAATATCCTTGCCGAGACGCGAGCCACCACCGAGAAGGTCGAATTACTGCAGTATCAGTTGCGCCAGTTGCAGGAAGAACTCCTGCCGCTAATCGACACAGAGACGGAAGATGATGCCCTGGCCGATGTGGCACCAGTGAATGACCCGAATCCTAACGAACTCGATGCCACGTCCTCACAAGTGCTGAAAACTCTCGGCTGCGGCCGCTTCATCTATCGCTCCTTAACAGGGCTGTGCCGTGAGGCCGATACAGACGAATCCACCATGGTGAAAACCCTGGGCTTTCTGACACTGAAATCTCTCGCCGGCAAGGTAGGCGGGCGCAAGGGCGTGCGCTGGTATATCACGGAGCGCGGTCGCCGCCTTATTGAACTGAACGCCTGACAGACATCGTAATTCCACCATGGCTCCGCAATTGTTTCCGTTTCGCGGAGCCTTCCGGGCATTCGAAACCTGCCGTCATAGCTTGTTACAATGCCGGCAGTTATTAATCGGATACCTGACGCATGCACTTCACCGGAACTGAACACTACGTCGCCACGAGCGAATTGCAGATGGCCGTCAACGCGGCCATTGCCCTGCAAAAACCGTTGCTTATCAAAGGGGAGCCGGGTACCGGTAAGACCATGCTCGCCGAGCAGATTGCCGCCGCTCTCGATCTCCCGCTCATCCAATGGCACATCAAGTCCACTACCAAGGCCCAGCAGGGCCTGTATGAGTATGATGCCGTTTCGCGTTTGCGCGATTCGCAGCTCGGCGATGACAAGGTCCATGACATCGGCAACTACATCATCAAAGGCAAAGTCTGGCAGGCGTTTGAATCCGAACAACAGGCGGTATTGCTGATCGACGAGATCGATAAGGCAGACATTGAATTTCCCAACGACTTGCTGCTTGAGCTCGACAAGATGGAATTCTTTGTTTACGAAACCAAGCAAACCGTGAAAGCGCTCAAACGCCCGATTGTCATTATCACCAGCAATAACGAAAAAGAGCTACCTGACGCTTTTTTGCGGCGTTGTTTTTTTCATTACATCGAATTCCCTGATGCGCAGACGATGGAAAAGATCGTTCAGGTGCATTATCCAACAATCAAGAAGGACCTGATCAGCCGGGCGATGGATATTTTCTTTGAAGTGCGCAAGGTCCCCGGCCTGAAAAAGAAGCCATCCACTTCCGAGCTGATTGACTGGTTGAAGTTGTTGATGGCGGATGACATTCCCGTCGATATTCTCAAGGATCGCGATCCGCAAAAAGCCATACCGCCATTGTATGGTGCGTTGCTAAAAAATGAGCAAGACGTCCATCTGCTGGAAAAACTGGCTTTTATGCATCGGGCTAATCGCTGATGCTGATTAACTTCTTCATGACACTGCGCGCAGAACGATTGCCGGTGACTTTCACCGAACTGTTCACGCTGCTGGAGTGTCTGGAGAAGAACATGGCCTTTGGCAATGTTGATGAGTTTTACACGCTGTCGCGTCTGTGTCTGGTTAAAGACGAGAAGAACTTTGACAAGTTTGACAGGGCTTTCGCCAAGTATTTTGACAGTGTCGAGATGCTTGATCAGATTGGACTGACCGATATTCCGGACGAGTGGCTGCAGAAGCAGATTGAGCGGATGCTTAGCGAAGAAGAGCGCGCACGCATCGAGGCCATGGGTGGTCTGGACAAATTGCTTGAGGCATTGCGTCAACGCCTGGCCGAGCAGAAGGAACGCCACCAGGGTGGCAACAAATGGATCGGCACCGGCGGGACTTCACCTTTCGGCGCTTTTGGTTACAACCCGGAAGGCATTCGTATTGGTCAGGATGAAAGTCGCCATCAGCGCGCGGTGAAAGTCTGGGATCGGCGCAACTTTCGTGATCTGGATGATTCGGTGGAAATTGGCACTCGCAACATCAAGATGGCTCTGCGTCGTCTGCGCCAGTTTGCCCGCACCGGCGCGGTCGAAGAACTGGACATGGATGACACCATTTCTTCCACCGCCCGCAATGCCGGTTTGCTGGATATCAAGATGGTGCCGGAACGTCACAATGCGGTGAAAGTGCTGCTGTTTTTTGATGTCGGCGGTTCGATGGATCCACACATTCGGTTGTGTGAAGAGCTATTTTCGGCAGCCCGCTCGGAATTCAAGCACCTGAAGTACTATTATTTTCACAATTGTTTGTATGAATCGGTGTGGACCAAGAGCCGTCGCCGCCATGCCGAGACGACGTCTACTTATGACGTGATTAACAAGTACAGCAAGGATTACAAGGTCATCTTCGTGGGTGATGCCACCATGGCGCCGTATGAAATAACTCATGCTGGAGGCAGTATTGAGCATTATAATGAAGAGCCGGGTGCAGTCTGGATTCAGCGACTCACCGAGGTGTTTGATCATTTTGTCTGGATCAATCCGACACCCAGGGAATATTGGGAGCACAGTTACTCTATCGACATCATGCGGCAGCTGATTGACGATGAAATGTACCCGATGACCGTCAAGGGGCTTGAGGAAGCCATGGTGTCACTCATCAAATAATGGACAAGAACAAGACCATGGAAAAGTTGCCCGAAGAGTTACAACCCGGCCAGTTTCAATCGTTGCGCAGCGCCTTCGCTGCCATTGCCAGTAAACACGGGGAGCTACCCGGCTATACCTGTCTCGGCAAGACGCTGACTTATGCGGATGTGGACCGCCTCAGTGACGGCTTTGCCACCTGGCTGTGTCAGCACGACGGCCTGCAGCCCGGCGATCGCATTGCCATTCAGCTGCCCAATCTCCTGCAATTTCCCGTGGCATTGTTTGGTGCTATCAAGGCGGGGCTGGTGGTGGTGAATACCAATCCGTTGTATACCGCGCCGGAGATGCGGCATCAGTTCAAGGATTCGGGCGTGAAAGCCATCGTTATCCTCGACGGAATGTGCAGTAAGCTGCAGGAAGTGTTACCGGACACCGATATCGAGTTGATCATCATTAGTAAACTGGGCGATCTGCAGGATGGCCTCAAGCGGCCAGTGCTCAATCTGGCTGCGCGTTACCTGAAAAAAATTGTGCCTGCCTATCAGTTACCGCAAGCCTTCGAATTTCACAAGTTGGTCGGCACAGCTGCAGACCCGACATTGTTTCCTGCCGAAGCTCAATACGATGATTTGGCGCTGCTGCTGTATACGGGCGGGACCACCGGCGTTGCCAAAGGGGCAATGCTGAGCCACGGTAACTTGCTCGCCAATATGATGCAGCTGCGTTCTCGCTGCTTGCTAATCATGAAGGACCGTGAAGAAACTATTGCGGCGCCGCTGCCGCTCTATCACAGTTATGCCTTTTTGCTGCATTGCCTGGCCATGCCGATAGCCGGCATACACAATGTATTGATTCCGGACCCGCGTGACATTCCCGGGCTGATCAAGATGTGGAAGCATTTTCGCTTCTCCGGCTTTGTTGGCATTAACACTTTGTATCTGGCGCTGATGCGAAATGACAAATTCGACGAGGTGGATTTTTCACCATTGAAATTCTGTGGTGCTGGCGGCATGGCAATGTCGACATCGGTGCTGTCAGAATGGCAGCAACGTACTGGCTGCGAGATTATAGAAGGCTATGGCCTGACTGAGTGCTCGCCCGTCGTTGCCGTGAATCTTCCTGGTAAAGTAAAACCCGGCACTGTTGGCCCTGTGGTGCCAGAGACAGAAATCAAACTTGTTGGTGACGATGGCGCCGACAGTGCTGCCAGTGAACGCGGTGAGCTGTGGATTCGTGGTCCGCAGGTCATGCAAGGGTACTGGCAACAACCGGAGGCGAGTGCCGAAGCCATTACAGAAGATGGCTGGTTTAAATCCGGCGACTACGCCACAGTCGATGATGATGGCTACATCAGCATTGTCGATCGCAAAAAGGACATGATTCTGGTGTCCGGCTTTAATGTATTTCCGAATGAAGTAGAAGATTGGGTCAATACCCATAACAAGGTGATGGAATCGGCCGCTATCGGCGTTCCGAGTGAACGGACGGGGGAAGCCATCAAGCTGTTTGTGGTGGCAAGAGATGCGGCGCTCACCGCTGACGAAGTGATTGCCCATTGCAAGGAAGGCCTCACCGCCTACAAGATACCCAGAGAAGTCGTCTTTGTTGATGACTTGCCAAAGTCCAATGTGGGCAAGATCCTGCGCCGTGAATTGCGGGACTAGACGTCGTCTTCGTCCCCGGCACTTGCCAACACCCACAAACCATCATCAGCTGTAAACGACTGTGATTGATTCCCTACGCCAACAACTGAACTCGTGTCAGGTCATGGATGCGCATCGTCTGGCGCGTAAATTATCCGACCTCGAACGTAAACAGAAGCAGGGCAAGCCGGTGGCAGATGCGCTGCAATCCTTGCAACAGGCTCTGGAGCGCTCACGTCTGGCCTGTGAACAGCGACAGGCACAGATCCCGGAAGCCCTGCACTATCCACCTGAATTGCCAGTCAGTGGCAAGGCGGATGAGATTGCCGCGTTGTTACGCCAACATCAGGTGCTGGTGGTGGCGGGTGACACAGGCTCGGGCAAGACGACGCAGCTACCGAAAATTTGCTTGCAGGCAGGATTAGGGAGGCGGGGCCTGATTGGTCACACGCAGCCGCGCAGACTGGCGGCGGTATCGGTTGCCAATCGCATCGCCGAGGAACTCGGTACGGGCATCGGTCAGGGTGTGGGTTATCAGGTGCGCTTTAATGACAAGCAAAGTGATGGCACCTATCTGAAGGTAATGACCGATGGCATTCTGCTGGCGGAAATCGCTCATGATCGCTTTCTCAATCGCTATGACACCCTGATCATCGATGAAGCCCATGAGCGTTCTCTGAACATCGATTTTCTATTGGGTTTTCTCAAGCAATTACTGCAGCGCCGGCAGGATCTGAAACTGGTCATCACCTCGGCGACGATCGATGTGGAGAAGTTTTCGCGTCATTTCAACAATGCCCCCATAGTCAAAGTCTCAGGCCGTACCTATCCGGTAGAGACGCGCTACGAGCCGTATAGCGAGGCGGAGTCGGACAATGCCGATGCGCAGACAGAGGCGATCGTGACGCAGGTGCGGCAACTCATCAAAGGCCCCGCTGCGGGTCAGCCTGGTGGCGATATTCTGGTTTTCCTGAGCGGCGAGCGCGAGATTCGCGAGACGGCGCAAGCGCTGCGTAAGACTCGCCTGGCCAATCTCGAGATCTTGCCGCTCTATGCCCGGCTGAAACAATCGGAGCAAACGCGCATTTTCAAGCCGCATCAGGGGCGGCGGGTAATTCTGGCTACTAATGTGGCAGAGACCTCAATCACGGTGCCCGGCATCAATTACGTAATCGATACCGGATTGGCAAGGATCAGTCGTTACAGCTTGCAGAGCAAAGTCCAGCGTCTGCCTATCGAAGCTATTTCCCAAGCCAGTGCCAATCAGCGCAAGGGCCGTTGTGGTCGTCTGGCTGGTGGCGTGTGTATTCGCCTGTACAGTGCAGAGGACTTTAATGCACGACCGGAGTTTACCGATCCGGAAATCAAGCGCACCAATCTGGCCGCTGTTATTTTACGCATGAAATTTCTGCGCTTGGGCGAACCTGATGCCTTCCCGTTTATCGAACCACCTCTCGGTAATGCCATTAACGAGGGTTTTAAACTGCTGCTGGAGTTGAATGCTCTGACCCCTGATCGCCAGCTGACTGCGGCCGGCAAACAGATGGCAATGCTGCCGGTGGACCCCAAGCTGGCGCGCATGCTGGTAACGGCGCATCATGAGGGCAGCTTGCAGGAACTGTTGGTGATCGTTAGTGCCCTGAGTATTCAGGACCCGCGTGAGACCGGCGGTGAGGCTCGCGGCAAAGCGCAGGAAATGCTGCAGCGCTTCGAACACGAAGAATCAGATTTTCTGACACTGTTCAATCTCTGGGAGTTTTACGAACAGCAGAGACAGCAGCTAAGTCAGGCGCAGCTGCGCAAACTGTGCAAGTCGCATTTTCTCAACTTCATGCGCATGCGCGAGTGGCGGGAAGTGCATCGCCAGTTGTTGTTGGCGTGTCAGCAGCAGGGATTGCGCACCAACACATCGCCTGCCAGTTATGAGCAGGTGCATCGTGCAATCATCGCCGGCTCGCTGAACCAGATTGCCTGCCAACAGGAAGGACGAATTTATCTTAATAACCGCAATCGCAAGTTCACTTTGTTCGGCAGTTCGGTGCTTGCCAAAAAGAATCCGAAGTGGATTGTTACCGGCGAGCTGATCGAAACGGCACAAACCTTTGCTGCGATGGCGGCAAAGATTCAGCCGCAATGGGTCGAGCAAATGGCCATGCATCTGGTCAAGCGCGAGTACTTTCAGCCGCACTGGAGCAGCAAACAGCAACAAGTCCTGGCCTATGAGAAAGTACAACTTTATGGCCTGACCTTGCTGGAAAAATCCGTCGTGCGTTATGCGCCGATCGATGCTGTAGCGGCGCGTGAAATATTTATTCGCGAAGGCCTGGCCGCCGGAGAAATTCGGACGCAGCATCCGTTCTTCACGGACAATGCCAGGTTGCTGGAAAGTCTGGTGAAGGAAGAAGAGAAGATTCGTCGCCCGGACTTCATCGTTTCAGATAGAGATGTGAATCAGTTCTACGAAGAAAGGGTGCCAGCCGACATCACCTCTACGCGGGAGCTTGAGCATTGGCTAAAAGCCAACAAACCACAGGCCCGCGAACAATTGACCATGACCCGGGCGGCACTGTTGGGTGCAGACGAGAGTAAGAGTGAGACTGCACATTTTCCGGATCAGGCGTCAATTCAACGTAACAATCTGGCCATTGATTACGTCTTTGATCCGGGCAATCAACAAGACGGTGCCACCATCACTGTGCCGCAGGCAATATTGCACCAGCTTGGGCAGTCTGACATAGACTGGGCGGTACCCGGGCAATTGCGTGAACGCTGCATCACATTGATCAAGGGGTTGCCGAAACGCGTGCGTAAAAACTTCATTCCCGTCAGCGGTTTTGTCGACGAGGTTTTGCCGAATCTTGTCAGTGGCGACGGCGATCTGGTATCGGCTTTACTGGCGCAGATACGGCAGAAAAAGCAGCTCAGCCTGAGCAAGGAAGACTTGTTGGCAGTGGAGATTCCGCCTTATTTGCGCACCAAGATTCGCATCGTTGACGACGCTGGCAAACAAGTTGCGCTGGGTGATGATCTGACGGCCTTGCAGGAAGCTCACAGTGCCAGCGGCAACAGTGTTGTTGCGAAGGGTGCGACTCACTATGACCATGATCTTGAGCAAGAGGGTCTTAAAGATTTTACACTCGAGGAGTTGCCGGAGGAGGTTCAGATCGATGAAGGGCTGGTGCTGGTGCGCTATCCGGCGCTAGTCGACGAGGGCGATTCAGTTGCCGTGCAATTGTTCGCCGAACAGACGGCGGCCGCGACAGCCACCAAAGACGGCCTGATCCGCCTGTACGCGCTGCGCAGCCAACAACAACGCAACATGCTACGCAAACAGTTTAGCCGCTTTGTCAGCAAGCATGCGTTAATCATTCCCGCGCAGTTGCGATCGCTGGCGGACGATGCCGTGCAGGCCTGCTATCGCTTTGCCTTTGCGGTCGATGAGCGGGTGCCGCGCACTCCGGAGGCGTTTAACAAGGCCCTGGATCTTGGCAAGTCGAAACTGCATGGTACGGCGCAGACATTGGAGCAAATGCTGGAAAACGTGTTGCGTGATACCTGGGAGATAAGACTACAATTGCAAGCGTTAAAAAGTGCTGATCTGCAGTATCTCAAAAGTGATATACTGCAACAGCTAGAAGCTTTGTTGCCGGAGAAATTCCTACTTTCCACGCCAGAGCACTGGCTGCAACAATATCCCAGGTACCTTGAAGCCATCAGGGTTCGTCTGCAGAAAGTCCCGCACATGGGGCCCCGCGATAAACCTAACACCGATGAACTGGCACGCCTGTGGCGGCGTTACAGTGAGAAGGCAAACGGAATTGCCGGAAAGTCACCCGAACAGGTGATTGTGTTGCGCTGGATGTTGGAAGAGTATCGAGTCTCACTGTTCGCGCAGAACTTGAGAACGGCTATTCCCGTCTCTGCCAAGCGATTGGAAAAGCAGTTTGATGACATGGAGCGTTAGCAATCCCTGCCGATAGCCCGGCTTGACCCCTGAACTCCCAGGATTTATTGCGAATTTATTACAGTGAACGTAATCGCACAGTCAGTTACCCGCTCATGGACGACAGCGCTTTTGCTGGCGGGAGTCTGTCTGTTGCCTTTGTCAGCATCGGCACAGCAGGTAGATCCCTGGCGCGATACCAACGAGCGTATCTTTGCCTTCAACGATTTTTTTGATCGCATTCTGGTGCGGCCGATTGCTACCACCTATACCACTTTTGTGCCCCGTGTGGCGCGCCAGGGTATCGGTAACTTCTTCAGTAATATCAATGACATTAACGTTTTCGTGAATGATTTGTTGCAGCTGAAACTGGATGCCGCACTGTCAGACTCGGGGCGTTTTCTGATCAATACCACGATCGGCGTAGTAGGCATTATTGATGTCGCCAGCAACCTCGGACTGGACAAAAACGAAGAAGACTTCGGCCAGACTTTGGGCTATTGGGGTGTGGAAAGTGGCCCTTACGTTGTTCTGCCGGTATTCGGTTCGTCTAACGTCCGTGATTCGTTTGGGCTGATTCTGGATACCTTGTTCAATCCCATTCAATACCACGACGAAGAGTCGGTGCGCCTGACGCTGTTTGTAGTCGAGGAAACCGACACCCGCGCCTCATTGCTCTCCCTGGACGAGCTGGTTTCAGGTAATCGTTATCTGTTCTTCCGCGAAGCCTATATTCAGCGCCGTGAATACCTCGTCAACGATGGCCAGGTTGAGGATGAATTCGACGACTTCGATGACTTTAGCAACTTCTGATTCAGAGCTTGTCGTCGCGCACCTTGAGCTTGGCTTTGATGAAATCACTGTGGGTGACGTAGATCAGCTCGGCGATCTTTCTGATTAAGTGATCTTCGTACTTGTCCAGTTTGTCGTCTGAAAAAGCAATACGCCACATGTTTTCGATGAGCGCGCATTTCTGTTCGTAATCGTAGTGATCGTTAATCAAGCGCGTGAATTCATACAGCGATGTTGCCTGAGTCGCTTCCTGTTCTGCCAGCATGCGTAACTCCTGCAAATCGCTCTCGGCAATTGTCAGCGTCTCTTTCAATACCTGTAAAAACTCTTCCGACTCACGTTCGTCCAGCTCGTGATCCGAGCGCATGACTTCGATGAGTAATGCAGCCGAGGCCAGATCAACGGCCGCTACCAAATCTTGCGATTTCTCGTTCTCGCTGACTTGCAGTCGGGTATCAAAGAAAGTTTTTATCGCGTTGAGCATGAGCAGGATTCCATTGCGTGCTGTCTGTTGATGGCATCTATGAGTCTCAGCTTACATAAGCCAAAGCATCATGCAACACCTCGATGCCGGCATTGGGACGATGGCTGTGTTCGCTGAGATGACGGCGAAACTGACGGCCGCCTTTCTCGCCTTTGAACAAACCCAGAATATGTCGGGTCATGTGGTTCAATGCAGTACCTTTGGCTAACTCGGATTCTATGTAGGGGACATAGGCAAGCAGATACTCTTGTCGCGAACGAGTCTCTGCAGGCAGAGAAAAGAGCGTTTGATCAACGCCAGAGAGCAGGTAGGGGTTCTGATACGCCTCCCGGCCGAGCATGACCCCATCCACATGTTGCAGCAGTTCATGACATTGCTGCAGTGTTGTGATGCCGCCGTTAATAATGATCTCCAGCTGCGGGAAATGTTCTTTGACGGCATATACACGCGGGTAATTCAGTGGCGGAATTTCCCGGTTTTCCTTTGGACTGAGCCCCTGCAGGTGTGCTTTGCGTGCATGAATGATGAAGGTGTTGCAGCCGGCGGTGGCAACGGTGTCGATGAAGTCGAACAAGAAGTCCTGAGAGTCCTTGTCATCAATACCAATGCGGCATTTAACAGTGACCGGGATGGCGACGCGTTCCTGCATGGCAGCGACGCAGCGGCCAACCAGTTCTGGCTCCGCCATCAGGCAAGCACCAAAGGCGCCAGATTGCACTCGATCGCTGGGACAACCCACGTTCAGATTGATCTCGTCGTAGCCAGCTTGCTGGCCCAACTCGGCGGCATGCGCCAGCTGCGCGGGATCGCTGCCACCCAGTTGTAATGCTACCGGGGGTTCGCTGCTATCGAATTGCAGCAGATAGGCCGCGTCACCATGTTCCAGTGCAGCACTGGTGACCATTTCGGTATACAGCAGCGCCTGCGAACTGAGCAGTCGTAAAAAGACCCGGTCATGGCGATCTGTCCAATCCATCATGGGAGCGACACAGAAGCGGCGGCTGGATACAGGCATAGCGGTTCAGGGTGGTTAAATGAGGGAGAGGTTTGTAGCCAATGCCTTGTGACAAGTCAAGCGCTGCCGCCAGCAGCCTCTCCCTGGCGTGATCGACGACTGTGGCAGCGCGTGCCCGGGAAGCCGTTGCCGTCCATGGGAATTGTTGCGCAATCGCGTATAATCGGCGCCTGTTTCTCAAGAGTTGATCCTCCGTTCGCCATGACCAAAGTCCGTACCCGAATCGCGCCGTCGCCTACTGGTGACCCCCACGTTGGCACTGCCTATATCGCCTTGTTCAATCGTTGCTTTGCCCATCAGCATGGCGGTGATTTTATCCTGCGCATCGAAGACACCGATCAGGCGCGTAGCACCAGCAAGTCAGAAGCAGATATTCTGCAATCTCTGCAGTGGCTGGGACTGGATTGGGACGAAGGTCCGGGCCGTGAGGGTGATTGTGGCCCTTACCGCCAGAGCGAACGCAGTGCGATTTACAAACAGCACATTGATGTACTGCTGGCAGCGGGCCATGCCTTTCCCTGTTTCTGCACCTCGCAGCGACTGGATGAATTGCGTGCCCAGCAGATGGCTGACAAGCAGCAACTCGGCTACGACGGTCATTGTGCACAGCTGCCTGCAGAAGAAGTGGCAGCGCGCATAGCTGCCGGTGAAGAGCATGTTGTTCGCATGAAGATACCCAATGAGGGCGAATGCAATTTCAATGACCTGTTGCGTGGTCCGGTGAGTATTGCCTGGTCACAAATCGATATGCAGGTGCTCATCAAGTCCGATGGTCTGCCTACCTACCATTTTGCCAATGTGGTGGATGATCACCTGATGGGAATTACTCATGTAATTCGTGGTGAAGAATGGATTAATTCTGTACCCAAGCATGTGTTGCTGTATCAATACTTTGACTGGCAACCGCCGGTATTTTGTCACATGCCACTGCTACGTAATCCGGATAAGAGCAAGCTGAGCAAACGCAAGAATCCTACCAGTATCAACTACTATCGCGACATGGGTTACTTGCCACAGGCACTGACCAATTATCTCGGCATGATGGGTTGGACCATGCCGGACGGCAGCGAGAAGTTTTCACTGCAGCAAATGCAGGAGGCCTTTGATATCGAGCGCGTGTCGCTTGGTGGTCCCATTTTTGATATTGAAAAGCTTGATTGGCTGAACGGCAAGTACATCCGTGAGGACTTGAGCGACGAGGACTTTGCAGCTGCCTATGCGGCCTGGGCGTTCTCCCCTGAGAAAGTGGCCAGAGTCATCCCCTTGATCAAGCAGCGAGTTGAGCGCTTTAGTGATGTGGCCGATCTGGCGCAGCCCTTTGTCTCGGGTCTGGTGCAGGTGCAGGCGGAGACATTCGCGCATAAGAAGCTTGATACCGATGCAGTGCTCAGAATTCTGCAATTCAGCTTGTGGCGACTCGAACAGTGCAGCGATTTCTCGCGCGACACGGTCGAACAGACCTTGCAGGCTCTGGCGCAACAACTCGATCTGAAGATTCGCGACTTTTTATTTCCGTTATTTGTGGCGATGAGTGGCAAGGCGGTATCAGCCTCGGTCATAGAAACGATCAGTGTGCTTGGTCTGGATATTACGCGAGCACGCTTGCGACAGGCCCTGGACGTGCTTGGTGGCATATCCAAGAAGCAGGCAAAGAACATTGAACGTGAGTATCGCGACTTGCACTGAAGTGCGGGCGATCGGCGATTGACAGGGTAGGGTGGGGTGCTTAGAATGCGCCTTCTTTTTGATCCCGCACCATCTGATGGGGCCTTAGCTCAGCTGGGAGAGCGCAACGCTGGCAGCGTTGAGGTCACCGGTTCGATCCCGGTAGGCTCCACCAATTTCCTTACCAAACCTTTCTCTCGATAAGAACGATGCAAACCTACCGGTAACCGGCGCGGGTGTTAACCCGGGTAGTCCCGTTTCGGGTGGCCTTTGTACAACTGACGTGGGCGACCAATGCGGTATGGGTTGCTCAGCATTTCGTGCCAGTGGGCGATCCAGCCTGGCGTACGACCAGTAGCAAAAATCACGGTAAACAGGCTCGTGGGGATGCCAATTGCCTTGAGGATGATGCCGGAATAGAAATCCACGTTCGGGAACAGCTTGCGCTCATTGAAGTACTCGTCTTCCAGCGCAATTTTCTCCAGTTTCTTGGCAATGCGGAACAGTGGGTCATTCATACTGCCCAGTTCTTCCAATACCTCGTCACAGATGCCGCGAATTACTGTGGCACGCGGATCGTAATTCTTGTATACGCGGTGGCCGAAGCCCATCAGGCGGAACGGATCGTTCTTGTCTTTGGCGCGGGCGATAAACTCTTCGATGCGCGATTCATCACCGATCCGGTTCAGCATGCGCAGCACTGCCTCATTGGCGCCGCCATGAGCCGGCCCCCACAGAGCCGCGATGCCCGAAGCAATACAGGCATAGGGATTGGCGCCAGTGGAACCGGCGAGTCGTACAGTAGAGGTAGAAGCGTTCTGCTCATGGTCTGCATGTAGCAGGAACAGGGTGTCCATGGCTTTGGCCAGCGTCGGGCTGACGTTGGCGGGTTCGCACGGTGTGCCAAAGGTCATGTGCAGGAAGTTTTCCGCCAGACTCATGCTGTTTTGCGGGTACATGAAGGGCTGTCCCTTGCCGTGTTTGTAGCACATGGCCGCCAGTGTCGGCATTTTTGCAATGACACGGTGGGCGGCGAGCAAGCGATCTTCGGGCTTATCGATATCCAGCGTGTCATGATAGAAGGCGGACAGGGCTGCTACGGCGCTGCAGAGCATGGCCATCGGGTGAGCATCGCGGGGAAACCCACGAAAGAACTGGTGGATGCCCTCATCGACCATGGTGTGGTAGCGGATCGTGTTCTCAAATGTGGATTTTTCTTCAGGAGAGGGCAGTTCGCCGTTGAGCAGTAGATAACAGGTTTCGAGGAAGTCGGACTTCTCGGCTAGCTGCTCAATAGGATAACCGCGGTGTAACAGGATCCCGGCGGCGCCATCAATATAGGTAATTTCGGATTCGCAAGCGGCGGTTGAAACAAATCCAGGGTCGTAGGTAAAGACGCCCTTGGAGACGAGTCCGCGCACATCGACTACATCCGGTCCAGTACTCCCTTCATAGACGGGTAACTCCATTGGATCGTTAATCCCGTCAATAGACAACTGGGCCTTTTTCTCGCTCATGCCAGACTCCTGCAATTCTTAAGGTAATGGTTAAATGACTTAGATTACAACTGCTTAAGCTTTTTCGGCGCACGGTAACTCTGCCTGGCCAGCGCTCTTACAGGGACGGCAAGCATAGGTAGAAGGTGCGCGTTTTGTCAAATGTTTGTCCAATGTGGAAGGACTGCAAAACCATAGCCTGGCTGTCATAAAAAAATGCTACAGTTGTCACCCTTTTTTCCGATAAAACGCCCTTGCAATGACGCCAAAATCGCTCTGTAACGAGTGGATTTTTGGCTGGGCTGTTGCCCCGAAAATCTGGATTGACATAATATTGTCATTAATCCCCGGCCGCACCGCTGATTTATTGTATTTAGGGGGCTCGGGCCTTATACTGCGGGGCGTTTGAGTTCCCCAATTTGTGTAATTAATTCAATTAGTTTGCAGAGATAACTCGACCTGCAAACAGTGCCAATCCTGCGCAGTGAGCGGCACGACTCCAGAATCGGAAAACGCATTGTGAAAGACACCAGACCCGTCAATCTTGACCTGACTTCGGTCAAGTTTCCGCTCCCGGCTATCACTTCAATCCTGCACCGCATTTCCGGCGTAGCCATTTTCTTCGGTGTGGCTGTGTTGCTCTACCTGTTGCAGTTGTCATTGCAATCGGAAGCCGGCTTCCAGCAGGTTCAAGAATATTTAAATAACCCATTAGTCAAATTCGTCGTTTGGGCGATTCTCTGCGGTTTGCTTTATCACCTTATCGCCGGTTGCAAACATCTGGTGATGGATTTTGGTATTGGCGAAACCAAATCAGGCGCCAAAACCGGCGCAGTGATCACCATCGTGCTGTCGGTGATTGCCTTTGCTGTAGCGGGGTTATGGATATGGTAACGAATGCCACAAGTTTTAGTCGGTCAGGTCTAACTGACTGGTTAGTGCAACGATTGAGCGCGGTGGTACTTGGCGCTTACATGTTATGTCTGCTGGGTTCGTTTGTAGTGCACCCGGACATGGATTACGAGCAGTGGCGCGCTTTGTTTGCCGCTGACTCCATGCGTATTTTCAGTCTGTTAAGTCTGGCGGCACTCTGTGCCCATGCCTGGATCGGTATGTGGACAATCGGGACTGATTATTTGACTTCGCTCCAACTCGGAAAAGGCGCCACGTCTATTCGATTAATCTATCAGGCCGTCTGCATCTTGTTCATCGCAGTCTATCTGATCTGGGGCATCAGAATTTTTTGGGGATTGTAAATGGCAGGTGTAAGAAGCATTTCATTTGATGCAGTAATCGTTGGTGGCGGTGGCTCCGGTATGCGCGCCGCACTGCAACTGGCGCAGTCAGGTTACAAAACAGCGGTCATTACCAAAGTCTTTCCAACGCGCTCCCATACGGTATCTGCGCAGGGTGGTATCACTTGTGCCATCGCCAGTGCTGACCCTGAAGATGATTGGCGCTGGCACATGTACGACACCGTCAAGGGGTCGGACTACATTGGCGACCAGGACGCCATCGAGTACATGTGCAGCGAAGGTCCGCAAGCAGTGTTCGAGTTGGAACACATGGGCTTGCCATTCTCGCGCACAGAAAACGGCCGCATCTATCAGCGTCCCTTTGGCGGCCAATCGAAGAATTTTGGCAAGGGCGGGCAAGCGGCCCGTACCTGTGCTGCCGCTGACCGTACCGGGCACGCCATGCTGCACACCCTGTATCAGGGCAATCTGCGCAATAACACCGTATTTTTTAACGAGTGGTTCGCCGTTGACCTGGTGAAGAATCAGGCGGGTGCTGTGGTGGGTATCATCGCTATCTGCATGGAAACCGGCGAAACCGTTTTTGTCGAGAGCAAGGCTACAGTACTGGCCACCGGCGGTGCCGGACGCATTTATGCCTCAACAACAAACGCCCACATCAACACTGGTGATGGCGTCGGCATGGCATTGCGTGCCGGCTTCCCGGCACAGGATATGGAAATGTGGCAGTTCCATCCGACGGGTATTTACGGTGCCGGCACATTGGTGACCGAAGGTTGTCGCGGTGAAGGCGGCTACCTGATCAACAAGGACGGCGAGCGCTTCATGGAGCGCTATGCGCCAAATGCCAAAGACCTGGCGGGCCGCGATGTTGTTGCTCGCTCCATGGTACTGGAGATCCTCGAAGGCCGTGGCTGCGGTGAAAACGGCGACCACGTGAAGCTGAAACTCGACCACCTCGGTGAAGACGTCCTGAACGCCAAATTGCCAGGCATTCTGGAATTGTCCCGAACCTTTGCGCACGTCGATCCGGTGAAAGAACCGATTCCTGTAGTCCCGACCTGTCACTACATGATGGGCGGTATTCCGACCAATATTCATGGTCAGGCCATCACGCAAAACGCTGCCGGTGAAGACTCTGTAGTACCGGGTCTGTTTGCTGTTGGTGAGACGGCGTGCGTATCCGTGCACGGTGCCAACCGTCTTGGCGGCAACTCCTTGCTTGACCTGATCGTCTTCGGTCGTGCAGCAGGCAAATTCCTGGAAGAGCACCTGCGCACCGCGCAAAAGGAAACCGCGGCCAGTGACAGCGATTTCGAGCAGTCCATGTCGCGTCTGAATCGCCTCAACAATTCCGAGTCTGGTGAGCCCGTGCATTTGCTGCGCAAGGAACTGCAGGGAATCATGCAGAACACCTTTGGCGTGTTCCGTACCGGCGAGCACATGAAAGAGGGTATTGAGAAACTCGCCGCACTGCGCGAGCGCGTCGAAAACGTGCGTCTGGAAGACAAGAGCCAGACATTCAATACCTCGCGCATTGAAGCACTGGAACTACAAAATCTGTTTGAAGTGGCAGAGTCCACGGCGATCGCCGCCGAGATTCGCACCGAGAGTCGAGGCGCGCATGCGCGTGATGATTATCGCGAGCGTGATGACGACAACTGGCTGTGTCACTCAATCTACTTCCCGGGTGAGAAGCGCGTTGGCAAGCGTGACGTGAACTTCAAGCCCAAGACCGTGGATACATTTGAACCTGCAGTTCGCAGCTACTAATTTCAACGCCGAACAGGCAGCAAGGTGAACCGTGTTAGTTAGTATTTATCGCTACAATCCTGAGACTGATGCCAAGCCATCCATGCAGGAAATCGACGTCGACGTTCCTGCCGACAAGGACCTGATGGTCCTCGATGTGCTTGAGCTGGCCAAACAGAAAGACCCGACCATTTCCTATCGCCGCTCCTGTCGCGAAGGCGTGTGTGGATCCGATGGCATGAACATGAACGGTACCAATGGTCTGGCTTGTATCACGCCAGTTTCCGAGGCCGTGGGTGCTGGTGGCAAACTGGTGTTGCGCCCGCTCCCCGGATTGCCGGTGATTCGTGACCTCGTCGTTGACATGTCGGTGTTCTACAAGCAATACGAGAAGATCAAGCCTTTCCTGATCAATGACAATCCGGCGCCGGCGATCGAACGCCTGCAGTCGCCCGAAGATCGCGAAAAGCTGGACGGTTTGTACGAGTGCATTTTGTGCGCCTGTTGCAGCACTAACTGTCCTTCTTACTGGTGGAACCCGGACAAGTTCATTGGTCCTGCCGGTTTGTTGCAAGCCTACAGATTTCTCGCCGACAGTCGTGATACTGCTACGGCAGAGCGTTTGGCTGGCCTCGATGATCCGTTCAGCGTCTTCCGCTGCCGCGGCATCATGAATTGTGTGGCGGTATGCCCCAAAGGTTTGAACCCGACGCGGGCGATTGGTCACATTCGCAGTATGTTGCTGGCACAAGGAACCTGATCCAGGCACTTAACCCCCTTTATGACCTGATGGCGGTCGGGAGATGCCCCTCCGCGCCATCAGAGGAATGATTTTATGCAAAACAGCGTCATGGAATTAATGTGGAGTACTGGACACCTTTCCGGTGCCAATGCTGATTATGTTGAGGAGTTGTATGAAAGCTTCCTCGATGATGCCGAGTCTGTGCCGCAACAATGGCGCGATTTCTTCCAGTCGCTGCCAGCAGTCAATGGCGGTAACAAGGCGGACGTATCTCACAGCCGTATCGTCAAGCAGTTTGAAAAAATCGGCAAAATCAGCCGTTTTTCCCAAGTCCTCACCAATGACGACATCGTCCATTCCGAGCACGAGCAGAAACAGGTTCAAGTCCTGCTGCTGATCAGTTCTTATCGTGTGCGCGGCCACCAGAAGGCGGCGCTCGATCCACTGGGTATCATGCATCGCGAGCGCGTACCGGATCTGGAACTGGAGTTCCATGATCTCAACCCCATGGATTACAACACCTTGTTCCAGACCGGCTCCCTGTTTATCAGCAAGGACAAAGCCACGTTACGTGAAATCGTCGATACGCTGGAGCGCATCTATTGCAGCTCCGTCGGCTACGAGTTCATGCACATCGTCAATCTGGAAGAAAAGCAGTGGATTCAGCAGCGCATCGAATCCAATGACGGCTATCCGGAATTCCCGAATGAAGTGAAACGCCATCTCTTGGAACGTTTGACAGCGGCAGAGGGCCTGGAAAAGCACCTGGATTCCAAGTATCCGGGTACCAAGCGTTTCGGTCTGGAAGGAGGAGAGAGCCTGATTCCTGCGCTGGACGAACTGGTACAGCGGTCCGGTAAATACGGTGCCAAGGAGATCGTGCTGGGTATGGCCCACCGTGGTCGTCTTAACGTACTGGTGAATATTCTTGGCAAGAATCCGGCGGACCTCTTCGATGAATTCGAAGGCAAGGCCAAGTACCAGAGTTCCGGTGACGTGAAATACCACCAGGGCTTCTCGTCCAACATCATGACTGCCGGCGGCGAATTGCACATGGCAATGGCCTTTAACCCGTCGCATCTGGAAATCGTTGCGCCTGTGGTTGAAGGTTCGGTGCGCGCGCGTCAATCACGTCGCAATGATAAAGATGGCAAGCAGGTTGTACCGATCATCATTCACGGTGATGCGGCTTTTGCCGGTCAGGGCGTGGTCATGGAAACCTTCCAGATGTCCAAGACCCGTGCTTATTCCACTGGCGGCACCGTGCATATCATTATCAATAACCAGGTTGGTTTTACGACCAGCCGTCAGGATGATGCGCGCTCTACAGAATATTGTACCGATGTGGCAAAAATGGTGCAGGCACCAATTTTCCACGTCAATGCCGATGATCCGGAAGCAGTACTTTTCGTGACACAGCTGGCGCTGGATTTCCGCTATGAGTTCAAGAAGGATGTGGTGATCGACCTCGTGTGTTATCGCCGTCGCGGCCACAACGAGACAGATGAGCCATCAGCAACACAGCCTGTCATGTACAAGGCGATCAAACAGCATAAATCGACCCGCACCCTGTACGCCGAGCGTCTGGCGGCGGATGCCATTGTTTCAGCTGACGATGCCGACACCATCAATCGTAACTACCGTACCGAGCTGGACACCGGCGAGCACGTCGTGAAGTCTCTGGTGAAAGAACCTTCGGTGGAACTCTTCGTCGACTGGAGCCCTTATCTGGGCCATGACTGGAGCCCCTATTACAACACCTCTATTCAGCTGGAAACCCTGCAGGCTTTGGCAAAGAAAGTTGTACAAGTGCCGAAAGGCATGGCCGTGCAACGCCAGGTGAAAAAGATTCTTGATGACCGTGCTTCGATGGCCGCTGGCGAGATTCCCTGTGACTGGGGTTTTGCCGAGACGCTTTCCTACGCCAGTATCCTGACTTCAGGCAACAAGGTGCGCATTACTGGTCAGGATGTGGGACGTGGCACGTTCTCTCATCGCCATGCTGTGGTTTACGACCAGAACACGAATGAAGCCTATATCCCGTTGCAACAATTGCAGAAAGGTCAGGGCGATTTCACAATCTATGATTCACTCCTGTCAGAAGAAGCTGTATTGGCGTTCGAATACGGTTATTCGACCACTGCGCCAAATGCGCTGGTAATCTGGGAAGCGCAGTTTGGCGACTTCGCCAATTCCGCACAGGTCGTGATTGATCAGTTTATTACCAGTGGTGAACACAAGTGGTCGCGTCTGTGCGGCCTGACCTTGTTGTTGCCACACGGCTATGAGGGACAGGGCCCGGAACACTCATCAGCGCGTCTTGAGCGCTTCCTGCAACTCTGTGCCGAGCATAATATTCAAGTCTGTCTGCCGACCACGTCAGCGCAAGTCTTCCATATGTTACGCAAGCAAGTGCTTTGCCCGTTGCGCAAACCGCTGGTGGTCATGTCGCCCAAGAGCTTGTTGCGACACAAGGAAACCGTTTCCACGCTGGAAGAGTTGGCCGAGGGCAGTTTCCAGGTAGTGATCGACGAGACTGATGATCTGGACAAGAAAGCGGTGCGCCGTGTGGTTATCTGTAGTGGCAAGGTCTACTACGACCTGCGTACGGAGCGCCGTGCACGCAATATCGACGACATCGCCATTATTCGTCTGGAACAACTTTATCCGTTCGCGCACGACGATGTGCAGAACTGCTTGCTGCAATACGAGAACGTGGAGTCCATCGTCTGGTGTCAGGAAGAACCGATGAATCAGGGCGCCTGGTATGCGAGCCAGCACAACATCCGCCGTATTCTGCAAGAGCATTTCCCCAACATCTGGCTGGAATATGTCGGAAGAGAAGCGTCAGCTGCCGCTGCTGCTGGCTACCCTGCGTTGCACCTGAGTCAGCAGGAAAAATTCATCAATGAGGCGCTGACACTAGAATCTGATTCTAAGTAAAGCCCGGGATACTGTAGGACATAAACAGTAGGACACTATAATGAGCATCGAGATTAAAGCACCAACATTACCTGAGTCAGTACCGGACGGCACCATCGCGACATGGTACAAGAATGTCGGTGACACTGTTGCCAGAGACGAACTTCTGGTTGATATCGAAACAGACAAAGTGGTTATCGAAGTAGTCTCGCCCACGGATGGCACGCTGAAAGAAATCCTGAAGAATTCCGGGGATACTATTGTTTCCAATGAGGCTATCGGTAGCGTGGAAGCAGGTGAAGCCGCCGCTCCGGCGAAGAGTGAAAGTGCACCTGCAGCCAAAGCAGAAGAAAAGCCTGCGGCAGAAACAAAGGCCGAAAGCAGCGAATCCGACGACGGTGATCCGGATGCGCCCGTGAGCCCGGCTGCCAAAAAGCTCATGGAAGAGAACAATCTCGATATGGGCAGTGTGACCGGCACTGGCAAAGATGGCCGCGTCACCAAGGAAGATGTGCTGAAGGCTATCGAAAGCCCGGCGCCAGCCAAAGCTACAAGCAGCGGTGGCGGCACTACGAGTATTCCAAAAGGTCGCGTTGAAGAACGTGTCCCCATGAGCCGTTTGCGCGCCAAGGTCGCCGAGCGACTGCTGCAGGCAACGCAAACCACAGCGATGCTGACAACCTTCAACGAAGTCAACATGCAGCCGGTCATGGAAATCCGCAATCGCTATAAAGAGCAGTTTGAGAAAGTGCATGACGGTGTACGTCTGGGCTTTATGTCGTTCTTTGTTCGTGCCTGTATTGAAGCGCTGAAACGTTATCCGGCAGTGAATGCCTCTATTGATGGCGATGACATCGTTTACCATGGCTATCAGGATATTGGCGTGGCCGTTTCCTCACCACGGGGTCTGGTTGTGCCGGTGTTGCGCAACTCCGACAGCATGGGGCTGGCGCAAATCGAAAAAGAAATTCGTCAATTCGGTGAGAAGGCGCGCGATGGCAAGCTGGCTATCGAAGAAATGACAGGTGGCACCTTCACTATCTCCAACGGTGGTGTGTTCGGTTCGTTACTGTCGACGCCAATTCTGAACCCGCCGCAAACGGCGATTCTGGGAATGCACAAGATACAGGAACGACCCATGGCAGTTGATGGCCAGGTTGTCGTTCTGCCGATGATGTATCTGGCCCTGTCATACGATCACCGTATGATCGATGGCAAGGAAGCAGTGCAGTTTCTCGTCACCATCAAGGAACTATTGGAAGATCCCACGCGGCTTCTTCTGGAAATTTAAGGAATACCCGAGAGTCCATTATGGCTGATCAATATGATGTAGTAGTAATTGGCGCCGGACCGGCTGGCTATGTGGCCGCTATCCGTTGCGCGCAACTTGGTTTTAAAACTGCCTGTGTCGAGAAGTGGATCGACAAAGACAAGAAGCCGGTATTTGGTGGCACTTGTCTGAACGTCGGCTGTATCCCGTCGAAGGCACTGCTCGATACTTCACACAAATTCATCGAAGCGCAGCACGATTTCGATGTGCACGGTATCAAGGCTGGCAAGGTTGCTATCGATGTGGCCAAGATGCTGGAGCGCAAGGACAAGATTGTCACGCAGCTGACGCAAGGCGTCGCCGGTCTGTTCAAGGGCAATAAAGTCGACGGTATCAGTGGTGCCGGCAAGGTGGTCGCCAAGGACAAGGTCGAAGTCACCGATCACGAAGGCAAGAAGACTGAACTGAGCGCCAAGAACATCATCATCGCCGCTGGCTCTGTGCCCATCGACATCCCGCCAACGCCGATCGATCAGGAAACTATCGTCGATTCAACCGGCGCACTGGAATTTTCCGAAGTGCCGAAGAAACTCGGCGTCATTGGAGCCGGTGTTATCGGTCTGGAATTGGGCAGTGTCTGGGCGCGTCTCGGTGCCGAAGTAACGGTATTGGAAGCGATGGAAGATTTCCTGCCAGCCGCTGACCGTCAGATTGCCAAAGAAGCGCTGAAGCTGTTCACCAAACAAGGTCTGGATATCAAACTTGGCGCCAAGGTGACCGGCAGCAAGCTGGGCAAGGGTGCCAAGAAGTCAGTGACTGTCGAGTACACCGATTCTGAAGGTGAGCAAAAAGCCCAGTTCGACAAGCTGATTGTCGCCGTCGGCCGCAAGCCTTATACCGAGGCGCTGTTGGATGAGTCTGTTGGTGTGGAACTGGATGAGCGTGGTCGCATCAAGGTCAATGACCAGTGTGCTACCAACATCCCCGGTATTTATGCCTGTGGTGATGTGGTGCGCGGACCCATGCTGGCGCACAAGGGCATGGAAGAGGGCGTAATGGTTGCCGAACGTCTGGCGGACAAGAAGACCCAGGTGAACTACGATCTGGTGCCTTCAGTCATTTACACCCATCCGGAAATCGCCTGGGTCGGCAAGAACGAAGAAGAATTGAAAGAAGCTGGCGTTGATTACAATGTCGGTACATTCCCGTTTGTTGCCAGCGGCCGTGCTTTGGCAGCGAACGATTCTGATGGCATGGTGAAGCTGCTGGCCGATGCGAAGACGGATCGTATTCTCGGTTGCCAGATTATTGGCCCGAGTGCGGCTGATTTGCTGCAGCAAATAGTTATCGCCATGGAATTCAGTGCCAGCGCCGAAGACATCGGTCTGACAATGTTCTCGCATCCTTCCTTGTCAGAGGCGGTGCATGAGGCGGCATTGGCGGCCAACGGCCATGCTATTCATATCGGCAATCGTAGACGCCGCAAGTAACAAAACCATTCAGCTAACGGAGTTGCAATGAATTTACACGAGTATCAGGCAAAGCAGTTGTTTGCCGAATATGGCTTGCCTGTATCACAGGGAATTGCCGTGGACACCCCGGAAGAGGCTGCCAAGGCCACCGCTACAATCGGCGGTGACAAGTGGGTCGTCAAGGCCCAGGTGCATGCCGGTGGTCGCGGCAAGGCAGGCGGCGTCAAGCTGGTCGATAGCGCCGCGGAAGCGCAGGAATTTGCGGCCCAGTGGCTAGGCAAGAATCTGGTGACTTACCAGACGGATGCCAATGGTCAGCCGGTCAGCAAAATCCTGGTGGAATCCTGTACCGACATCGCCCAGGAATTGTACCTCGGTGCCGTCGTTGATCGTTCAACACGTCGCGTCGTCTTCATGGCCTCAACCGAAGGCGGTGTGGAAATCGAAAAAGTTGCTGAAGAAACGCCGGAAAAGATTCTCAAAGCCACTATTGATCCGCTGACCGGGGCGCAGCCCTATCAGGGACGCGAGCTGGCATTCAAGCTGGGCTTGCAAGGCGAGCAGATCAAGCAGTTCACCAAACTCTTTCTGGGCCTGGCGCAACTGTTTCAAGAATTAGACCTGGCGCTATTGGAAATCAACCCGCTCGTGATCACCGAAGAAGGCAATCTGCATTGCCTCGATGGCAAGATCAATATCGATGGCAATGCGCTCTATCGCCAGCCCAAGCTGCGTGAAATGCATGACCCGTCACAGGAAGACGAGCGTGAAGCACATGCGGCGGCCTGGGAGCTCAACTACGTTGCGCTGGACGGCAACATTGGCTGTATGGTCAACGGTGCTGGCCTGGCCATGGGTACCATGGATATCGTACAACTGTTTGGTGGCAAACCTGCCAACTTCCTCGACGTCGGCGGTGGTGCTACCAAAGAACGCGTTACGGAAGCCTTCAAGATTATTCTGTCCGACGAGAATGTGGCGGCCGTGCTGGTCAACATCTTCGGCGGTATCGTGCGTTGTGACCTGATTGCCGAAGGGGTTATCGGAGCAGTGGAAGAAGTCGGTGTGAAAGTCCCGGTCGTTGTGCGCCTCGAAGGCAATAACGCGGAACTGGGCAGGGAAGTGCTGGAGAAGAGCGGCTTGAATATTATTGCAGCCACCAGCCTTTCCGATGCGGCCGAAAAAGTGGTAGCGGCAGCAGGAGGTGACGCATGAGTATTTTGATCGACAAGAACACGAAGGTTATTTGTCAGGGCTTCACCGGATCGCAAGGCACCTTCCATTCCGAACAAGCGATTGCTTACGGCACGAAAATGGTCGGTGGTGTAACACCCGGTAAAGGCGGCCAAACCCATCTCGATTTGCCAGTGTTTAACACTGTCAAGGAAGCCTATGAAGCGACAGAAGCTGATGCCTCTGTTATCTATGTGCCGGCGCCATTCTGCAAAGACTCCATATTGGAAGCAGCTGATGCCGGTATTAAACTGATCGTTTGTATTACCGAAGGTATCCCGACGCTGGACATGCTGGTTGCCAAGGAAAAGTGCGATCAACTGGGCGTGCGTCTCATTGGGCCGAACTGTCCGGGTGTTATCACCCCGGGCGAATGCAAAATCGGCATCATGCCAGGGCATATTCACCTGCCAGGCAAGGTCGGCATTGTCTCCCGCTCCGGCACCCTGACTTACGAAGCCGTCAAGCAGACCACAGACTTCGGCTTCGGTCAGTCATCTTGTGTGGGCATCGGTGGTGACCCGATTCCCGGCTCCAACTTCATCGACATTCTGGGAATGTTTGAAGCTGATCCGAAGACTGAAGCGATAGTGATGATTGGTGAGATCGGTGGTACCGCAGAAGAAGAAGCGGCTGCCTTTATCAAGGCCAATGTCAGCAAGCCGGTCGTCGCCTATATTGCTGGTGTGACCGCGCCTCCCGGCAAGCGCATGGGGCATGCGGGTGCAATTATTTCCGGTGGTAAAGGAACGGCCGATGAAAAATTCGCTGCCTTGCAGGATGCCGGCGTCAAAACAGTGCGCAGCCTGGCTGACATCGGTAACGGTTTACGCGAGTTAACTGGCTGGAAATAAGCTCGAAAAGCGTCGATTACAGGCAAAAGTAATCGGCGCTTTTTCCTCACCATTGCAATTCCATAGTTGATGAAATTTCATTCATGAACTCGCCGCACACCGGCATTCTTTTTCCCTACCAAAAACCTACCTTTAGTGCTCTTAAGAGCCAGTAATTCGGCGTCTTCCAAGGAGTTCGCCGGGGTCTGTATCGCGCTGAACTTTTGTTGGTTAAAAGGTTCTAAATTCTTTGAGTAGTGTGTTAGGCTTACTCGCGAATTAGGCGTTAAAACGCTGAATTTCAGGGACTATTTGAAGAATTACACGCAAGTAAGTCTTCGAGTCGCGCAAACAGTTACCAACCTTCTCATTTTTTTCGAATGTGAGTAGATCGGTAACTTTCGCTCGATTTTTTCATGGAAAATTGCCCACCAAAGAGCGGCTTGAAAAGTCATGGATTGCTCGGGCAATACTGGAAAGGAAGTTAAGGACAATACAATTAGTATTCCGTGTTTGGTTGTCTCGGGTAAGTGTCTCCGCGATCCGAATAATCAAACCTGATTTGTAAACAAAAAATAGGATGGCACATGAAAAACCGTCGAACTAATACGATGAGTATGTCTGCACTGGTACTACTCATTTCTGGCTTTTTGGGATCTGCGCAGGCTGCTGAAATTCTAGTCGACAGCAGTCTTCTCGATGACGCCATGGATGTGGTCGCTGAGAAGTTCAGCGAATCCGCTGAGGCTCAGGAGGAAATCACCCGGCTCGCGAACGAAGTGAGCTCAACATTTGAAGAATTCAAGCGTGCCAATGACAACCTTGAGTCATTGCTGGTTCTGAATGCCGGCTACCGCCAGCAGATCGCGAATCAGGAGCAACAGATCGCAACGCTGAACGAATCTATTGAATCAGTGGAAGAGGTGACTCGCGAAATTCCACTGTTGATGGAAAAGATGCTCAGCAGCCTGGAACAGTTCCTGGCTCTGGACTACCCCTTCCATATCGACGAGCGTGAAAACCGCCTGCAGTTTGCACGCAACGCAATCGATAACCCTGACGTTTCTATCGCAGAGAAATTTCGACAGGTTCTGGTTGCGTATCAAACCGAAACATCCTATGGCCGTACTTACGAAACCTACCCGGAAACAATCAACATCAACGGCAGCGACCGTGATGTGACGATTGCCCGCATTGGTCGTGTGGCACTGTTGTATCAAACAACTGATCGACTGGAGACAGGTGCCTGGAACAACAATACTCGCCAGTGGGAGCCATTGGCCCCGGGTGACTATCGTCAGGCAGTTCAATCAGCTATCCGTGTGACATCCCAGCTGGATGCACCAAGACTTCTTGAATTACCAGTATTACCGCCGGAGGCAGCACAGTGAAAGATTTAATCAAAAAGGCCGGTATCGTTGCCTCTACTCTGACTATTGTTCTTTCGACACCGCTGTTTGCACAGCAGGCGTCTTCGCTGGCAGACCTGTTGAACATGGTTGAAAACGACCGCGTTCGTGAGTCTGACGAATATCGTCAGCGCATGCAGGAGTTCGAACAGAACGTCAATCGTCAACAGGAAATCCTGAACACGACCAACCAGCGCATTGAAGCCGAAGAGGCGACCCAGGCGCAGTTGAGCGACCAGTTCCAGGCGAATGAATTAACTATCGCTGACTTGCGCGGCGTACTGCGCGACCGTCGTGGTGACCTGAACGAACTGTTCGGTACGCTGCAAGGTGTTGCCGGTGACTTCCTGAGTAACTTCCAGAATTCATTCGTCAGCGCCCAGTACCCTGGTCGTAGCGACGAGCTGGAATCTATTATTGCCCGTGCGGGTAGTACTGTTGAGCAGCTGAACGTCGACGAGATGGAGCGCTTCTGGTACTTCATGCATCAGGAACTGACCGAGTCAGGCCGCGTTGTGCAGTACAACGGCGACGTTGCCCTGCCAAACGGTGATACCGAGAATCGCAATATTGTGCGTATCGGTCTGTTCGGTGCAGTATCACAAGGCGATTACCTGAACTACGACGGCGACATTGGCCACCTGCAGGTGTTGCCACGTCAGCCCGATTCAGAAATCACTTCTTCTGCACAAGCCTTGCAGAACGCCACTTCCGGCTTCACCAAAGTGGGCATTGACCCGACTGGTGGTGTTGGTAGTCAGGTACTGGCCAACCTCGTTAACTTCCCGACTGTGGAAGAGCAGGTACGTCAGAACTCCGGTGTGATCGGTTTCATCATTATTGGTGTCGGTATTGTCGGTATCATCCTGGCATTCTTCCGACTGCTGATGTTGACGCTGGTATCCGTGAAGGTGCGTTCGCAGCTGAAGAGCGACAAGCCGTCCAAGAACAACCCGCTGGGTCGCGTGTTGATGGTTGCCGAAAACAACCCGAACGCCGATACCGAAACGCTGGAGTTGAAACTGGGCGAAGCGATTCTGCAGGAAACTCCTTCTCTGGAATCCATGCTGACTCTGATCAAGATGATCGCCACTATCGCGCCTCTCGGCGGTCTGTTGGGTACAGTGACTGGTATGATCCAGGTGTTCCAGCAAATCACGGTTTACGGTGCGGGTGACCCGACCATCATGGCCGGTGGTATCTCTCAGGCATTGATGACAACAGTACTGGGTATTGTTGTAGCGATTCCGACGATCTTCATGCACACAGTAGTGAAGAGCCGTGCGGACAACATCATTCACATTCTGGAAGAGCAGGCGACTGGTATGATTGCGCAGAAAGCTGAGCGCTCAGCCGGTGGTCAGTCCTGATAATCAGGAGTAACGCATGTATTTTGCATTTCTAGATATTATCGATGCAGTAAACACCTTCATGCTGCGCGGTGGTCCAGTTCTCTGGATCATCGCCTGGCTGCTACTGATCAAGTGGTCACTGGTGTTTGAGCGCGTCTGGTATCTGAACACAACGCACAAGAAGAATGTCAAAAACACCCTGGCAGAATGGAACGCCAGATCCGACAAGTCCTCATGGAGCGCGCATCAGATTCGCACCATGATGATTTCCAAGATCTCGCTGGACGTTCGCAACACGCTGCCGATCATTGAAGTATTGGTCACTATTTGTCCGCTACTTGGTTTGATTGGTACTGTGACCGGTATGATCGAAGTGTTTTTCGTGATGGCCGTGAGTGGTGGTGGTGATGCCAAGTCGATGGCAGGTGGTGTATCGAAAGCGACAATTCCGACTATGGCCGGAATGGTTGGCGCGATCTCCGGAATTTTTGCTTCCAACTATCTGAAAGCAAAAACCGACCGGGACATCGAACTGCTGGAAGACCACATGCCACTGGTGCATTAAACGCGGGTAACTGACACAGTAGGTTAATTCATGAAACAAGGATTAATGAAAAAGAAGGATCAAGAAGAAGCAGGTGAGATCGATCTCACCCCAATGCTTGATGTGGTCTTTATCCTTCTGATCTTTTTTATCGTCACTTCGGTGTTTGTCACCGAAGCGGGTATCGAGGTAGCCAAGCCAGTCGCATCGACTGCCGATGATACATCGGGTGACCTGATACTCATCGCGGTGGGTCCAAGTGGTGACATCTGGATCGACGGCGACCAGATCGATCCTCGATTCATTCGGTCTCGCTTCGAACTGCGTCTGGCTGATGCACCGAATTCTTCGGTCATCATTCAGGCCGACCGGACTGCCAATAATGAGCAGGTAATGCTTATTTTGCGCGCAGCCCGCGAAGCGAATATAGCAAACGTTTCAATTTCAGCGGAGGCATAAGCAATGATACTAGTCAGATGGGCTATCTCAATGGCGATGGCAGCCGGCATTACCCTGGCACTGTTTTATTTCATGCAGTTCCTGATCGCGACAGGCGAAGCCTTTGACGAACGGGTGAATGTGGTCAAGATCGTTGACGCGACCATGCCAGATATTGAAATGGAAGTGATCGAGGAAATCGATCGCCCCGAACCAATTGAGGAAATTCAGGAGCAAACGCCTGATGTACCTGACAAACAAGTGAGTCTGGATTCCGGTCCGGCCTTGAATGTTGAGCGCAACACCGTCGAGCTGGATACCGGCCTCGATATTGGCCAGCAAGGTATTTCCGCCACTGATGGCGATTATCTGCCGCTGGTTGCTATCGCCCCGCAGTATCCAACACGAGCAGCCCAGCGTGGTATTCAGGGTTGGTGTCTGGTGAGCTTCACCGTGGACGGACAGGGTAATGTGATCGAAGAAACCATCGAAGTAGTGGATGCCGAGCCAGCCAGCATCTTCGACCGCTCTTCCATTCGCGCCGCCGCACGCTTCAAATTCCAGCCCCGTGTACAAAACGGGCAGGGCGTGGAAGTACCCGGTGTTCAATACCTGTTCCGCTATCAGCTCGAGGAATAATAATGACTGCAGTAAACAAGCTTAAACTGGGCTTTCTGGTCAGTCTGTTAGCATTTCCTATGATGCCGGCAGCGGTGTTGGCAGGCGAAGAACAGCGAGCACCACCGGAAGCCCGTACCGCCGGAACTCTTTCCGAGCCGGTAATGCGTGCAATCAGCAGCATCCAGGAACTGATGAACCCGGAAGATGATGGTGACGAGCCTGATCTGCCGCGAGCGAAGCAGGAACTGGACGAATTGCGTGAACGTCGCTGGGATCGTATGAACGATTTCGAAAAGTCGACTCTGCTGAACTTCTACACCAACTATTACCTGACAATTGAAGACTATCCCAATGCGCTGATTGCCTTTGAGGAAATTCTTGAGTTGGAAGAGTTGCGTGAGGACACACGTCTGCGCACCCTGCGTTCACTGGGCCAGTTATACATGGCTGAAGAGCGCTGGGACGAGGCCATTGGCGCTTACCAGCGCTGGCGTGACTTGTCACTTGAGGAAGACATCATCGTTTACCGCGGTCTGTCCTATTCGCACTACCAGCAAGAAGAATTCACGGAAGCCCTGCCTTACTGGCTGGACTACATGAATCTGTCACTGGAGACAGGCGAAGAGCTGGGCCGTGATGACTATGCCTACCTCAATGGCATCTACTTCACACTGGAAGATTTCGAATCTGCTCTGGAGCTCACCAAGACGATGATCATGTTGTTTGACGATCAGACGGACTGGATGAACCTGAGTGCGGTCTACGCCAGCCTTGATAACGAGGAGCGTCGTGTTCAGTCTCTGAATGTCGCTTACCTGAAAGGCTATGTGGATGATGAAGCACGCTACCTGAACCTTGGCCAGTCCATGGGCGGTAACGAGATTCCGTGGAGTGGTGCAAAAATCATTCGTGAAGGCATCGACAACGACATTATTGAAGCCGATGAAGATAATCTGACCACACTGGTGCAGATGCGTTTGATTGCCGCTGACTACGAAGCAGCTCTGGAGCCTGCCCGCCAGGTCGCCGAGATGTCTGACAGCGGTGACGGCTATGACACGCTGGGATACCTGCAATACGTACTCTTCCGTTATGAGGAGGCCGTAGAGTCATTCCGGGCCGCTCTGGATAAGGGCAACCTGAGTAACCGTGCGGACACTTTGCTGTTCCTGTCACGTTCACTGCTTGAGCTGGATGACTTCGAGGGTGCCCTGGCAGCCGCACGGCAATCAGCCGACGCGGGTGACGAGAATGCACGTAACTCGGCCAACAGCTACATCACCTTTATCAACGGCGTACGCGATCGTTACAACATCATTGAAGAGCGACGTCAGAACGCGATCGATTTCTACCAGCCGTATCCGGCACTGGTGGAAGGTTACTAGCCAAACCAGACCGGTAACCGGTTGAAATAAGGTTTAGCAACCCCATATCAAACCCGGTCACTGTAAAGTGGCCGGGTTTTTTTATGCGTAGATTATTCTGAATTAAGGGTGCTGGTATGACCACAGAATCGAAACAGGAAACACGGGGTTTTGAGACAGAAGCGAAACAGCTTCTGCATCTCATGATTCACTCCCTGTATAGCAACAAAGAGATTTTCCTCCGCGAGTTAATCTCCAATGCGTCAGACGCCGCAGACAAGCTGCGCTTTGAAGCAGTCTCACGCCCTGAACTCATGGAGCTGGAGTCCGGCCAAATCGAGCCGCGAGTCCAGATCGATTGCGACAAAGACAATCAAACCATCACTATTGCTGATAACGGCATTGGCATGAGCCGGGATGAAGTCATTACCAATCTTGGCACCATCGCCAAGTCCGGTACCGCGCAGTTCATGGAATCCCTCACGGGCGACCAGAAGAAGGACTCGCAGCTCATCGGCCAGTTCGGCGTCGGTTTCTACTCAGCTTTCATTGTTGCCAAAGAAGTAGAGGTGCTGACCCGCAAGGCCGGCACAGCCGCGGAAGAAGCCACAGTCTGGCGCTCCAAAGGTGAAGCGGAATACACCATTGAGCCGGCTGAAAAAGCCGAGCCCGGTACGACAATCACGTTATTCCTGAAAGACGAAGAGAAAGACTTCGCCGACAGCTTCCGCCTGCGTAGCATCGTCAAGAAATACGCCGATCACATTTCCATCCCGGTCTACATGGAGAAACAGGATTTCTCTGGTGCGGACGACGACAAGGAAGACAAAGAAGCGAAAAAGGTCGAGTACGAAGCAGTTAACGAAGCCAAGGCTTTGTGGACGCGTTCGCGTACCGAAGTGACCGATGAGGAATACACCGAATTCTACAAGCATATCAGCCACGACTTCGAAGACCCGCTGGACTGGAGTCACAATCACGTGGAAGGCAAGCTGGAATACTCCAGTCTGTTGTATATCCCGACGCGAGCCCCCTATGACCTGTGGAATCGCGATGGTGCCCGTGGCCTGAAGCTGTATGTTCAACGTGTATTCATCATGGATGAAGCCGAGCAGTTCCTGCCCCTGTACTTGCGCTTTATGAAGGGCGTGGTGGACTCCAACGATATCTCCCTGAACGTCTCACGGGAAATTCTGCAAAAGGATCCGGTGGTCGATTCCATGCGCAGCGCGCTGACCAAGCGGGCGCTGGATATGCTGGAGAAACTGAAAAAGAAAGACACTGAAAAGTATGCGAAATTCTGGGACGAATTCGGTCAGGTGTTAAAAGAAGGGCTGGGCGAGGATTTCTCCAATCGCGAGAAGATTGCCAAGCTGCTGCAATTCACCACCACAGTCTCGGAAGGCAACAAACAGGATCAGGGACTGGAAGACTACGTCTCGCGTATGTCCGAGGATCAGGAGAAGATCTACTACCTGGCTGCGGAATCATTGAAGGCAGCACGCAACAGTCCGCATCTGGAGATCTTCCGCAAGAAAGGCATCGAAGTGATTCTGATGCACGACCGTATCGATGAGTGGATGATGGGCCATCTGAATGAATTCGATGGCAAACAATTCCAGGACGTTGCTCGCGGCCAGCTGGATCTGGGCAAGCTGGATGATCAGGAAGACAAGGAAGAAAAGGAAAAGACCGAGAAGGAATTGGCCGGTCTGGTAGAACGTGCCAAGAAGTTCCTCGGTGAGCGCGTCAAGGATGTACGGCTGACCCACCGTTTAACAGACTCTGCTGCCTGTCTGGCAATCGACGATCATGATATGGGCGCACAGATGCGCAAGATCATGGAGGCATCAGGTCAGGCCGTGCCGGAAGTGAAACCGATTCTGGAAATTAATCCGACTCATCCGCTGGTGCAGAAACTGGATCAGGAAGCCGATGAAGACCGCTTCGGTGATTTGATATCGGTGTTGTTTGGTCAGGCGAATCTGGCCGATGGTGGCCAACTGGAAGATCCGGGTGATTTTTCTACCCGCTTGAACAAGCTGCTGCTGCAAATGACCAACTAGCTGTGACTGCGGTCGGCGCTGCCATGAGCAATGGTAGCGCCGGCTGCGCAGTCACATTCTCTCCAGCGTCTCTATACCGAGTAAATCCAGACCCTGTTGCAGAGCTTCGGCTGTGAGTGCGGCCAATGCAAGACGTGAATTCTGTACTTCAGGTTCGGCCTTGAGTATCGGGCAACTCTCATAAAAGCGCATGAACGTGCCGGAGAGCTCGAACAGGTAATTACACAACTGGTTCGGGAAGCAATCTTCACCCACAGCGCGAACCACTTCTGCCAACTGCAAAATCTTCATGAGTAACTGACGTTCTTCACTGGCTTCCAGAACGCTGATTACCGGGCTTTCATTACCATTTTGCTTGCGCAGCACACTCTTGATACGGGCGAATGCGTACAG
>CAZQFA010000010.1:0-7044 GCA_964592245.1 uncultured Pseudohongiella sp. | reverse complement strand
AATGGACGGCCACTCTTGTCCATCATCGTCCCATAGGCAATGTGTTCTAGCGACAGTGTGGGGCGCGCCATGCCGGCTGCCTTGGCCACTGCGAACACTTGCTGGAAGTGAAGTGATTGCCGCGCATCAACGACATACAGCGAGCGTTCCGCGGCAAACTGTTCGGAGCGCATCTTGATCGCCGCCAGGTCGGTGGTGGCATAGAGATAACCGCCATCAGATTTCTGTACGATAACTGGTAGTGGTTCGCCTTCCTTGCCAACAAACTCAGGCAAGAACACGCACAGCGCGCCGTCGGATTCACTCAGCAATTCCTTGGCGCGCAGCTCTTCAATAATAGGTGCCAGGTCATCGTTATAACGTGATTCGGCATCCAGATCGGCGCGGGTCAGTGTAATTTTTAATTTGTCGTATACAGCTTCGCAATGGCGCAAGGATTCTTCAATAAACTGTTGCCAGGCTTTAACGTATTCGGGCTCGCCACTCTGCAAGCGCACCACACTTTTTCTTGCTGTATTGGCGAAGTCAGCATCGGCGTCAAAGCGCTCTTTGGCGGCGCGGTAGAATGACTCCAGATTGGCCAGCTCGCCAGGGATCTCGTCTGTCGTATCGCGCAACTCCTGCATGTAAGCGATCAACATGCCGAACTGCGTACCCCAGTCACCGACATGGTTCTGACGAATGATCTTGTGGCCCAGCTTTTCAAACACTCGCACCAGACAATCACCGATGATGGTGCCGCGCAAATGGCCGACGTGCATTTCCTTGGCCAGATTGGGCGAAGAATAATCGACGACAATAGTCTGCTGCGTTTGGCTCTGGCCGATGAGTGCGCTGTTGTCTTGCAATGCATTATTGGCACGTGCGAGTAACGCAGCGTCGGACAGGTGGATATTGATAAAGCCGGGTCCTGCCACTTCGAATTTGTTAATCAACGGCGATTGCCGGGCCTCGAGTGCCGTGACAACCTGCTGCGCGAGTTCGCGTGGATTGCGCCTGGCCTGTTTGGCAATGGCCATCACGCCATTGGCTTGATAATCACCAAACTCGGGACGCGAAGCGGTAATAACGTGACCCTGTAAATTTTCCTGACCGGTGACTTCAGTGAGACATTCGCTCACCAGCGAGTTAAGTTCCTGCTTGATGGTTTCCACGTTGCTGTCGTTGCCCTGAATGGTGTATTGCGTCGCCTACAAACGGGTAGGTGTTGCCGTTAAAAAAGGAGGGGATTGTACACCAATACTGGCCGCCCGTTTGATGTAGAATGCCGCTTTTTCTGAGGATATGCCGATCAAACTCGTCGCCAACAGTGACAAGGTGCAATTCATCGACGTCGATCCCCTGCACGAAGGGCAACGTCTGGATAACTACCTGATGCGCAGCCTCAAGGGGGTGCCGCGCTCGCGCGTCTATCGCCTGATCAGAAAGGGGGAAGTGCGCGTCAACAAGAAGCGCTGTAAGCCCGAGCAGCGGCTGGAAGTCGGCGATACCATTCGTATACCCCCCTTTTTTGGTGTTGAGCCAACGGCCCCTGGCGTGCCCAGCGAGGGGCTTAAACAGCTGCTGCTGGACAGCATTCTGTGGGAGAGTGACGACGGCCTGGCGCTCAACAAGCCGGAAGGACTGGCGGTACATGGTGGTACCGGTATCCGACTGGGGCTGGTGGAAGCGTTGCGGCAAATGCGTCCGGAGTGGCAGCATATCGAATTGGCCCACCGTCTCGATCGGGAGACTTCCGGAGTGCTGCTTCTTGCAAAAAACCCTAAATATTTAAAATACTTACAGGATCAATTTAAAGCCAGATCTGTGCAAAAAGAGTATCTGGCGCTAGTGCACGGCAGTTGGCCGCAAGCAGTGGCCGAGATCGACGCGCCGCTGCGCAAGAACGAGGTGGTCGGTGGCGAGCGGGTGGTTAAAATCGACCCCGAGGGCAAGCCCGCCCGCACGCAGTTTCGTGTTCTGGAGAGCTTCCCTGCCGCCACATTAGTGCAAGCTAACCCGGAAACCGGCAGGACGCACCAGATTCGCGTGCATTGCCTGAGTGCCGGATGCCCGATTGTTGGTGACACGAAGTACGTGCACAGCGCCCATGAGGGAGATAATCCGGCGCTCAACCGCGCCAAATCCCTGTGTCTGCATGCACGAGCCCTGGAATTTAATGCACAGCCGGACAGTACTCCGCTGCGCTTGCAAGCCGAACTGGGTGGGCGCTTTTTGGCGGTGCTGGAAGCGCTCCGCCAAGGGTCCGAAAACGGCTAGATAAGTTGCTGATTTGCACTGGATTATTGCCATTAAAACTTTGACAGAGAGGGGCTGGACGCCTATTATTGCGCGCCTATGTCAGGCAGCACTGTCCCAGCCTATGTTGACGCCCGCAAAGCGTTCCAACAGGACGTTAAAATCAGTGGCAATGTCGCACTCGATCGCTTGCCGCGTTTTCGCGAACTATTGGCTGATGAGCAGGCTGACATTCAGGTAGAACTGCACTTTGGTCTTAACAGTGCCGGTCGCAAATTGATCAGCGGCGCACTACAGGCGGACGTTGCGGTGCAGTGCCAGCGGTGTCTGGAGTCATTACGGTTAACACTGAATGATGAAATACGGCTGGCGCTGGTCAGGGATGAGGCCGAGGCCAACCGGCTTGAAGCTGACCTGGAACCCTGGATAAACGAAGATTACAAACTGGATCTGGCGTCATTGGTGGAGGAGCAGTTAATGCTCTGCATGCCGATTGTCAGTTATCACGCCGATGCCAGTTGTCAGGACGCATTGGGCTATCAATTGCCAGCCGATCCGGTCGATAAAGAGCCGGTGAGTGAAGTGGCCGAGAACCCGTTTGCAGTTCTTGAAAAACTTAAGAAAAAAGATTGAACTAACTGAAATTAAAGAATTTATTTAGTATTGGAGGCCAGTCATGGCAGTTCAAAAGAGTAAAGTATCGCGCTCCAAGCGCAATATGCGTCGTGCCCACGATTCCCTGAGTGGCCCGACCCTGTCAGTGGACAAGACGACTGGTGAAGTGCATCGTCGCCACCACGTCACTGCTGACGGCTTTTACAAAGGCAAGAAAGTCCTGGATATCGGCGAAGACTAAGGTTTGTCGTCTCTCAAGCGCATAGCAATCGATGCTATGGGCGGCGAGGGAGGGGTAGATGTGACCGTGCCGGCAGCCCTGCAGGCACTGTCAGAAGACCCGGATCTTTCCCTCTCACTGATTGGTAATCAGCAACAAATTCAGCCCATGCTGCAAGCGAAGCCTGAAGTGGCCTCGCGGTGCAGCATTGTGCATGCGAAAACCCTGATACAGGATAAGGATGAACCCCGTAACGTGCTGCGAGCGGGGCGCGACAGTTCCATGTATCAGGCGGTCGAACTGGTCGAGCAGGGCGCCGTGCAGGCGGCGGTGAGCGCAGGCAATACTGGCGCGTTATTGATGGTCGGCCGACACTTGCTGAAGACTATCCCGGGCATACAGAAGCCGGCGATTGTGGCGACCATTCCCGGGGCCACCCGGCAGACGTACCTGCTGGATGTGGGGGCCAATCCGGAAACGACGGCGCAACAACTGTTTGAGTTCGCGGTTATGGGCTCGGTGCTGGCAGAATCGCTGTCCGGGACACCGGCGCGGGTCGGCTTGCTGAATATTGGTGCCGAGCAATACAAAGGCACGCAGGCCGTGCGGGAGACAGCCGCGCGCCTTGAGCACTGCCAGAGTCTGCACTACATCGGTTTCGTCGAGGCGAATGCCCTGTTTGAAGGGGTCGTGGACGTGGTGGTTTGCGATGGCTTCGTCGGCAACGTGACAATCAAGTCCAGCGCCGGCGTTGCGAATGTGGTCAAACGCCTGTTGAACGAGCAATTATCACGTATCGGCGACGTGGATGCGCTGCCGGTCAGTGCCGTGATGCTGGAATCGCTGCTGGCGCAGATCAATCCACAACGTTTCAATGGCGCCAGTTTGTTAGGGTTGCAGGGCAGTGTGGTGAAGAGTCATGGCAATGCCACGGTCGAGGGTTTTTATTACGCGATCCGCCAGGCCGTGCGTGAAGTAGAGCATGAAGTGCCAGCATTGATTGCCAGCAAAGTAGCTGCCATCATGGCGGCAGCCTAGAGCACTCGAAAAATATAAAAAAAGAAATAAAAACAAATAATTAAAGAGAACTATTCATCCAATTACTTAATTTATATTTGCGCCGTTCCACAGTTTTGGCCACACCAGCCAGGTGGCTCGTGACAGGCGCAGCGACGAGAAAGCATCAAGAGCTAGACCATGAGCAAATTTGGATTCGTCTTTCCCGGCCAGGGATCGCAGAAATTGGGGATGTTGGCCGAACTGGCCGGTGCCCACCCGATCATTGAGCAAACCTTCGCTGAAGCCTCGGCAGTGCTGAGTCAGGACCTCTGGGAAATCGCCCAGCACGACAGCGGCAACATCCTCGACCAGACGCATATCACGCAGCCGGTCTTGCTGACTGCATCCTACGCCATCTGGCGGCTGTGGCATCAATTGGGTGCGCCTTCGCCAGCCTTGCTGGCCGGTCACAGCCTGGGCGAATACTCGGCACTGGTGTGCGCCGGTGCGCTGGAGTTTGCTGATGCGGTGAAACTGGTCCATGCGCGCGGCCAATTCATGCAGTCTGCTGTCCCTGCCGGCACAGGCAAAATGGCGGCAATTGTCGGTCTGGAGAATTATCAGATTAATGAAATCTGCGATGAGGCCGAAGAGCATCAGACAGTCTCTGCTGCCAACTTTAATTCCCCCGGTCAAACAGTCATTGCCGGTGATGCCGAAGCCGTGGATCGTGCCATTGTCCTGTGCAAGGAAGCCGGGGCGAAACGGGCCTTGCCTTTGAATGTCAGCGTGCCTTCCCATTGTGAGTTGATGCGCCCGGCGGCGCAGCAACTGGCTGAAGTGCTGAACAGCGTGAGCGTCAGCGCACCGCAGATCGGCGTGGTGCAAAACGTCAATGCGGAAATAGCGAGCGACCCGGAACAGATCAAGGAAAACCTGATCAAACAGCTCTATGCCCCGGTATTGTGGGTAGATTGTGTGCGCGTAATGCACAAGACCGGACTCGGCAAGATTGTCGAATGCGGTCCCGGTCGAGTGCTGTGCGGACTGATCAAACGCATCGAATCCGAATTGCAGTGTTGCGGCAGCGATGATCTGGGCAGCCTCGAAAGCGCCCGCGCCGAAGTCACCGGCTAAACAGAACAAGCAGACAGAACAAACGAAGTAGAAAGGCAGAAGCGACTATGAACGACACCGCTAAAATCGCATTGGTAACAGGCGCCAGCCGTGGCATCGGCCGCGCCATCGCGCTGGCTCTTGGGCAGCAGGGCTTCACCGTTGCCGGCACCGCCACGACCGAGGACGGTGCCGAGCGTATCAGTGCTTATCTGGCTGAGCATGGCATCACTGGCAAGGGCTATGCAGCCAATGTTAGCGAGGATGCGTCAGTGGAAGAATTAATGACGCTGGTGACTGAACAATTTGGCGCGCCGCTTGTCGTAGTAAATAACGCCGGTATTACCCGAGACAATCTGCTGATGCGCATGAAAACCGATGAATGGGATTCGGTGATCAATACCAATCTCACGTCCATATATCGGCTGTGTAAGGCGGCTGTGAAAGGCATGACCAAAGCCCGCTGGGGGCGCATCATTAATATCAGTTCGGTTGTCGGTTCCAGCGGCAATGCCGGACAGACCAATTACTCGGCGTCAAAGGCGGGGATCGAAGGATTTACACGCTCTCTGGCGCAGGAAATCGGCTCGCGCGGTATAACCGTCAATGCGGTCGCCCCGGGCTTTATCGATACCGATATGACCCGGGACCTGCCGGAAGCGCAAACTCAGGCCCTGCTGACGCAAATCCCGCTGGGGCGCCTGGGACAGCCGGAAGAAATTGCCTCGGTGGTCGGATTTCTGGCCTCTGAGCAAGGTGGATATATCACTGGTGAAACCGTTCACGTTAACGGTGGTATGTACATGGCTTGAGCCTCAGGCTTGACCTGAAACAAGGGTCAGGCGGAGTCTGGGTAATTCGCCGACAAACTAGGGTAATTTAAACATTACAACGCCTCCAAATAGAGGTAAACTTGCGTCTCTGATTTACACGGTGGTCTGGCTGCGACGCGACCGTGACAGAGAGGCTCACTAAAAAGCCTTAAGAAACATAGTACTAGGAGCTAATAACAGTTATGAGTAGCATTGAAGAGCGCGTAAAAAAGATCGTTTGCGAACAATTGGGTGTTAAGGAGGATGAAGTCAAACCCTCCGCTTCCTTCGTGGAAGATTTAGGCGCTGATTCTTTAGATACCGTCGAATTGGTCATGGCTTTGGAAGAGGAATTCGAGACTGAAATTCCTGATGAAGAAGCCGAAAAAATCACTACAGTGCAGCTGGCTGTTGATTACATCAACCAACACCTGTAAATCCCAATTCAATGCTAGATTCCAAAGCTACTCCAGGTGACTGGAGTAGCTTTTGTTTATATGGCTAACAGCATTTAAACGGGAGCATATTTGTGAACAAGCGTCGAGTAGTCGTCACTGGTTTGGGACTTCTTACTCCGTTAGGCAACGATGTAGAGACGTCCTGGGACGGCCTGAAGAACGGAAAAAGCGGTATTGATACCATCACTCATTTTGACGTGAGTGAGTTCAGTACACAGTTTGGCGGCTCGTTAAAAAATTTCGATTGCACCGAATACATGGCTGGCAAAGACGCCCGGCGCATGGATATTTTCATGCAGTTGGGTATTGCCGCCGGTGTTCAGGCGGTGCAGGACTCTGGCCTTGAAGAGGCGACGTTCGATGCCAATCGGGCAGGTGTAGCGATTGGTTCGGGTATCGGCGGAATCACTTCCATCGAAGAAACCACGCTGCAAATCCGCGAGAGTAGTCCGCGCAAGGTATCCCCTTTCTTTGTTCCCGGTTCAATCATCAATATGATTGCCGGTAACCTGTCCATTCGTTTTGGTCTGAAGGGGCCGAATATCGCCATCACCACTGCCTGTACTACCGGTACACACAATATCGG
>CAZQFA010000009.1:15226-80986 GCA_964592245.1 uncultured Pseudohongiella sp. | reverse complement strand
TTTTTAATAGACCAGTCTACTTTTATTCCGGCAAATTTTTTTAGGCGCGGAAGAAAAATTTCATGAATACATCCAGCGGTTCCCGGCTCTTTTCCAGCTTCATCTTCATGATGGCGCCCTGCCAGGAGTTCATCAGCACTTGCGCCGCCTCCTGGGCAGTGAGCCCACCGAGATTGAGCTCGCCGGGATCCAGCCGTTCCAGGCAGCTTGCCACCTGATCGACCATGCCTTGAGACAACTCGCTGATCTTCTGCCGCAGCCGCTCGTTCACGTCTGCCAGTTCCTGCGACAGATTGGCCATCAGGCAACCCTGACAGTAGTCAATCTGGCCGTAGTGCTCGACGTAATCTGCGAAGAACTTCTTCAGCTGCTGATACGGGGTCAGCGAGGTGTCGGCCAGTACCTGCGCCAATTCCTGCTGGCCCTGCTGTGAATAAAATTCCACCACTTGCACACCAAAATCCTCCTTGCTGTCGAAGTAGTGGTAGAACGACCCCTTGGGGATCCCCGCTGTGCGCAGGATGTCGTTCAGCCCTACCGAGTTGAAGCTGCTATTGATAAACAGCTCCTGCCCCACAGCGAGCAGCGATTCACGGCATTGTTGGAATTTTTGTTCGTCTCGTGTACGTACCATGTCGCGTATATTAGACCAGTCTATTATTAATGTCAACGGTCCGCCGTTCGCTGCCAGAACAGACCGGGAATGGCCTGTTCCCGGGGCTTGCAGACCAACAGGCAGCCAGCACAGACAAACAATTGTCGATTTTGTGAGCCGTGCCCTCGCCACCGCCGGTGACAGCGCCTATGCTTGGCAGTCAGTGCGGCGCCAGTCCATCCTGACCGGCCGACTCTGTCTGCTGACCAGCATGGCCAACGCTGCTGGCGACGGGCTGGCAGCGCGGCTCGTCGAAAGCGGGACCAGCCTGCTACGCTGTTTACACTTTAGTTCAATATTCAATTGCCAGACTTCTTATGCTTACTCAATTGCCACGATTATCGACTATTTCCAACGCCTTTATGGAGCGATTAGCACGCTCAGCCGCAGCTATCCTTGCCCTCGCCAGCCTGTCGCTGCCGCTGCTTGCTCACGCCCAGCAATCAGCGGGCTGGGTTGGCGGACAGTGCCTGCAGGGCTCCGGTGTCTATATTCTTACCAACGGCGATCGCTATGAAGGCGCCTGTCGCAATAATCAGTTTGAAGGCCGCGGCAGGATGATAATGAGTAACGGGGATCGCTATGAAGGACAGTTCAGTCGTGACCTGAAAGACGGTCAGGGCAACTACTTCTACGCCAACGGCGACCAGTTCAGTGGTCAATTCAGCCGCGGTGTCAAAGCCGGCCAGGGCACGCTAGTGCGTGCCAATGGCGACCGTTACGAAGGACAATGGCGTAACGACCGCATGGCCGGTAGAGGCGTTTATCAGTACAGCAATGGTGATCGCTACGAAGGACAATGGGATGCTGGACAGCGTGACGGCCAGGGCACCCATATCAGCGCCAACGGCGACCGTTATGAAGGTCAGTTTGCCAATAACCAGCGCCACGGGCGCGGCACCATGACCTGGACCAATGGCAATTCCTATCAGGGCGAATGGCGCAATGGTCGCCAACACGGTGAGGGCCAACTGCAGTTGCGCAACGGTGATCGCTATACCGGGCAGTGGGAGAACGGCGAAATGAACGGCACCGGTACCATGACCTATGCCTCAGGCGGCCGTTATGAAGGCGAGTTCCAGGACAATCAGCTGCATGGTGAAGGCACCTTCTACTACGCCAACGGCGAGCGCTTTGAAGGTAACTGGGAGAACGGCCTGCAGGAAGGCTTCGGCACCTACTACCCCAATCGGGGCGAGCCGGAGCGCATGTACTTCACCCGCGGCAAGCGCACGGGCTAGTCAGCGACTCTCTAAGCTGACTAGTTACGCAGCTTGTAGCCGGTCTTGAACATGTAAGAGACGATGGCCAGGCAGATCAGCATGAACAGCGACACGCTGGCCAGACTCACCACCACGTTCACTTCCGATATCTCGTAGAAACTCCAGCGCAAACCACTCACCAGATACAGCACCGGGTTCATCAGCGACACGGTCTGCCACAGCGGTGGCAACATGTCGGTGGAGTAGAAACTGCCTCCCAGAAACACCAGCGGCGTGATCACCAGCATCGGCACGACCGACAGCTTCTCGAAGTTGTCGGCCCAGATACCGAGAATGAAACCCAGCAGGCTGAATGACACGGCGGTTAACACCACGAACAGCAGCATGATGATCGGGTGGGCGATGCGCAGGTCGATAAAAAATGCAGCTGTGACGAGAATTATCAGGCCAAGAATGATCGACTTGGTGGCCGCGGCCCCGACATAGCCCAACACCACTTCTATGGTGGAGATCGGTGCCGACAGCATCTCGTACACCGTGCCAACGAATTTGGGAAAATAGATCCCGAAGGAGGCATTGGAAATGCTGTGGGTCAGCAGGTTGAGCATGATCAGCCCGGGCACGATAAAGGCACCGTAGGAAACGCCACCGACTTCCTGAATGCGCGAGCCGATGGCCGCACCGAAGACAATAAAGTACAACGACGTGGTAATCACCGGCGCGACAATGCTTTGCAGCAGCGTGCGACGGGTGCGTGCCATTTCAAACTTGTAGATGGCCAGGATGCCGTAAATATTCATCGCGTCGACTCCTAGGCGGCCTCGTTGTTTTCATTGACCAGATTGACAAATATTTCTTCCAGCGAGCTCTGGGTGGTATTGAGATCGTGGAAACGAATACCGGCGTTGCGCAGGTCATCCAGCAAGGTGGTAATGCCGGTGCGCTCGCCCGTGGTCGTAAAGGTATACACCAGTTGCATGCCGTTGTTGGCGAGTTCCAGATCCGAACTGGCCAGGGATTCGGGAATGCTTTCCAGCGCTTCCGTCAGCTCCAGCAGCAACTGCTTCTTACCCAGCTTCTGCATCAGGCTTTTCTTGTCTTCCATCAATACCAGCTCACCATGATTGATGACGCCAATACGCTGGGCGATCTCTTCGGCTTCTTCTATATAGTGCGTGGTGAGGATGATGGTGACGCCGGTTTCCTGCAGTTCACGCACAATCTTCCACATGTCCTTGCGCAGCGAGACATCCACACCGGCGGTAGGTTCATCGAGGAACAGCACCTTCGGTTCATGGGACAGCGCCTTGGCGATCAGCACCCGGCGCTTCATGCCGCCAGACAGGGTCATGATCATGTTGTCTTTCTTGTCCCACAGTGACAGCGAGCGCAGGATCTTCTCGATGTAGGCCGGGTCCGGCGCCTTGCCGAACAGGCCGCGGCTGAAAGAAACGGTATTAAAGACCGATTCGAAGGAATCAGTGGTCAGCTCCTGTGGCACCAGACCAATGAGGGAACGCGTGACGCGGTAATCCTTGATGATGTTATGGCCATCCACAGTCACGGAGCCAGTCGAGGGACTGACGATGCCGCAAATGGTTGAGATTAATGTGGTTTTCCCGGCACCATTTGGGCCCAGCAAGGCAATGATCTCGCCCTTGCTGATTTCCAGATTAATTTCCTTGAGCGCCTGAAAGCCACCGGAGTAGGTTTTGCTCAGGTTTTTTACACTCAGAATGGGGGCAGAAGAATTACTCATGGCCGCAGCATTATAAGTGACAACTGTTTAATTACAATGACCGCTTCCCGGCGCGGTCAAATTGTGCCGCTCAGCCAGGGCGAATGCCGCAACCGGCCAAATGCACGCGCCAAGCGGTACAGAATTATTTATACTGAATCTCGTTCCCCCAAGATAAGTCTTCCAGAGGTCAGCTCCCATGACAGTCATGTCGTCCACACCGCATTCTTTTCGCCGTTTCCGCCTGTCCGTCGCCGTTGCCCTGACGCTCTGCGCCGGTCAAGTCTGGCCACAGGCCGAGATCGAACCGGCCCTGAACAATGACGAGCGGGAGCTGGTCAGCTGGCTCGACTCGCAGGACGAGGCCATGCTGGCGATGCTGGAACGACTCACCAATATCAACTCCGGCAGCCTCAACAAGGAAGGCGTCAACACGCTGGCGCAGATCTTCAGCACCGAACTGACCACACTTGGCTTCTCCATCTCCACCCTGCCCGGCGAAGTCATCGAGATGCCCAGCTGTCCGGGCAGCAACTACAGCGTCGACGTGGCTGACCACGTGCTGGCCACCAAACCCGGCAACGGCCCTCGCCTGCTCTTAATGGGACACCTGGATACTGTGTTTCCGCCAGATGCACCGTTCCAGACTTTCCGTGCCGAGGGCGACACCATGTACGGCCCCGGTGTGGCAGACATGAAGGGTGGCCTGGTGGTCATGCTCTATGCCCTCAAGGCGCTGGCCGAGTCCGGCGAGCTGGACGACATGAATTTGTCGGTGCTGCTCAATAGCGATGAGGAAATGGGCTCACTGTCTTCGCGCAAATATCTGGAAGAACAGGCTGCCGAGCATGACTGGGGGCTGGTGTATGAATCATCCGGCGCCGACACGCTGACGCGGCAGCGCAAGGGTCTGGGTCAGGCGCGCTTTGTCGTTAACGGCCGCGCCTCCCATGCCGGTGGTGCCCATGAGCAAGGCCGCTCCGCCATCAAGGAGCTGGCCTACAAGATCGTCGAGATCGAACAGATGACCGACTACGAAACCGGCGTCACCGTGAATGTCGGCGTGGTCAGTGGTGGAGAAGCGCGCAATACCGTGGCGCCTTGTGCCGAAGCACTGATAGACCTGCGCTATCCAGAGCCACAGCAGGGCGAGGATGCAGTCGCACAATTCGAAGACATTTTCGGCAGTGTCTACAGCTACCCGGTGGACTCCGGCGAGATCACCACCGAGAGCTGGGTCAATCTGCATCGCCCACCCAAGATACCGACCAGCGAATCCGATTACCTGCTGGAGAAGACCCGCGCCATTGGCCGCCTGTTAGGCCAGGAACTGGGCGTGACCGATTCCGGTGGCGGCACTGATGGCTCACTGACGCAAGCCGCCGGTTTGCCAACGCTGGATTCACTGGGCGTGGCCGGTACCGGCGCGCATTCCAATCGCGAGGAAGCTCGTATCAGCTCACTGGTGGAACGGGCACAGCTCAGTGCCGTGCTGATTCGCCGCCTGATCAACGACTAGTTTTCACTGACAGCGACGAACGCAAGATCCCTTTCCCGGGCGCGTTACTCCCAACGCGCCTGATAGCCGCGGGCGTCGATGTGGACGAACGGGCCATGCACGGCGTTGGCCCGATAGATACCGATGCCTCCGGGCGGCCAGTGTTGCGGATTACTTTTTGCCAGCGAGTCCGCCAGTTGCGCCAGAGCACGAGCGTCTTCGGTATTGATACGGCCATCACCGTTGAGGTCGTCCATCTGGCCATCGCCGTCGTTATCGATCCAGATATCCGCCGCACCGCCGTACAGGTGCCGTGAGGAATCGGTGTCGTTACCAATGGCGCGATTGTAGTAAGGCGTGCGGAAGGCACTCATCACATAGAACGTGTCTGCCTCCCAACCATTGGCGTTGGCCGCATCCAGCAACATCTCCAGCTTGATCAGCATGGCCGCGCGCAGTAACAGGAACACCGAATCATGCCCGGGTTGTTGTTTGCACAGGAACTGCTCGATAGTGAAGTGCGGTGAGACTTGCATGCCGGTGGGTGCATGCGCCATGTTCACAAAACCCTGGGGTGCCCGGTACGTGTTCAGAGAACGAAACGGTTCCTGCGCGTAGCGGCCAATGTGATAGCCCTCGATGTTGTCCTGCAAGCCATTCTGAAACGGCGTCAGAATAAACACATTGAGGCGAATCTGTTCATCGTTCTGCGTGAACAACAAAGTAGCCAGCCCCGGAGTGGCTGGTGCTGTCCATTGCCAACCTCTGCCATTGCGCACCAGCGATCCGCTATCGGCCTGCGCGTTCGCCATTGTCTGCACCGGCAACACGGCGCTCGGCATGATCGCCGTAGTCAGGATGGTGAGATTGCTTTCCAGTTCCTGAAACTTGATGCTGAAACCGGCACGGTGGTTCGGCGCCGCGAACACTGCCTGGGCCAGCAATAGCAGCACGCCGCCGCAAGCCGGCAGCAAGAATCGAATGACGCGCATTAAACCGAGATCCTGATGAAAGATCATCGTCAGTGAGGGAGCGATAGAATAGTGTTGAGGAAAAAAAAGGTACAGCAATTTCTCGCGCCGCTAACAGCGTAAATCTACGTGTTCACGCCAGCCCGCAAGGGCGGCGAGACCGCCCGTCCTGATGGCCTGTATACCGTCTTCTGGGAAGGGGCTAGAATACACTTCATGAGCTACCTTGTTTTCGCTCGTTATGCTGTGTTTTTCTTGATGCTTGCTGCTCTGGCGCCGGCTTTGAAAGCGTCCGAAAGCAGTGAGCAAATACGCATTTGGTTCGAAGGCTTCCACGCCGGTGGCACTACCGCCATTGCCGGCAGAGAACTCCTGCACCCGCAAGCCCTGTCCGAGATTTACAGCACAAGAGCCTATCTGCCGATCTGGCACGAGGAAGGCGAACTGGCAGGCCGGGCGCCTGAACTGGTGGCGGCGATCAACGATTCCGCCAATCACGGTTTTACTCCTCGTCGTTACCACCTGACCGCACTGGCTGCCGCCACTGACGCTGGCAGCGACTTCGACTGGGCGCTGGATATTCTGGCAACCGATGCCTTTCTGGGCCAGGCAGACCACCGTGGTAACGGTATTGTGCGGCCGCAATCCATCAATGCCGAATGGTTTGTAGAGAGCGCAGAAACCACACCGGCAGCGGTGATGTTTCAGTTGCTGGCAGAACCGGCGGATGTCAAAGCCGTACTCGATGCCGTGCTACCGGTAGCAGACGAGTATTGGGCATTGGTCAGCGAGCGCGCCAGCATCGCCGAGCAGCCGGAAACCGAAAGTATTCAAATTCCTGCCGGTAACACCCTGCGGCCCGGCAGTCGCGGCGAACGGGTGCGGCTATTACAGCAGCGCTTGCTGGGGCCGGGTGAGTACGACGGCATCTATGGCCCACAACTCGAGCGCGCTGTTAGTGAATTTCAGCAGGCCTCAGCGGTGGAAGCCGATGGTATCGTCGGTCCCAATACGCTTGAGCTGCTCAACGCGACCCGCTTTGACTGGCTGGAACGGATTGACGCCAACCTCGAGCGGTGGCGCTGGCTCCCGAGAGTGACACCTGACACCTATGTGCGAGTAAACATTGCCGCCTTCACCTTGCGTGGTATCCGCAATGGTCGGGAAGACCTGAACATGGATGTGATTGTCGGTCGCCCCTATCGACAATCGCCGGTGTTCAATAACCTGATTCGCTATATGGTAGTGAACCCGTTCTGGAATGTACCAACCAGTATCGCTGTACAGGACAAGCTACCCCTGCTGCAGAATGAGTCAGCAGACATGGTGCAGCAGGGCTATGAATTTCGCGCCAACGGTGAAACCGATTACCGGCCGGTTGACCAGATGAACTGGAGTACAGTCACGCGCGGCAACTTCCGTTATCAACTACGGCAACGCCCCGGACCGGGCAATGCGCTAGGACGCATGAAGTTCATGTTGCCCAATGACTATGCGGTGTACTTGCATGACACACCCGCCAGAGAATTGTTTTCGCACACCGAACGTATCTTCAGCTCGGGTTGCATCAGACTGCAGGACCCGGAAGCGTTTGCCCGCTGGTTGCTGGAGATTGATAGCGCGCCGGAACTGGCAGATCTGGGCGGCTGGCTTGAAACAGCGGAAACGAATACGGTGTACCTGCGTCGCCCGGTACCTGTCTACATCGTTTACTTCACGGCATTTACCGACAACACCGGCAGCGTGGTGTTTCGCCGCGATGTCTATGAGCGTGACGCGGTCATCAGCAATGCCATCAAAAGTTCAGCAGATGACCTGATCGCAACAGCCGATTAGTCGATCGCTTCCAACGCCTGGGTAATCTTTGTCACCGCGACCACTTCGAGTCCGTCGATCTTTTCTTTTGGCACATTGGCCTTGGGCACAATAGCGCGCTTGAAGCCGTGTTTGGCCGCCTCGCGCAAACGCTCCTGCCCTCCGGGCACCGGGCGAATCTCGCCGGCCAGCCCTACTTCACCAAAGACCACCAGATCACGCGGCAGCGGCGCATCGCGGAAGCTGGAGACAATGGCGAGTAGCAGCGCCAGGTCGGCACTGGTTTCAGTGACCTTGACACCACCGACGACGTTGACGAAGACGTCCTGATCGGCCATGTACAGACCGCCATGGCGGTGTAGCACCGCCAGTAGCATGGCCAGTCGATTCTGCTCCAGACCTACTGCGACACGACGCGGATTACCCAATGGACTGGCATCCACCAGCGCCTGAATCTCCACCAGCAGCGGGCGCGTGCCTTCCCATAACACCATGACCAGCGAACCGGGACTGTCTTCCTCGGTGCGGGCAAGAAAAATGGCCGAGGGATTTTTGACTTCCTTCAGGCCGGTCTCGGTCATGGCGAAAACGCCGAGTTCATTGACGGCGCCAAAGCGATTCTTCTGGCCGCGCAGGATGCGGTATTTATTCTCGTTGCTGCCTTCCAGCATGATGAAGCAATCGATCATGTGCTCCAGCACTTTCGGTCCGGCGAGGTTGCCTTCCTTGGTGACGTGGCCTACCAAGAGCAAGACGGTGTTGGTTTGTTTGGCATACTGGATCAGGAAGGCGGCACACTCGCGCACCTGCGACACACTGCCCGGCGCCGACGGCACATCATTGCTGTGCATCACCTGAATGGAATCCACCACCAGTAATTCCGGCTGGTACTCCTGCGCCGCATTACAGATCTGTTCGACGTTGGTCTCCGCCAGCATCTGCAAATTGCCCGCCGGCAGGCCCAGTCGTTTGGCGCGCATGCCCACCTGTTGTAACGACTCTTCGCCGGTGACATACATGGCCGGTTTATTCGTCGCTGACAGCTGACACATAATTTGCAGCAGCAACGTACTCTTGCCAGCCCCGGGATTGCCGCCGATCAACACTACCGAACCGGGTACCAGACCACCGCCGAGGACGCGATCCAGCTCACCCAGTGTGCTGCTGAAGCGCGGCAAGGATTGCAGATCGATGTCGGCCAGGGCCTGCACGTTGGACTTGGCGCCGGCGTAACCCTGCTTGCGAAAATCTGCCTTTGCCGCCGGCGATGAACTGCTGCCGAGATTGATTTGCGACAAGGTGTTCCAGGCCTTGCAGGCAGCACACTGCCCTTGCCACTGGCCGTGTTCGGCGCCGCAGTCGTTACACACAAAGGCTATTTTTGCTTTCGCCATATCAGTTCAGTGAGGATACCCAGTCAGGTTAGTCAAGTCAGTCAATATAAATGCGCGGCACACGGGGCGTGACTTTGCAGAAAAGTTCATAGGCGATGGTGTTGGCTTCTTTGGCAATCTCGTCAGCACACAGACCCTCGCCCCACAACACCACCTCGTCATTGATGCGGGCGCGGTCGATGCCAGTCAGGTCGATAGTGATCATGTCCATGGAAACGCGGCCAATGAGATGGGTACGTATGCTCTGGCCACCGACCTTGACCAGCACCGGCGTGCCGTTACCGGCAGCGCGTGGGTAGCCGTCACCGTAGCCGATGGAGACGACACCCACACGGGTGGGTCGATCACAGATATAGGTGGCGCCATAGCCAATGGCATCGCCTGCCTCGAGTTCGTTAATTGCCAACAACCGTGAAGACAGTGTCATCACCGGACGCAGGCCAATGTCCTCGCCGGTTTGTGTTGCGAGTGGCGAGCTGCCATAAAGCATGATGCCCGGGCGGATGTACTGGTACTGCGCTTCCGGTACAGCCAGAATGCCGGCCGAGGCAGCGAGGCTGCAGGGAATCTCTTTGCCCGTCTTGTCGATGATGGCACGGCGCGCAGCAGCAAACGCATCCAGCTGCTGGGCAGTGAAGGCTTGCGAGGCCGGATTGTCCAGCTCGTCGGCCCAGGCCAGATGCGACATAAACACGACGTCCACATCCGCAATTGCCGTCAGCTGCTTGTGCATGGCGATGGCCGCCGAGGCACCAAGACCAAGCCGGTTCATGCCGGAATTGAGTTTCAGCCAGAAGCGCTGGCGACCGGTGAACAATCCCGCGGCGCGCGCCTGCTCGAGCAAATCGCTCTGATAGGGCGAATGCACCACGGGCTGCAGGCCGTGTTGCAGACACAGGGCCAATTCGTCGGCGTTGATAAAACCATTCAACACCATGACAGACTGTGTCAGTTCTAACTCTTTAAGGCCATTGCTGAGTGCGAGCGCTTCATCCATGGTGGCGACAGCGAAAGTTTCCACCGGCAGAATGCCACCGGCGAGGCCCTTCGCTACCTCGATCATGCCGTGGCCGTAAGCATTGGCCTTGATGACGGGGATCGGCTTGGCATCGGGACAATGCACGGCAGCCTGCGCCAGATTGTGACGTAGCGCTTGTGCATTGATCGTTGCCCAGACGCGTTTACTGGTGGTGGTCATTCCCTGGCCTGATCCTGCCTGAGGTTTATTCGGGACTGGTTGCAGTGCACAGCAACCAGGAAGGAAGCTGCCGGACTACAACCCGTGAGTGTAACTGTCATCGTAGCGTGGCTGGGCAAAGTTTTCGAAACGCGTGTACTGACCAAGGAAGCTCAGTCGCACCGTGCCAATGGGCCCGTTACGTTGCTTGCCGATAATCACTTCAGCCACACCTTTGTCCGGTGTGTCTTCATTATAGACCTCATCGCGATAGATGAAGGCGATGACGTCGGCATCTTGCTCGATGGCTCCGGATTCACGCAGGTCCGACATCACGGGTCGTTTGTTAGGACGCTGTTCCAGACCGCGGTTGAGCTGTGACAGGGCGATCACCGGGCATTCGAATTCACGGGCGATCAGCTTGAGTGAGCGCGAGATCTCGGAGATCTCGTTCACCCGGTTCTCGCTACTGCCCTTGATCTGCATCAGCTGCAAATAGTCAACGACGATCATGCCCAGCTTGCCATGCTCGCGGGCAATACGACGGGCGCGGGAACGCATCTCCATGGGGCTGACGCCAGCGCTGTCATCGATAAACAGCGGCCGGTCTTTCAGTTTGGCGACGGCATCGTTGAAGCCGGGCCAGTCGGCGTCGGTCAGCTGACCGGTGCGCAACTTGCCCTGATCGATCTTGCCGATGGAAGACAGCATACGAAAGATCAGGCTTTCCGCCGGCATCTCCAGCGAGAACACGAGGATCGGTTTTTCGTTGTGCAGCACCGCGTGCTCCACCAGATTCATGGCGAAGGCCGTCTTGCCCATGGAGGGTCGACCGGCAACGATGACCAGATCGGAGCGCTGCCAGCCGGAGGTCATCTCGTCCAGATCGGTGTAGCCTGTTGAGAGTCCGGTGAGGCCGCCTTCAGAGCCCGCCAGCTCATCGATGCGATCCACCGCAGACGCCAGCAAGGGATTGATGGCCACCGGGCCCTGATCTTTGGGACGCTCGTCGGCAATATTGAAGACTTTTTGCTCGGCCTCGTCGACGACCTCCGCGGCTTTTTTGCCGCCGGTGTTGTACCCACTGTCAGCGATAGTGTTGGCGACCGAAATCAGCCGTCGCAGGATGGCGCGCTCGCGAATGATGTCGGCGTAGGCATGGATGTTGGCGGTACCGCGGGCATTGCCAGCCAGTTCGCTCAGGTAGTCGAGACCACCGGCATCTTCCAGCTGGTTGAGGCTATTGAGTGATTCCACCAGCGTGACCACGTCAATCGGACTGCCCGCTTCACTCTGCTGGGTCATGACGGCAAAAATCAGTTGATGCTCACTGCGGTAGAAGTCTTCCGCCAGCAAGACATCGGCGATGTTGTCCCACTCGGTATTGTCCAGCATCAAGCCGCCAAGCACGGCTTGCTCGGCATCCACCGAATGCGGGGGAACCTTTAACGTGGCCAGGGCAGACTGGTTGGATCCTGCGGATTGGCTGGGCTGGGGTGAGTCAGGCATGTTTCAACAACACAAAAAAAAGCACCATCGGGAGTACCAGATGGTGCTTCATCAATCTCAAGTAATCAAGAAGTCTTGAGGATGGATTATTCCGGCTTTTCGGAATCGTCCTCAGACGGATTCTGTGGATCTTCTTCCAGATCCAGATCTTCCAGTTCCTGGTCGCTGACTGTCTCAACGTCATCGATCAGGCTGCCGTCGTCGCCAGCACCAGCCGGTGCGTCTTGCGCAACGATCGCCAGTGTCACTTCTGCGAACACATCGTGGCCCAGGTCCAGAGAGATTTCATACTGACCCACTTCACGCAGCACGCCATGTGGCAGCAGCACTTCACTCTTGATGATTTCAGCATCAGCGGCAGAGTTCAGGACGTCGGCGATATCGCGTGTACCGACTGAACCGAACAGCTTGCCTTCATCGCTGGCGTTCACTTCGATCTTGATGTTCAGACCGTTAACTTTCGCCTTACGCGCTTCAGCAGCAGCAACGTGCTCCTGATGCTTGGCCATCAAATCGGCCTTGCGCTCTTCGAAGTCAGCCAGATTGGCCTTGGTTGCTGGAATCGCCTTGCCCTGAGGGAACAGGAAATTCCTGGCAAAACCGGATTTCACATCAGCGGTGTCGCCGATGTTACCCAGGTTAGTAATCTTTTCCAGCAAGATAACATTCATGATGTTGTCCTCTATTTATATCCTATGCGTTCGGCACGTTACGTGGTCGTGCGCTGTATGTCCTGACTGTTTTTACGGAAATTGTAATTTCCGTCAATTTCTATCTGGCTGTGTACGCGTTGCGGTGTCTCAGGTCTTGAGGCGACCGCGGAAGTCGTACCAGCTATCCACCAATGCAGCCAGAACCAGTAACTGCACGGTAATCGGCAACATGAGTGCGGCGTAAAACGCCACCAGCCACATCGACGATAAATTCCGTCTGCTCACCAGACCGTGCACAAGGGCCACGCCGGCAAACACCAATGGCACCGCAAAATACAGCACCCAGGATTCCGGTATGATGATTTCAAAACTTGCCAACAGCATCAGGATAATCAGAAAAAGTGACACCTTCTGCTCGATGCGCAAGCGCTGAAATTCCTGTCGGAATCCACCGGGGTTATACAGTCCGGCCTGTAACCAGCGGGCCAGAATGAGTAACGCCACCGAGAGAAACATGTAGACCGCGCCTATGGCACTGACCAACACGCCTCGTATTTCTTCTGTCTGCATCGCTTGCAGACCATTGCGTTGCAGATACACTTCCAGCTGCTGTACCAGTACATCCAGTATGGCAGGCTGCAATCGCAAATAAACTTCTATCGCTACGCCGACGCCGATGGCCGCCACTAGCGTAAATTCCCAGGATTCGGTCGCGCGCAATAACAGCGCCAGACCACTGATCCCGAACAACAGGATGATTGGTACAAAATCGCCAATCATCGCCCACCCTGCCAAAGGCAGCAGGGCGAAAGCCAGAATCACACTGGCTTCGTTCAGTCCCTTGCGCAAGATGACGAGTCCGACAACAACAGGACTCAGCAAATTAACAAGAGGCACGAGCCCCAGCAGCACCACAGCAAGTATGGCCTGCTTGCGGCCACTCATTACGAATTCCGCAAGGCCGCGCATCACGAGTCAGCTTTAAACCTGGTGGCTGTCCGTGTACGGAATCAAAGCCAGGTAGCGAGCACGCTTGATCGCTGTGGCTAATTGACGCTGATAACGCGCCTTGGTGCCGGTAATGCGGCTAGGCACAATTTTGCCTGTTTCTGAAACGTAAGCCTTCAGGGTTTCCAGATCTTTGTAGTCGATCTGCTCAATGCCTTCGGCAGTGAATTTGCAGAACTTACGGCGTCGAAAGTAACGGGCCATGATGAGTAATCCTGTCTATGAGTTTAATTCGATTGTTAGTCTTTGCTGTCAGCGTCGTCGTCGGAAGAATCATCCGCTGCGGAATCAGCATCGCTGCTATCTTCGTCATCGCTGTCGCCGCGCAGTACTGAACCCGGATCGATGTCATCATCGTCATCTTCAGTCTTGCGACGTGCTGCCGCTGCATCTTCTTCCTGCTTGCGCTTGGCTTCGGCGCGCGCTTTGCGCTCCTTGCTCTCACGCTCACCTTTCAGAATCAGGGATTCTTCGGTGACTGGCGACTTCATCTTGATAACCAGATTACGCAGAACCGCATCGTTATAGCGGAACAGGGTAGACAGCTCTTCCAGAGCCTCGCCACCACACTCGATGTTCATCATCACGTAGTGTGCTTTGTGAATCTTGTTGATTGGGTAGGCGAGTTGGCGACGGCCCCAGTCTTCCATACGGTGTACTTTGCCACCACTTTCGGACATCAGCTGGGTGTAACGCTCAATCATCCCCGGAACTTGCTCAGACTGGTCGGGGTGCACCAGAAATACGACTTCGTAGTGTCTCATAGAGACTCCTTATGGGTTCTGCCTCCCGGCCAACACTGGCGTGCGCGGTGAGACAAGGAGTTATGTCGGGCAGAGCTTTTCAGGCCCAGCCAATAAAAGAGGCGGAATTCTAGTGAAACTGCCGCCAAGATGCAACTAATCGCTGGGTTTTTGGCAGTTTGGGATAACAGGATATTGATATCGTGCCGGGGAAACGGCCGGCAGGCAGTGGCCGGGCCCGCCGTGAACCCGTCCCTGGGGGCTCGAGCTCGGCATCCTGCCGCGCACGTCCCTGCCCCTGCCCGCCGCCCATTTCCCTGCAGGGCTGATGGATAGAGCTGATTGATGGGGCAGATGGCTAAAGCCGATGGAAAGGGCAAACAGAGAGACCTGCTAGACAGCGTCAATAGGAAGCGCCAACAGTCATGCTGTTTTTCAGGTGGGCGATTGGTCGCAATTAGCTGCGGCGTTGGCGTACTGCTTCGAAAAGTGTGACACCGGTCGCCACTGACACATTGAGACTGCTGAGCTCGCCGGACATGGGAATCGACACCAGGTAATCGCAGACTTCGCTGGTCAGGCGACGCAGGCCCTCGCCTTCCGAGCCCATGACGATGGCCAGCGGGCCGCGCAAATCCTGGTCATAGAGGCTGGTTTCTGCTTTGTCGGAGGTGCCTACCAGCCAGATGCCACGCTCTTTCAGCGTCTCGAGACAGCGGACCAGATTGGTGACGACGACAAAGTTCACCGTCTCGGCGGCGCCGGCGGCAACTTTCTGCACCGTGGCGTTGAGCCCTACTGCTTTGTCCTTGGGAACGATGACGGCATCGACCCCGGCGGCGTCAGCGCTACGCAGACAAGCGCCCAGATTATGCGGGTCAGTGACGCCATCCAGCACCAACAACAGCGGCTGCGAGATTTGCTCCAGCAACACCATGAGTTCTTTTTCGCTCAGCTCGACACTGTCGCTGATCACCAGCGCGGCGACACCCTGATGTCCGGGGCCGGCGAACTTGTCCAGCTCGTCGCGACTCACGCTCTGGCAATTGAGTCCGGCCTGTTTCGCCAGATCGCGCAACGCCTGCATGCGCTTGTCCTTGCGCTGATCCTGCACCAGCAGCTCTTTGACGTCGCTGGCACGCTGGCGCAGCAATTCGGTGACCGCGTGGATACCACCCATCCAGTACTGTTTCGATTTCATGAGCGTTAACGTCGTTTCTTGGCTCGTGTCGTCCGCTGTTGTTGTCCAGACTTGTTCGCGGGGCCTTTTTTCGCACTGCCTGCTCTACCGGAACCAGCCGCTGACTTTTTTGCGGCAGGCTTCTTCTTGCCACTCTTGTTGGCGCCCTTGTTAGCATCAGCCCTGGCGGCCAGTTTTGATACCTGATCACGGGTGATGCCGGTGCCGCTATCTGAGGCTTTCGCTTTGCCGGCCTTGGCAGCGGGTTTCTTGCGCGCCGCACTGCCACCGGCTTTGGCACCGCGCGTTTTGCCACGCCCCTTGCCGGACTTGTCGGTCTGTTTATGGCGCCCTTTCTTGTCGGACTTTTTGTCGGCCTTCTTGTCGGCCTTCTTGCTGCCACGGCGTGGGGCGTAATTATCGCCGGCTTCGCCATCGGCGCCACCGACCTTGCGCAACATCTGCAAGTCGATCTTCTTGTCATTGAGATCAACCCGCACCAGTTTGACTTCAACCGTATCGCCCATGGCAAAACGCACACCGGAGCGTTCACCCTGCAGGCAATGATGCACGGGATCGAAATTATAGTAGTCGTTACTCAACTCGGAAATGTGCACCAGACCTTCGATGAAGATATCTGCCAGTTCAATGAACAGGCCGAAGCTGGTGACCGAGGCCACGGTGCCGATGAAGTCATCACCGACCCGGTCCTGCATGTACTCACACTTGAGCCAGTCCACCACCGAGTAACTGGCGGCATCGGCACGGCGCTCGAAATTGGAACAGTCCTCGCCCAGCTTCACCATATCGCTTTCGCTGTAGGGATAGATCGCCTGCTTGTCCAGCTTCGCTGCGTTCTTGTTGGGCCGTAGATGCTTGCCGGTCTTGTTGCGCAGCAGATAGCGAATACCGCGGTGTACCAGCAGATCCGGATAGCGCCGAATCGGCGAGGTGAAATGGGCATAGGCGTCGAAGCCAAGACCGAAGTGACCGACGTTGTCCGGCGTATAGACCGCCTGCATCATGGAGCGAATCAGCATCACTTGCAGCAAATGGCTGTTGGGGCGATCTGCCAGTTGCTGCAGCACTTGTTGATAGTGCATGGGCGTTGGCTTTTCGCCGCCGGCCAGGAACAGACCAAGCCCGCCGAGGAAATCGCGCAGCGAATCCAGCTTGTCCGGGTTGGGCCCTTCGTGGACACGATAGAGCGTCGGCAGTTTATGTTCTTCGAGCAGCAAGGCGGCGGCCACATTGGCACACAGCATGCACTCTTCGATCAGGCGGTGGGCGTCGTTACGCTGCACCGGCACGATCTCGCGAATCTTGCGGTCTTCACCAAAGACGATACGGGTCTCGGTGGATTCGAAATCCATGGCGCCATTGAGGGCGCGGCGATCACGCAGGGCGTGGTAGAGCGAATACAGATTCTCCAGATCGCCAATCAATGCCTCATGGCGCTTGCGCAGGCGATCGCGTACTTTCTCGGCTGTTTCATTGGCCGGTGGCATCAGCATGTCGGCGACTTCGTTATAGGTCAGCCGCGCATGGGAGTGGATCACACCCTCGTAGAAGCAGAAATCGGTCATGGCGCCGGTGGCATCAAGCTCCATCTCGCAGACCATGGTCAGGCGGTCCACCTCTGGCTTCAATGAGCACAGGCCGTTGGAGATCGCTTCAGGCAACATGGGAATCACGTGACCAGGGAAATACACGGAGGTGCCGCGTTCGGTCGCCTCGGTATCCAGTGCAGTGCCGACCTGGACATAATTGGACACGTCAGCAATCGCCACCATCAGCGTCCAGCCGCCCTGTTTGTGGCGCTGGGCGTAAACCGCGTCGTCGAAGTCCTTGGCATCCTCACCATCGATGGTGACGAAGGGAATCTTGCGCAGATCGAAGCGGCCTTTCAATTCGCTTTCCGACACCGAATCGGGGAGTCGGGCGACTTCTTTTTCCACCGCCGACGGCCAGTCGTGGGGGATGTCGTGACTGCGCACGGCAATGTCGATTTCCAGTCCGGGAGTGCTGACGTCACCGAGAATCTCGGTCACCTTGCCAATGGCCTTGCGCCGTTTGCTCGGGTATTCCACCAGCTCGGCAACCACATACTGGCCATCCTGGGCGCTGCGTGACTGGCCATCCGGTATCAGAATCTCATGGGTGACGCGCTTGCTGTCGGGTATTACGACGCCAAATCCCTGTTCATGATAGTAGCGTCCGACGATCTCCGCGTAGCGGCGAACGAGGATCTCCACCACTGTGCCCTCTTTTCGGCCACGGCCGTCGAAGCCGACATGCCGCGCCAACACGATATCGCCGTCGAACAGCTTCTCCATCTCGCGCGGATTGAGGAACAGATCGTCGCTGCCGTCTTCGGGAATAAAGAAGCCGAAACCGTCCTTGTTGCCCTGAATACGTCCACGCTGCAAGCCCATATGCGCTGCCAGACCGTAAACACCGCGGCGATTGCTGATGATCTGGCCGTCACGGCTCATGGCGATCAGGCGCCGGCGCAGGGCTTCGAGCTGGTCTTCCTCGGAAATCTGCAAGGTCTCGGCAATCTGGCCCAGACTGGCGGGCTCACCGATGGCTTCGAGGGTTTGCAGGATAAATTCGCGGCTGGCGATGGGGTTGGAGTAATTGGAGGCTTCGCGATTCGCGAATGGATCGCGGGATTTGGAGTTTTTTGTCATTAATTGGGGATTCGTTCTAAGTGAGCCGTCAGTATACACGTGACAGCGCGAGAAGTCTGTGACAGTTGACAGCACGGAAAGCCATCGGTAAAGTTGCGCTCCGGTTTTGAATGACCGGGATTCCCTTTCTGTGCCCAGGTGGTGGAATTGGTAGACACGCTAGCTTCAGGTGCTAGTGGCTTAACGGCCGTGGAGGTTCAAGTCCTCTCCTGGGCACCATCTAACCCCTCTTAAATATAGTAATCTCCCAGACTGTCTCAGTGTCTGAAGCATCTCTTTTACAAGAGGACTAATCCAGCTCGCTGATAAAGCGCTCGCGTTCCACTTGGCTGAAAGCTTCGCTTTCAAAGCGCCAAGTTCCACCCTCTCCTGGGCACCACTCAATGCTCGTAGCCAGTTCGGCTGAACATCCCCAAAAAGAACTCCGAATCAGAACCGGGACTTGAACCGACAGAGGTTCACAAAATGCGTAGCATTTTGGACGCCCGCTTTCCAGGGCGCCCCGCAGGGGTTGAAATTGCCCAAAGGCAATTTCAATCAACCCTCTCCCCCGTCGCATCCTCGTGCTTGTCGAAGGGCCTTTCACCTATTCAAGAACCTTCGATCAACCCAGATAGAGCCACTCTCAAATCCGCTGCCTAGTAATGTTCCACCTTCTGCACAATTCTCGAATTGAGCTCCCCCGCCGCAACCTCGCACTCATCGAAGGGTCTCTCACCTACTCAAGAACCTTCGATCAACTCAGCTAGAGCCACTCTCAAATCCGCTGCTCAGTAATGTTCCACCTTCTGCACAATTCTCGAATTGAGCTCCCCCGCGGCATCCTCGTGCTCGTCGAAGGGTCTATCACCTAATCAATAACCTTCGATCAACTCAGCTAGAGCATCTATCAAAATCACTGCCCAGTAATACCCCACCGCCCGCACAACTCTTAAATTGAGTCCCCGAAAAAGAACTCCGAATCAGAACCGGGACTTGAACCGAACGAGGTTCACAAAATGCGTAAGCATTTTGGACGCCCGTGTTCTTATCCATTTCGCTAGAGCTACTTTCAGTACTGCGCCCGACAATGTCCAATCTTCAGCGCATCTTTCCAATGGAGTCGGCTATTTCAATCAACCCTCTCCCCCGCCGCATCCTCGTGCTCGTCGAAGGGTCTATCACCTAATCAATAACCTTCGATCAACTCAGCTAGAGCCACTCTCAAATCCGCTGCTCAGTAATGTGTTCCACCTTCTGCACAATTCTCGAATTGAGCTCCCCCGCCGCATCCTCGCACTCATCGAAGGGCCTCTCACCTATTCAAGAACCTTCGATCAACTCAGCCAGAGCCACTCTCAAAACCACTGCGAAGTAATAGCCCGCCCTGTGCACATATCTCCAACTGCGTCCCCAAACCAGGTAGACACTCGTGATGAATTGATCAATCAATCCATCCGATGCTTCTCATCCTCACTAAACAAATCCGTTCTCAGCAACCCCCATTTCCACAATCTGAAAATCACGCTGTTCTTGATCACCCCCAAACCATAGACGACAGAGTTCTTCAAGTTAATAGAACTCGCTTCCGGAAAATACTTGGTTGGACATGAAACCTCACCGATACGAAAACCTCTTGAAATTGCCTGCACCAGCATCTCATTATCAAAAATGAAATTATCGGAGTTGCGCAGTAAGGGAAGTGTAGCGATGACTTCCTTGCTGAACGCCCGGTAGCCGGTATGGTACTCGGACAACTTCGCGCCCAGCATGAGATTCTGGAACAGAGTCAGAAAGCGATTGGCGATGTACTTGTAAAGCGGCATGCCGCCCGAGCGAGCGGTACCACTGAGGATTCTGGAGGCAATGACAACATCGTAGACACCGCAGGCAATCATTGATGCCAACGCTGATATCAGTTTTGGCTCATACTGATAATCAGGGTGCAGCATGATGACGATATCGGCATCCAGCTTCAGCGCTTCCCTGTAACAGGTTTTCTGATTACCGCCGTATCCCCTGTTCTTCTCATGCACTATTGTTCGTATTCCCAACGCCTTGGCGACTTCAGCCGTGTCATCGGTGCTGGCATCATCAACAAGGACGACTTCATCCACGATCTCATGTGGAATGGCCGCATACGTTTCATTCAGCGTTTTCGCTGCCTCGTAGGCTGGCAACACAATGACAATTTTTTTATCAAGCAACATGATTGTTCCAGTGGGTTAGTTAGCTGAATCGACTGCAAAGGCGATGACTTTGTTATCAGCATACACCGGATCGCCAAACCATTCGCGGTAAGCCTGAATACACTCATCAATATCGATTTCATCAACAATAATCGGTATCTCAAGCTCTGCTACCAGATCATGGTGGAAGACAACATAGTCAACGCCTGCAGTGCGCAGTGACTCCGGTTCGCTCAGATAATAGTAGTTGTTCAGAGAGATCTGCTCACGCTGTGCAGCGGGGACTTCTCCCTGTCGCTGACTTGAACATAATCCGTCGGTGTAACCCATGGCGATACGTTGTTTTGTCAAATGCTGATAAACAGGGAAATAATCAAAATTGTAATAATACGGTGCTTGCACGATTAAATGCTCGCCAGCCGGTTGCTCTGCCATGTCCAGGTAGAACCCGGCCACAGGCTCGCTCAGCATCGCCTCATACAACTGATCCCCAAGAACGATCTCACTGATGGTCATCAGCACAATATTATTGTTGGGTGCATAGTAGGCTTTTGGCAGCGGCCCAAGCATGTAGGCTGCAAGCAATACGAGCGCAATGGCGGCATAACCATAGAGCTGCTTACCGGAGGCAATGAGAGTACTAATCAGCCAATCCAGGCCGAGACACACAAGAAAAAGGAATACCGGCAATATCGGCACCAGGTAGCGACCAATGACCACAACATTCTCAGTGCCGACCGGATTGGCGATTAAAACCGCCAGTAAATGCAACAGCACGACAAAGACAAGATACGCTGCGATCTCAAGGCGGCGTCTGACGGCCACCCAGGACCCGACAAGTGCTGCTGCTGCCAACGCCAGTGTTAGTATCCATCCACCCGACCCGCTGAAAAGCGGCGCAACTTGCAGGAAATTGGACCAGATCAATGCCCCGGCTGATGCCTTTTCACTGAGCGACGAGAAGTCATTCAATAACGGAGGGAGCAGAAAGCAGGCCAGCACAATAGTGGTTAAGCTCCCGAGTTTCAGCAATGCCAGGACATCCATTACCGCGCCGGACCGGCCTTTGTTTTGCCTGGCCTGCTGCAGTGCACGGGCCATGAAATAGACGAATGGCGCCAGTACCAATGGCGCATAGAGAATCAGCAGATAACTAGTGAAGCCAGCCGACACACTGTAAGTAACAGCGTCGCGCGTTTGTCTTGTCTGCCACCAGCGGTAGAAAGAGACAATGGCAATGAAAGCGAGCAACAGCGCAATCGGATAGGGTCTGGCGAAGCGGGCCTGTGTTATCAACACTGGCGAGATGGCAAGTAGTCCAGCCATACACACAGTCGCCCGCGTACCCAGCTCCCTTCTTAATAACCAGGGGATCACGAATACAAGCAAGCTGCCGGCAACAACAAAGGGTAGTTGAATCAGCCATTGGCTCAGCCCGGTTGTCTGAGCCAGCAATCGAAAATACAGTGCAACAGGGATGGAATGGTCGGCGCCACCAAACGTCGTAGCGATCTCCCCGTAGCCCGCTTCCATCGCTATATGCAATGCATGCCACTCGTCGCCGGTAATTATTTGCTCATTCAGCTGACTGAATCGAAGAAAAATGGCGATTGCCATCACGGCACAGAGCAAGCCTAGTGGTACACTGGATCTTTGAATCCGGTTTCTATCCATATCGCTTAGCTTTTTACGGTTATCACCAGATGATCCATAGAATGGCTATCAAGATCGGTGTGCTGAACCGGAGACTGGACAAAGAGTCTATGCCCTCAACATGATCAGAGCCTACAAGATCGCAATTGCATGCACAATCCTGACACTGGGTATACTGGCGTTACTCAATCGCACTTATCTGAGTACTGAACTCACTGCGCGACTGACTGAGCTGCCTGACACCATCGCTGCACTGCTAATGCTGCTGGCAGTGACTGTTGGCATTGTCCTGTTGGTGCCCAACTCGATTCTGTTTTTCACCTCCGGCGCGCTGTTTGGTATCAAGACCGGCTTCTTGATCAGCTTCGCCGGCTTTGTCATCGGCTCGACATTAGCCTTCCTGATAGCGAGGAATCTCGCCCGCGAGGCAATAGATCGACATGCTCACGACCGGATCACCTATCTGCGCAACTATATTTCCAGCGCTGGCTGGAAGGCCATCGCTGTCCTCAGAGTCATCCCGATCATGCCGGCATTTCTGCTGAACTATTTGCTGGGCCTCACTTATGTCAGTTTGCGCGACTATGTTCTCGTCAGCGCCCTGTTCATTGCCCCCTCTTGTCTGCTGATTACTTTCACCGGCGCTACCGGGCGAGAAATATTGATTGCCGGGGAAATCAGCTTGCAAAGCATACTGATTCTTATCAGCATGGTTATTCTGCTGATAGCCCTGCGCCGTGTTGTCAGTCGTCGTCTGGGCGTTCGTTCGGAGCAGAACAGGGCACCCTAGCTACCCGCTTTGCAATTATCGTTTTTTCATTTTTCCCGATTCTCGGTATAACCAGCCCGCCTGCCTGTTCATGGAATGCAGCGGTTATATGTCGCCGGTTGCGCTAAGATTGCGATAAATAATCAAAGGAAGCCTTATCGTGAAAGCAATTACCAAACACGTATTAATAGGTCTGTCGATTCTGCTGCCGGTGCTGATATCGGTGCAGTTGGTTGTCTGGGTGGTGCGAACGCTGGAGTCCTGGTTGCGCTCACTATTCCTGATGCTATTGCCAGAGTCGCTGTACTTTCCTGGTGCCGGGATATTAACGTTTATCCTGATCGCACTGGTGATCGGGGTGACTTCCCATAACACCATCACCAAGCGCATCTGGAAACTGCCCGGACGCCTGATGGAGCGTATTCCACTTGTCGCCAATATCTATGGCACCATCAAGGACTTCCTTGATCTGATGAGTGGCAGCCCGTTTGATGATTCTGCGGTGGTGTGGGTAACGATGCCAGAGATGAATGGCAAGTTACTGGGTATCGTGACCAAGAAAGGTGATGACAAGAAATCGCGCCTCAGCAAGATGATGGGTGACGACGATGTCGCCGTGTTCCTGCCCATGAGTTATCAGGCAGGTGGCTATATGATTGTGGTGCCCAAGTCGCAAGTAGAAAAAGCCGATCTTGATGCCGGCGAAGCCTTGCAGCTCATCATGAGCGCCGGACTGGGTGCGCGCTCGGCCACGTAACGCAGGCTGCTTGCATTTGCTGACGCAGCTATACGGTGCCGCCGGTGTCTGGCCGGCAACCGCAAAGTGTCAGTCATTCTCTTCTTCAGCGGGCTGATTGGCCCGCTTGTCTTCAGCATCACCAGCCGAACCGCTTTCGTTGGCAGCAGTCTCTTCAAGGGCTTTTTCCTGCAGATTCTTTTCATCGGCACCGAAATAGATAGTGCGATGTGGAAACGGTATTTCGATACCTTCTTTGTCAAAGGTCTGCTTGATGCGGCGATTGAACTCGCGCCCCACTTTCCATTTATCGTGCGCCTTGGTCTTGGTGCGTACGCGAACGATGACCGCGCTGTCTGCAAATTTGTCCACCCCGAGAACCTGTAGCGGCTCGAGAATACTGGGCGCAAATTCTTCGTCGTCACGAATTGCTTCGTCGATCTTCTTCAGGCAAGCAATCACTGTGTCAGTATCTTCACCGTAGGCCACGCCTACATCCATCAGGTAGTAGCTGAATTCCTTGGTCAGGTTATCCACCACGGTGACTTCACTGTGAGGAATGGTATGCACAGTACCATCGAGGTTACGCAGCTGAATCTTGCGCAATGTGATGCGCTCCACCAGACCCGTGCGACCACCGACACTGACCACGTCGCCCACTTGCAGCAGATCTTCCAGCACGATGGTGAAGCCGGTGAGGAAATCCTTCACCATAGTCTGGGCACCGAAACCAATGGCAATACCCAGCACACCGGCACCAGCTAATAACGGCACGATATCGACACCCAGCTCCGACAGCAAAATCATGGTGCAGAGAATCAGGACAGCGATGAAGACCAGATTGCGAATCACTGGCAACAAAGTCCGCACTCGCGCACTGTGTGACGCATCACTGCGATGGACGAGGTATTCCATGCCAGCATTAACACCTTCCCAGGAGGTGATCAGCAGGAGTCCGAGGAACAGGCCGAGCACGGTGTATTCGGTCACAATTGACGTCATGCTGCGCATGCCCTGAAACTCCTCAGGCGAGGTAATGACATAGAGCAAACCGTACATCAGCAGTATCAGGGCCAGAGCATAACCAGCAAGACGCTGGCCGGTGAAGATCATCAGGAAGCGGGTCTCGGAAAAATCAAACTTGCGGCGCAGCCGGTCGAGCCGACGCGTGAACACTCGCGAAACCTTGTTATTAATGACTATAAAAATAGTGATAGCGACAACGATCAATCCCAGCACGATGAACTTTCCGGCGGCGGTATCGCTGAAGCCCAGATCGCGGATGAAATTGACATACGATGACAGCAGCGTGTTGCTGGTATCGTCGAGCTCAAGAAGACCGCTAAAGGAAAAACCACTGCGCGCCTGTTCATCCTGCATGGACAACATGGCCCGCAGATTGTCGAGAAATTGCTGTCTGGCTGTCTCGCTTTCCAGCGTGACTATCAATTCCTGCAATTGCTCAAAATTGACTGTGTCTGCGTTGGCCTGTTGTTCGGCAGCAGGTTCCTCGGCGCCATGCAGGGACACGCTTGCCAGCGCCAGGCAGCAGAGAAAAAAGAAGGTTATTAATTTGTGGAGTTTTGCAGCAATACGATTAGTGTGTTGTTCTGGCCGCATTGATCTGTTGCAAGGTATTCGCATAGATTTCGGTAAAGTCTCCGCCATATTCAACGGCAAGTTCAGCGTGGTGAGCTGCCTGCTCAAGATCGCCCAACTCTAACAAGACATGCGCCAGATTGTTATGGGCAGGCGCGTATTCGGGATGCAATTGCACGATTTGGCGATAGGATTCGGCGGCACGTGTGTATTCATCGTTCGTTAGCAGCAGATTGCCATATCCCATGCGCAGTTCTGCGGGCTCGCTCCAGCGCTGCAAAGCCGCCTCGTAATAGTTGCTCAACACCGTCAGGTTTTCACTGGTGTTTTCCAAATCGACAAGACTTTGTAACAAACGCTCATAACGTGCAGTACTGGGCAATTCGCCAGGCGCCGTCAACGTAACGCCCCAATGCTCTGCCCGAGCCCAGGTGCGTTCGAACACGGGCAAGGCAAGGCGATAGTCTTCGATAATCCCGGAGTTGAGAATCAATTCGTTGGCATTCCGGTCGTAACCTTTGACGACCGCGAAATGCCATTGCGGGTAAGCCGCCAAACCCAGATTTTGCAGCACCAACACCGGATGACCGGCAGCGAGTTCCGCCAACAGATCATTCAACGTTGGATCAATCTGATAGGCCAACCGGTCATAGGAACGACCGGTGGCGACCATTTCAATCTGGAATGACCCCTGTCGCCCGGGTACAAACACCTGATCTACCAGCGCATCGGGCCGCACCGGAACTCCGCTGGCACCCAGCACAGTAGCCAACGCAGCGGGACCGCATTGATACAATTCCTGAGGGTAGAAAGGGACATCAGCGACCACCGCGCTGGCCGGTAACTCTCCAGGCCAGTCGGAAGCCAACTGTCTGGATTGGGGTGCGCTTTGACATGCAGCAAGCAGCCCTGCCAGAAGCAGGGCTGCCATGCGCATGCGCGTCATAACACGCATAAGTCGGGTTTTACTTTGGTGTCTTTAAATCGCCGGAAAGATGTCGGTGACACCGGCAATATCAAGCAGCATGAAGATCACCAGAATGGCAATGATCGCACCCAGCAGGCCTTCGCCAGCAGGCAGTTCATCCATACGATCCTGGAGTTGTTGCAATTCCGAGGCGCTGAGGTTGTCCAGGCGCTCTTCGACTGCGTCTGGCGAGACACCGTAGTCGAGCAGCTTGGCTCTCACGTCATCGCGAGACAACAGACCACTGATGTGTTGTCGTTGAGATTCAGCTTGCGTTTGCGCAGCAAGCTCAGCGGTTGAAACAACGTCTGCAGACACGGAGGTTTGCAGGCCGATGGTCAGCATGCTGCTGATCATGAAGGTTGTGACAATGCGTTTTAGCCAATGACGAGAGTGAATATTCATTTAGATCTCCTTCCCTTTTAGATAATTTGTTAGCAATTAACAACTTAGTCCTGTTACACCGATCACCGACGCCAGTTCTCAGTGGAACCACTTGAACTCGTACGCCAATTTCCTTTGATCGGACTCCCTAGATGAAACCTCAAGCAAAGGTAACTTTCAAGTCGCCTGCTCAAGGCATTAAGCAATTCGTGAAGCGTGTACGGTAATTCCTAGACCCTCATCACGGAAAAACCCACTGCATTTACGGGATTCAGCGGCGATTGCTGCCGGAATGGGCATCCGTATAACCGCGAGTGTGACATGGCTCACATTCTGCAACTCTCTGCGAAAGTCGCGATTAGCGGCGGTCAGGAGTGCTAATCCGACAAACCGGGTCGAGTGAAAATGCATTGCTACGGGATTTTCGTTAATTGCGAGACAGGGGGTGGCCAAACAGGATTTGCGGAGCGACTTCGCCGAGACAGATTGCAGCAATGACTTGCAGAATTACCTGTCAACTTTCTGTAATGACCTCTCGCACTTTGGCAAGCAACTCGTCACGGGAAAACGGCTTATTGAGTAACCACACGTTTGGCGTGGCACCGCTTGTCGTGCTTGCATCATGAAAACCGCTCACAATAATTGCCGGCGCAGTACAACCACTTGCCTTGATAATATCCAGAGTCTCAGGTCCGGACAGACCGGGCATACTCTTGTCAATTATAATGACGTCGGGCTCAATACTTTTCTTCCCGATTAACTGAATTGCTTTTTCGCCAGAATCCACTTGAATTGTTTCACATCCTGCAATTTCCAGGACACGGCTCACAATGTCACCGACCATTTGTTCATCGTCCACGACGAGAACTTTTTTCGCGGTGAGGTCTGTATTTGCATTACTTGAATTCAATTCATGACTTTGTCTTTTTTGCTGACAAGGCAAGTAGATTTTAAACTGACAACCTGATGGCGAATTATTTACGGCTATTGCACCGCGATTCGCGCGAACGGCACCAAAAACCGAAGCCAGGCCCATTCCAGCTCCAAGCTGTTTGCTTGAATAGAATGGTTCGAAGATACGATAAAGGTGCTCCGCCTGTAAACCTGGGCCGTTATCACTTATGCATATACAACATAATTCATTCCAATCCTGATCAATAAAATTGTGAACAATGCCCGCATTTGACTCTGGCTTTTCATCAGTTAGGGCACAGCTGATATTAATGTCAGTATTTCGTGATTCTGATGCCTCCGCAGCATTCAGAACAAGATTGGAAATAATCTGCGTCAATTGGGATGGATCGCATTCTATATTGAGTTGATCGAGCTCACTTGAGGTAGTGATGTTGGCTTTCCCTCTGAGTTGTACGCGTAGTAACTCGACGATGCCCTCGATCAGATCGATCATATTAGTATCTTTTTTATTTGGGTCGCGACGTCCTGCAGATAGTAAAAGATTCTCACACAGTCTGGCTGCCCGGTTGGCAGACCGGATGATATCGTCCACCAGTATACGATTCTCTGTTGACGATTGAGCTGCGAGTAATTCCGCATTGCCCAGTATGCCCACCAACATATTGTTGAAATCATGTGCCAAACCGCTCGCCAGGCGGCCAAGGCTATCAAGCCTTTGCGTTGACTCCATTAATCTTTCTGCTTCCTTTTGCGCAGAGATATCAATGCTGAATCCGCCAATCAACTTGTCAGTTTGTGAAATATTCTCGATCGGGAATTTGGTTTCTAACAGATTGATTGTTCCTGCATCGAATCGTATTTCTTCAGTCAAGGTTACTGGCTTGCCCTTTTCCAGCATTTCAGCATCGCTTTTTTTCGTACGCCCTGCATACGCCGGCTCATAAATTTCATCAAGCTTCGCGCCAATAATCGCGCTTATCTCCTTGCCAGCCTGTAAGGCCGCCACCTTGTTGGCATAGATATATTTCCCGCGGCTATCTCGAATATATACAGCTGCCGGACACTCATTAAAAAAAGTTTCAAAGCGGGTGCGGTGATGAGCAATAAGAGAATTAACTGCGATCAGCGGTCTTTGGTCGATCACATAGCCAACCAAAGAGAGCTTGGACGTTCCCGGATTCGTAACCCAGATTCCGTTTGCCAGCAGAGGGATGTAGTCACCACTACTACTTTCCATTCTGACCAGGGCCTGGTAAGTCGTTTTGTTGGTTCTGGATGTTTGCAACGCATCCATATGTGACTCAATGTCATCTGGGTGTGTCAGCGACATTACCCTTTCAATATCGAGATTTTCAGAATCGTCGAAGCCAAACAGGTCAAGCAACTTGTCAGACCAGTACATTAAGTTCGTACTGTCATCAAAGAACCAGACGCCGTCCGTCCCCTTCTCCAACAGGCGTGAAAAGTCACTCACCGGAAGCGATTTTATGATGTTATCAAGATGAGATAACTTCGACATGCGTGTACGCCTCAGAGGCTAATCTGGAGAAAATTCGTTGTCCGATACAAGGCTCGTCGCCCGGGATTCGGAGAAGATACTTCTTCACTCTCTCTTTTCATCTTAAAACCTGCCACTAACTGTTAGGCCAGATCACTCGGAACAGGAGTACCCGACCGGCATCAATGATTGGTCAATTACGAATACCTGGTTGCTCATGCATGAATCTGCACCAGACAATGCTGCCTAACAATCAACGCGGTTTGCGGAACACGCAATTTTCAAGAACCGACGTCCGTAAATATACGCAGTCTCATCCGTAGTTCTACGTATACAAACGGTGACTCTTATGGATTTAGCACCATTAACAAGTACTGTATGTTTTAGGAAATCCTTTTTCAACCCTTCAGTCAAGCAACGACCTGACGCCGTGATTAGCTGAACACGGCCCAACCAACTCAAGGAAATATTTTATGTCGGCCAGAATACTGCTAGTCGACGATGTCCCCGCCAACGTGGAGTTACTGGAAGTAATTCTTGCCAGGAAAGGCTATGAATTAGCCCGGGCTTACAATGGAGAGGAGGCACTTGAAATCCTGCCTGACTTCAACCCGCATATCGCATTGGTAGATGTGATGATGCCTGGTATGAATGGCTATCAACTTTGCCAGAATATACGACAGCAGTTTCCTGACATTTTCCTGCCAATACTATTCGTTACCGCCAGCGAAGTTACAAGAACCGATATAGTTGAAGGTTTCTCTTCGGGAGGAAATGACTATATATGCAAGCCGTTCGATACTCACATTCTATTAGCCAGGGTAGAAGCCTGTTTACGAGTCAAATACTTGCAAGACAAACTCGAAAGCATGCAAAACGAACTTAAGGGTTATGTATCTCGCCCAACACTGCAGATGGTATCAGGCAAGGTGTCGGGTGAGAAAGGATTAGAGTCCCGGCTAGCGGATGTCACTATTCTGTTTTCCGATATTCGCGATTTTACCCATAGAACAGAACATATGTCTCCAGAGGATGTATTCACGATACTCAACGCCAGTATGTCATTTCAGATAGACTTGATTGAAAAACACGGCGGCGTAATTGACAAGCTTAGTGGCGATGAAGTGATGGCTATATTTGAAGGTGAAGACATGACTCGCCGAGCCCTGCAATGCGCTAAAGAAATCGTACAAACAGAAAATGTACTTAAGGCCAATAGTGACAAACACCTCCCTGGTATTGGCATAGGTATCAACTCAGGGCCTGTTTATCTTGGTAGCGTAGGCAAGGCTGGCTCCTTCCTTGATTACACTGCGGTAGGTGCGTCAGTTAATATCGCCGCGCGACTGTGCGGTATTGCCAGTAACTCACAAATATTGGTGAGCAAGTCCACTTTGGAGCGAGTTAGCGATTCGGTTCCTGCTGTCCAGTCTATTGGACATAAGACTATACGAGGTCTCAGCACTCCGATCGAAATATTTGAACTGCTTGTAGACGATCAATCAAAGAACTTCGCCAACTTGCACTGATGCTCATGAGAATACAGATACCAGAGAATCAATCTCGCCAAAGGCACCTGGTTGTTATTGAGGCACTTGTATTTCTGCTGCCGTCATTAGCACTGGGATATTTGGCATATCAGCAGAATATAAGCCTGACCAGAGCAGATTTCGTGATTCTGGCCTGTGTTCTTATCGTCGTATTAGGCGGCTTGTTGTTTGTGCGAGCTCTGTTTAATCAGGTTCAGGGTTTACACAACATCCTCAAGCAATCGGTATCGCAGTCATCTGATTCAAATAGCACCAGAATCAATAGCGACTATGCAGACCTTCAGTCTTCATTCAAATCCCTACTCGAGCAATACCAGAAGAAGGAAAAGGAGCTTGAGGAAAGCAACAAGGAATTACGCTCGCAGATAGTCACTCGACTTAAAATTGAAGATGATCTGAAATCGGCCAAGCGTCGAGCAGAGTCTGCAAACGAAGCCAAAACCCGCTTTCTTGCCACCATGGGGCACGAATTGCTTACGCCGCTTGGAATCATCACGGGATTCTCGGACGTACTTCGTAGCGGATCCAATGGTCCATTGACAGAGGATCAACTGCGCTTCTCGAGCTTGATATTCGAGAATGGCCAGCAGCTTAAGAATTTGGTTCAGGACATCTTGATGAGTATAAGGCTGGAATCGGACGACTTCAGCCTGGATCTGCAACAATGTTCGATAGGTCAGGAAATTAACAGCGTGATCGAAGGATCGAGGGCACAAGCCGACGACAAGTGCATCTCATTCGAAGTTAATTCCGAGCCTGAGCTGCCAGCTATATCAATCGACCCTTCACTTTTTACCAAATTAGTGACTAACCTGCTGAGTAACGCCATCAAGTTTTCGCCCAAGAACAGTGTCATCAGCTTGAATACCATAACCACTGATTTCACGAAACTGCAAGAGTCCTTGCCTCCAGCCCTGCTAGACTCTGATACTCGCGACCGTAGTCGAAAATACCTTCAACTCGAGGTTTCTGACCAGGGTGATGGGCATGACGACTCAGACCAGCAAAGAATTTTCAGCCTGTTTGAGCAAGGCAATAACACCAGAGAAAGGCCAAAGAGCGGATCAGGGATCGGATTGGCAATCTGTGCCCGAATCGCCAGACTTCATGATGGCTACTTATGGTCGAAAAGCAGAGGATGTGGCAATGGGTCGAGTTTTTTTGTCGCTCTACCTGTAGAATAAGACCATATTCAGCACACAGGTAACTTCCACATGACGGAAACTATGAGAACCATTCTCTGTATCCATCAAGAGGACCCTGTTATCCGCAATTTGCGGGAAGCGTTTGCAGAAAATTTTCCGGATGAATTCAGACTCATCGACTACACCTTTGAAGACCGCCAGGTTTCATATGAAGAATTCGATCTGATTCTGGTTTCCGGGGACCTGATAGAAACCTTCCAGCAACAACTTACTGACGGCGAAGATCTCGAATCTCGTACGATCATTGTCTGGCCTAATGACATTAATGCCGGCGCGATTCCAACATTCGAGGCATCTGCTAATCTCTATCCCCCTTTCAATTTCAGAAATCTCACGCAATTGATTCGAGCACTATGCGCCACACTTGCTCGCCCAATGGTTAACAGGGAGCAACAGAAAGCGCAGCAATCTCCGTCCAGAGTTATGGGCGTCTGGACAACTGACACTGGAAGTCGAGCAACTACGTTCTCTTCTTCAGCGCGCAACTTGCTTGCGCTTAACGAGGGGCCTGACGATGTGGCCCTTGTTGATCTGTACGCCAGATTATATCCCGCCGATCGCCCGCGTTTTGAGCAGGCAATAGCGGAAACATTACGGAGCGGTGCGCCGCTTGATTTCAAACACCAGATGGAAACAGCCAAGGGGACCAGGCTGCTATGGCATTATGGTGAACTGATTAGGCCTTCAGAGACCAAGCCAAGCTCTCTGTTAGTTACCGTGACGGATTTATCCGGTGAACGCTTTTTCGATCAAGAAGCGGACCGACTACTGGAACTTGAGAGCCTGAGTTACCTGATCAGAGGTACAGCACATGAATTTAATAATTATTTGACCGTAATTCTCGGCAATGGCGAAGACTTGCATTTCAGAATGGGAGAAAGCTCTGAAATTTCTGCTCAGCTGGAGTTAATTATCGACGCAGCACAGTCAGGGGCCAAGCTCGTACGCGTTTTGCAGAACTTTTCCCGTACTCAAATATCCGAGTCACAACTCACTGATACTGTATTCCTGTTTCAAAGGCTGGAACAGGTATTGGCCCTGATCGTAAGCAAAGATGTGAAAACGCAAATTATTACGGACAGGCTCTCCTGGCACTCCAGTGTCGAACCTCTCAAATTGGTCAATTCCCTGATCTTTCTGATCGTCAAGATAAAGGCAATCACGCCCCCCTTCAGCACCATTACAATTCAGGCCAGTGACGTGCCTGCCCATCAATGCAAAAGTAACTACCCCAGTCTGGAACCACTTGATGCTATCGCGATCAGTGTTACCAGCCAGAGCCCGGAAGGTGCGCAAGGCATCAAAAATGGATTTTTGTCTGGAGCACTAGCAGAAGGCACGGCGCAAGACAGCTTACTGTTGTTGTGTATCCAGCGATTCCTGACCCGTGCTGGCGGACACTTGCTCATTGATGCACAGAATCAATCGAGTCTCACAGTTACTTTACTTATTCCAAAAGGGGGCGAGTAATTTATCAGAATACTATTGGGACTCGCATAGGCCGGCAGTCCAAAACCGAACTATTTGTCACCGTAGTCCGCAAGTAAAACTATCTGTGCTAATTGAGCCACCGACCTGACATTGAGTTTGCGTAAAATGTTCATCCGGTGTGATTCTACCGTGCGGGGACTTAAATGGAGTTTTTCACCTATCGCTTTGGCAGAGTCACCATCCGCCAACAAAGAAACCATTTCTCTTTCTCTAGGGGTCAATACGCTGAGGGCCTCCACTGCATTCCGGCGTCGGCTCTTTTGTAATCTGTCGGCGCCCGATTTCTCAATTGCTTCTTTGACCCGATGGATCAGTAGCTCATTACTCGTTGGTTTCTCAATTAGTGTGAATGCGCCTTTGGTTAAGGCCTCTACTGTAACCGCGACATCAGCGTAACCTGTGTAGATAATGACGGGATGCTCAAAATCGATCTCTCGCAATTGCTTGAGAAGTTCCAGTCCGCTCATTCCCGGCATACGCAAGTCCAGAAGTAACGCAGCTTTTTCCCGGTAAGGGAGAATATCGAGGAAATCCTTTGAAGAGGGGTAATCAAGCACCTCAAATCCTGCCGATTTGAAGACATTCACCAGCGTCAGTCTGACATTGTCATCATCATCAACCAAGTAGATTGCTAGATCTTCATTCATACGCACAACAACATTCAGTTCGGCTTTTTTCCCACAGGAATACGTGTTTGATGGTAGGCGAGTTAACCATAATCTCCGTATATCTGTCTACGTAGTTATACCGATAACGCGACGATAATTCACGCATTTATTCAATTCTGATAAGGACTTACATTACCCTTCCAAGTTTCACCAACCTGGTTTGAGTGAGTTTTTCCGGATGAACAGCGCAGTTGCGAATTACTTTCAACGCAAAGTACAAGCTGGCAGTGAACTGGCCACATCAGTTGCTGATATTCGACAAAGACACTTGCAGACCTTTGCTTTGGCAGCCGTACTTCTGTTGTTCATGGCAATTGGCAGCAATCTGGTTTTCTCCAGCGATGCCTACGGAATGCTCTATGCTCCGGTAATTCTCTGCTATTTCCTATTTACTCATAGCACAAAGTACACCTGGTATCTTGCTGCCGTAGCCATGTTGCTCTCTGTATCAAGTGCCCTATTGACCTTGCTGGGTAGCGACAACAGTGTCAGTCCGGGGACGCTCCTTTATCACCATGGATTGGGGCTATCCACGCTCGCCGTTACAGCCGAGTTGTGTCGTCAGATTGGTAACCTGGTCTCTGAAGTATGCAAAGACCACGAGCAACTCGCCGAGCTCAATGCAAAGTTGCTGAGCAAGGACAACCTGCTAAGCAATGCCTGCGCAGTAAATAAATTCGGCGGATACAGCATCAAAATGCCGGAGAAAGTCGTTAGCGTTTCAGATGAGGTGCTTTCTATATTCGGACTGCCTCTTGATACAGCGCCAGACCTTGCTCGTATATTGGAGTTCTACAATCCGGCAGCAAGATATCGTGTAAAGGACGGATTCTGGGCCGTACTCAATGAGGGTGAATCCTTTGACTATGAGGCCCGAATCAATACCAGGCAGGGTGAAGAACGTTGGCTAAGAATTATGGCATGGCCATGGCTGAACTCGGCCGGAGACACCATCGGAGTACAGGGCTCCATTCAGGATATTACGTCGACCAGATTGCTCGAATCCACTGTTCAGGAGCAATGCCAGCAATTTCAGAAGATGGCAAATTCACTGCCGGTGATTGTTTGGACGGCAGACGCCTCAGGCAAAGCGACTTTCATCAATCAGGCAGCGTGCGACTACAGTGAACTCGAGCTTGAACCGGATTCCATGCTCAACAAGATAAGCTTGTTGATCCATCCACGAGATAGAGTTCGGCTGACCAATAGTTGGGCAAAAATTACAGCCAGCCAGACCTACTTTGAAGATCGCGTCAGACTTCTGAATAAATTTGGCGAATATGAGTGGCACTCGATTCAGGCCAAACCGGCCGCGTATCGAGAGGGTATCGTCAGCGAATGGTGTGGCATCGCTACCAATATTCACCATCTCAGGAAAACAAGGCAAAAGTATCGGCAAGCCGCAGAGCTGCTCAACAACACTTTCGAGAGCTTCACAGACATTCTTTTTACTATCGATCAGAACTGGAAGCTTACGAATCTTAATTCCAAGGCTGCGGATGTTTTCGAAGGAACAATAGAGCAACTCATTGGCAAAGACGCTTGGGTGAAAGTATCCAAGTTAATGGAAGAGGACTGCGCCGAAAGACTGCGTAACGCTTCAATGAGCCAATCAGTTACTGATTTTACCCATTTCTCGAAACATCTCGGTATCTGGATCAAGTGTCATGCCTACCCAATGAGCCGGGGAATGGTTGTCTATATTCAGGATGTCCATATTCAACAACTGATGCGTCAGCAGCTTCAAGAATCTCAACATCTGGAATCTTTAGGCTATCTCACCAGCGGTATTGCTCACGAGTTCAACAATTTGCTGACAGTCATACTGGGAAATGCGCAGATCTTGTCCGGCGAACTATCGGACAAGAAAGAGGTAGCAATGCAACTGGAAATGATTGAGAAGGCATCATTAGGTGGCGCCCAGCTGGTTAGCAAGCTGCTCGCATTTTCTCGCAACCAGTCACTACAGAACGAATTGCAGGATATTAATAATCTGATATCGCGATTCAAAGAGCTATTGCTGCATGAAGTATTAGGGGATACCGAGGTAATACTGGAACTAACCGATGACGCGACCTCGGCGATGGTCGATAGTCTCCAGCTTGAAAGTGCCCTGTTAAATTTCCTCCTCAATGCCAAGCAGGCTATGCCAAACGGCGGAAAGATTACAGTGGCAACGTCGAATATTCACGTAAGTCATAGCGCACGAGATCGACATACCGGGCTTAATCCAGGCGACTATGTGCGTATTTCAATTAGTGATGAAGGCATCGGTATCTCGGAAGAAAATCTATCCAGAATCTTCGACCCGTTCTTTTCAACAAAAGAGCTCGGTAGCGGGCTGGGTTTAAGTAGTGTATTTGGATTCGCCAAGCAATCCCGCGGGCATGTCAGCGTCGATTCAAAAACAGGCGAAGGCAGTACTTTCCATCTTTACCTGCCAGCCATGCTCGAGCAAAAAGCCGGTGCCGAAACCGGGTTTGTAGGCAAAACCAACTTTGCAGACTGGAGAGCGGCTCAGATGAGTATTCATCGCCAGGAATCCAACAATGGTCTGAACGCGCCTCTTTTGAGAGGTCATGAAGTAGCAAAAAGTAATCAACACGCGCAGGAATAAATGAGTTCTGCCTCTCTGCGAGAAATCAGGAGTTTTGCAATTAAATTTGCCATAGCTTCTTTTTCTTGTTGGTGTTATCAGAATTTTTCAATTAGAGCATGATGATACGGTTAACTTCGGAATGTTCAGTCCACACTGAATCATCAATTAGCGAATCCAACCATGGAAAATGAAGCAGGAAAAGTTTTAATTCTTGATGACGATGTCCAGGTCGGGCAGTCAATAGCGCAGATTGCCACCAATGCCGGCTTTCAGGCTCGCTCTAGCCACAGTCCGGATGAGTTCTTCGAGGCACTACAGGATTGGCAGCCCCAATTCATAGTCCTTGATCTCATCATGCCCAACATGGACGGGGTGGAGGTGGTTTCCGAATTGGCTGAGAGAGGTTGTGAGTCCAGTATCATCTTTTCGAGTGGCGCCGATCAGAGAGTACTCGATGCGGCCGTTCGATCAGCTCAAGGTCACGGTCTCACTATACTTGGCGTGTTGGCGAAGCCGTTTTCAAGAAAAGATTTTATAGATCTTGTCAGCTTCTCCAGCAAGCAACTCTTACCGGTCAGCACTCCGCTTGATAGTCTGCAACCTGCGCCAAACCCCATAGCTGTCACTAAAGAAGAGCTGGCTGACGCAATTGAATCTGGCGATATCTATATTACGGTCCAGCCCAAGGTTTACTGTTCTGATTGCAGTTTGGCGGGCTTTGAAGTGTTGGCAAGATGGCAGAATGCAAGACTGGGCGCGGTTTCACCAGACCATTTTGTGAGCCTTGCCGAAGAAAGCGATCTGATCGATCAGCTTACCTGGTCGGTAATGAAGCAGTCCATAGTCTGGCTGTCCGGCCTGCCCGGATGTGTGCTTGGCTATCCTGAATTGCAGGATCTTGCAACCAAACTGCATAACTTGACGCTCTCTATCAACATTTCAGCAAAGTCCCTTGGGCACCCAACACTCTTTGATCAGTTCGCCGACTACTGCAAGGCCCACGGCATAGCACCCGAGAGAATCTATCTAGAGCTGACCGAGACACAAGCGATGGTCGACCCCTTGTCATCACTAGATACATTGACCCGTCTGCGCGTTAAAGGCTTCAACCTCTCTATCGATGATTTCGGCACCGGTTACTCCTCAATGAAACAACTGGTGCGGCTACCATTTTCAGAAATCAAGGTAGACAAGTCATTTGTGATGTCGGCACTCAGCTCACGAGAGTCGCGAAGTATTTCCGAGTCAATCATTGAGCTCGGCAGCAGCCTGCACCTGACGACGACAGCTGAAGGTATCGAAGATGGCGACACGCTCCACTTCCTGAAAAGAATTAACTGCGATCTTGCGCAGGGGTATTACATTTCACCCCCTCTCACACTCGATGCTGCAAGAGAATGGATTTTGCAACATCTGCTGATCGATGAAGAACAACGCGTTGATGAACTAATGTCTCTTGAGCTGTTGGGTTCGAGCAAAGAGCAACGTTTCGATCGATATACTCAATTAGCTCGGCAGATATTTGAAGTCCCCTATGCTGCGATTGCACTCATTGGCGATGAGTCTCTCGAATTCAAATCACAAGCCGGGGAACCGTTTTCGGGTATGACACGAAGTGATTCGTTCTGTTTTCATGCGATCTCGCAGAGAAACGCGTTTATTGTTCCCGATACACTTAAGAGTAATCTATTTCGAGATAACAAATATGTAGTGGGCGAACCCCATATTCGCTTCTATGCGGGCTATCCCCTGCGAGGCCCTCGTGGACATCTTGTAGGTACTTTGTGTTTGATCGACAGGAAACCTCGAAAACTCACCGACAAGAAGATCCGTCGACTGCAAGCATTGGCGGGACTGGTCGAAAAAGAGCTTCTGCTGAGCAGCACTGGTGAGATCGATAAGCAAACTGGCACGTTGAATCATTATAAGTTCATTACTACTAGCGAACATACGGTTCAATTGGCGAACCAACTGGGCCTGCCTACGTTTAATCTGTCGGTAAGACTTAGCAATCTCGGGGAATTGAATACGCTGTATGGCAACGATGTAGGTAATCAGGCATTGCTGGAGCTTGCCAACATTCTTAAATCCCTGATCCGTCGCTCTGATGTCATTGGCAGGGTTTCCGGAGCAACCTTTCACATTCTACTGCTTGATTACCTCGATGGTCATGCAGCAAGGCTGGTGAGCAAATTCAAACAACGGATAAAACAATTCAACGGCAGTTCAGAAGTATTTCAGCTGCGGTGTCACGTACAGACGCTGAACAGAATGGTAGCCGAGCAGACAATCGCCATGCCCGACAATCTCAATGAAGACACATTTGCGGAGTTTGTTTCTTAACTGCAGGCCATCATTCCACTCGCGATAGCGAGTGGCGATTGGTGAGGGTTAGCACGAACCAAGCAGAACACCCTGGGTAGATTTTCCAACCACCTGTCTTTCTTGCTAGTGTTTCTTGCGCAGCGAAGCGGCCTGCGCCAGCTCACGAGCAAAGTCGTCGAGCTGCATACGAATCTCGGCTTCTACTTTTTCCTTCAAGAGCAACTTGTCACTGTCTGATTCGGCTTTATTGGCATCGACACGATGCTCATCACGAACGGCTTGCGCAAGTTTCGACATAAAAAAGTCCACTCCGTTGTTACTGGTTGCTGTTAGATTGTGCCAGTGGCACATCAGCATTCTTGCGCAACATATAGTGTCTATTCGCTCAAGTCAATCGATATCTGGTTAAGCCACGCGCCCGGCACAGGCTCTGCTCGCAGCACAGAAATGCGTGTTTCGATAAACAATAAAAAATCCAATCACTTACCAATTCCTGCTCAGGCTACTTCTGAATTTCAAAAAATAGGACACCCATTTAAATAGATAACTCTCACTGAAGACATTTGATCTGAATAAAGGACACCCATTTATTTAGGGCAGCATGCGAATTGCGTTCATATTTAGTCAGAGATCGATCTTTGCGCGGATAGTCGAGACACACATAGTTAGCAGCGGAGAATCCTGCCCTGAACAGACAGCATGAAATTCGCAGGCTTGGTGCGTGTGGTGGTGCGCGTGAGGGGAATCGAGACAGAGGCCATAAATTGCGTTGGCCTTTTTTCTTTCTTTCAGTCTGCCTTTCAGTCGGCCTGTCAGGCTGCGAAGAGTTTCCGCGCCGCCGGCAGACCACGTATCCATTTTTTGCGGTGACGAAATTCACTGCCAGCTTGTATACGCGAGTACTGGTAGGCCTGGAGCGATTCGACATTACCCGCGGCCTGTCCATAGTGTTTGTGAAACGCAGTCACGCCTTGCAGCCAGGCCAGTGGAGAGATGCCCCAACTCGTCAATTGCTCGGCACTCGATCTGAGATGCAAGCGCGAGTGCTCCGGATGTTGCTCTGGCGCCGTCAACGCCTTGCACGTCTCTTCCAGCAAGGTGAGATAGTCGGTCTGGGTGATGGGTAACACTTCAGGCGATTCGGCACGGAAACCGCTGAGCTGATTCAGGCTCCGCAAAGGTTTCTGCCGCTGTACTGTTAATATTCCAGGCTGCAAATGTGCGGCATTACGCCGGTTGAGCAATCTCTTTTGCCGCTGACTGGGCGATTTGACGCGCCTTGCATGCAACAGCAATCGCTCCTGTATCGACGTGAAATCGCTTTGTTCAAGCGAATCAGTCAGTCCGGCGCGCACCGGATTGAGATCGACGTAGGCCATGCAGGTCAACAGCGCTTTGTCGTCAAGCAGCGCCTGACTCTTGAACCGCCCTTCCCAGAACCGCCCGGTGCATTCGTCCTCCCGGTTGGCCTTGCGCGCGATTCCTTCATTCAGACAGCGCATGAACCAGCTGATGTCCTGTAATCGCTCTCGCCACAAGGCGACGGTTGCGCGGTGGCGCTGGGCCGCAGCGCGGCTTCCCAGGTTTTCTTGCAGGGTTTTGATCAAGCGGCCATTGGCGGGAAACAGGGCTGTCCAGTGGCGGATGACTTCTTCGTCCGTCCATTGCCTGGCTTGCTGCTGATCGACATGCAGTACCAGATGGTAGTGGTTGCTCATGACGGCATAGGCGCAGACATCGATGGCGAATTCGGCGGCCAGCTGCTTGATGCGCATGACCAGCCAGCGCTTGCGATGGTCAAAGTTCTTGCCCGTTACCGGGTCATCGCCACAGAGATAGGCACGCCGCACACAGCGTGAGATACAGTGATAGTAAGGCGTGTCAGCCAGTGACACCTGTTCATTGCGTGCGCGAGTCATGATTGACGGCGGGGCCATTTTTGCAAGTGGACCGTCGATTTTAGAAGGTTTGGCAATTGATGCAACAAAGGCGAGGCATTCTTGCCACGTGGCACTGACACAGATGCTGACAAGACAATCAGACGCAGAGCGTGGCGAGTGGTTTTGCAGCAAGGGTGGTGGGCAACATCGGTGCCACCACCCAGCAGGGAACATCAGGCCGAGAATGGGTGCCGCAAGGTAATGGTTTCTTCGCGGTCCGGGCCAGTGGAAATAATGTCAACTGGCACTTCCACAGCCTCTTCAATGTACTTGATATAGTCGCGTGCGTTCTTCGGCAAATCGTCCAGGCTCTTGGCACCGAAAGTCGACTCTGACCACCCTGGCAACTCTTCGTAGACCGGTTCCAGATTCTTGTAGCTGTCGATGTCCATCAGGCTACCGGAACAGCTGATACCGTCACCCTTGTAACCGACGCAGACGTTCACAGAATCAAGGCCGTCCAGTACGTCCAGCTTGGTCAGGCACAAACCGGAGATGCTGTTAATGCGAGTCGCCAGTTTAACGCCGGCAGCATCGAACCAGCCGCAACGGCGATCACGTCCGGTGGTGGCACCTTTTTCATTGCCGACAGAAGCTAGGTGCTTGCCGACATCATCAAATAATTCAGTCGGGAACGGGCCAGAACCCACACGCGTAGTATAGGCTTTGGTAATACCCAGCACATAATCGAGGTACAGCGGACCGTAGCCACTACCGGTTGCAGTGCCGCCTGCAGTCGTGTTGGAAGACGTCACATAGGGATAAGTGCCGTGGTCGATGTCCAGCAGAGAACCCTGAGCGCCTTCAAACAGAATATTACTATCGGATTTGCGGTGCTTGTGCAGAATGTCGATGGTATCGGCGATCATCGGCCGCACTTGCTGGGCCAGACTCATGGTCTGGTCGTAAACTTGTTGATAGTCGACCGCGTCCGTCTTGAAATACTGCTGCAGCCAGAAATTGTGGTACTCGAGCAATTCCTTCAGCTTCTCGGCGAACAGCGGCTCGTTGATGGTCTCGGCCAGACGTATACCCCGGCGTGCTACCTTGTCCTCATAGGCCGGACCGATACCGCGACCGGTCGTGCCGATCTTGTTCAGCCCTTTCTGCTCTTCGCGAGCTTTGTCGATCAGGGCATGGGACGGCAGAATCAACGGACAGGCGCCACTGATCACGAGGCGATCACGTACCGGAATATCACGCTTCTCCAGCTCACCGATTTCTTCCGACAGGGCATCCAGACTCAGGACCACGCCATTACCGATGATGCATTGCACGCCGTCGCGAAGAATGCCGGAGGGCAGCAGATGCAGCACAGTTTTCTCACCACCGATTACCAGTGTATGACCGGCATTGTGGCCACCCTGAAAACGGGCCACTACCTTGGCCTGGTCGGTTAGCAGGTCGACGATCTTGCCCTTGCCTTCGTCACCCCATTGCGTGCCTAAAACTACAACTGATTTTGCCATGTCTTTCCTGTTGTGGACTTCTATCGTGTCCGGTTAATTAGAGTGTTTCAACTTGCCACTGGCCGTCGCGCTCCACCAATTGCCGATCGCAATTGAGTTCAGCCAGTTTGTTCTTGTCCAGTAATGATTCTTCAAGGTTGGTGATCACTACCTCGCCTGCTTCACGCAGGGCGGCAATGACTTTCAACAAAGCCGCGTCATCGCCAGCTGGCGCGAGAATGCTTTTCGGTCGCTCGAAATTGCGGCGCGTCAGTTTGGCCAGAGTTTTCAAATCGCTGTCGAAACCGGAAGCCGGACGCGCGCGACCAAATACTTCGCCGATATGGTCATAACGCCCACCCTTGGCTACGGCACGCCCATAGTCCGGCGTATAGGCGGCGAAAACGATGCCCGTGTGATAGGCATAACCACGCAATTCACAGAGATCGAAACACAGCACCACATCCGGTATGCGCCGTTTGACGCCTTCGGCAATCGTACGCAGGTCCTGCAATTCTTTCTGCACGCTGGCCGGCGCATCGGCGAATGCTTCCACTGCCTCGGTCAACACTGTTTCGTCGCCGCTCAGTCGTGACAGCTTGCGCAATAAAACGGCGAGTCGGGTGTCGGTAACCTGTGCATCCAGCACCGCATCAATCTCGTCATAGGCTTTGCGCTGCATGGCATCAAACAATTCGCGTTCGGTGCTGGCAGCAAGATCCGCTTCCTGTACCAGGGAGCGGAAGATACCCACATGGCCGAGGACGATGTGCAGCTCGGACAATTGTGCCCAATTCAGCGTCGCATGCATCAGACAGATCAACTCGATGTCACATTCGACGCCAGCGTGACCAAACAGTTCGGCACCGATACGAATCGGTACGCGCGAGGTCATAATGCCGCGTGGCTTGGTGTGCAGGACACTGTCGGCATAGCACAAGCGCACCGGGCCCTCATGATTCAAACAGTGCGCATCGATGCGCGCCGCCTGTGGCGTGATGTCCGCGCGGATGCCCATCATGCGGCCGCTAAGTTGATCGGTAATTTTGAAAGTGTGGATATCCAGATCCTGCGAAGAGCCTACCAGCAGGGAATCGAGGTACTCGATCATCGGGGTGATCACCAACTGATAGCCCCAGGCCTTGTACATATCCAGAATGTGACGACGCAGCGACTCCAGCCGGTGCGCTTCGTCAGGCAATATTTCTTCGACGCCGTCAGGTAATAGCCAGCGTTTTGCAGAGGTCATAGCGTTCTAACTCAATGTTTCTAGTTAATGATGAGTAACAAACTCATTCCAGTCAGCATGCTTGCCAGGCCGATCAATCGCATAGTGCCGTCACTGACCTGATCCATCAGACGCAACAAATTGCGCCATCTGTCCGGGGCGAGGAAGGGCATTATCCCTTCGATCACCAGCATCAAACAGAACGCGATAGCCAGTTCATGCCACATAGATAGAGTGAGACCGCGTTTGGGCCGGCCTGACGAAACTCCCAAAAAAACCAACCTGAATCGCCCTTGGCAATTCAGGTTGGCTGTTGGTATTCACATTATTTAGCCGCTGATCCGGTGGCTAACGTTAACTGATTAGCCTACTGTCCAACAACTATCTGCTCAGCGGCTCCGCTTCGAAGATACTTGAAGTAGTCACTTTGTGGATCAAGCAACAAAAAGTCAGCCTTCGAATTAAATGTCTCTCGATACGAATTCAAGCTACGAGTGAAGGCATAAAATTCCGGGTCTTTCTGGAAAGCTTCAGCATATACCGCTGTGGCTGTCGCATCGCCTTCACCGCGAATGCGTTCAGCATCACGATAAGCTTCAGCTTCGAAAATGATGGCCTGACGATCAGCGTCAGCACGGATACCGATTGCCAACTCTTCACCACGGGAACGCAGTTCCTGGGCTTCGCGGTTACGCTCGGTGATCATGCGCTCGTAAACAGAAGAGCGCACGTCATCCGGGAGATCGATACGCTTGACGCGTACATCAATAACCTCGATACCGATATCGCGCGCTGTGGTTTCGTTCAATTCGGCAGTCAGATCCACCATCAATTGATCGCGCTCACCGGCAACGACTTCCTGCAAGTTACGTGCACCGATCTGGTCACGCAGTCCGTCGTTGATACGTTCTGCCAGCAGTGCACCAGCAGTCGATGTGCTACCACGAGTAGACACATAGAACTGGCCCACATCAAGGATGCGCCACTTGGCGTAGGAGTCTACTTCCAGCGCCTTTTGTTCAAGTGTCAGAAAGCGCTCGGGAGTCGAGTCTTCAGTTTGAATACGGGCGTCAAACTTGCGCACTGTATTCACCCAGGGCAGCTTCCAGTGCAGACCCGGTGCGAGATCGGCATCCACGAGTTCACCGAACTGCAACATCACGGCGCGTTCAGTTTCTTTCACTACGAACAATGAATTGGATGTAATCAGCACAACCAATAAAATTAATCCGACGGCAATAAAGTTTTTCATTGTCTGGTCCTTCTTGGATCGGCCAAGCGCGAACGGTCAACGGTGCCACTATTGGAGGGTGCCGGGAGATAAGGTGCGATCCGGTCAGCCAAATCCTGCAATTCGCGCGAGGAACTCGGCATACTCGGATTCATGAGCGCTCCCTGCTCCATCAGCTTGTCCAGCGGCAGGTACATCATGTTGTTGCCGTTCTCGACGTCAATCATGATCTTGCTGCTGGCAGTCATCACGTCCTGCAAGGATTCAATGTAAAGGCGCTGGCGTGTGACTTGCGGCGCCTTGGAGTACTCAGCCAACAGCTGGTCGAAACGTGAAGCCTCACCTTCGGCACGAGCAATGACTTCTTCCTTGTAAGCATTGGCTTGTTCAATCTGGCGCTGCGCTTCACCGCGAGCTTCCGGAATGATGCGATTGGCGTATTGTTGCGCCTGATTCTGTGCGCGCTGCTCATCTTCCCGGGCGCGGATCACATCATCGAATGCCGGACGCACCGCATCCGGTGGCTGGGCATCGACGACGTTGACCTGGGCAACGCGAACGCCTGTGTTGTATGAAGTCATGTAGTTTTGCAGTCGATCCTGTACCGCATCGGCCATGGCGGCACGCCCGGTAGTGAGAATCTGATCCATGAAATTGCTGCCGACCTCGTGACGGATAGCTGACTCCGCCGCGTTATCCAGGCTGCGCTCGGGATCCTGAACGGCTATCACATAGTTCACCGGATCTTCAATTACGTACTGCACAGTGACGACGATATCGATGATGTTCTCATCAGTGGTCAGCATGGCGTTGTTGTCGTAAGTCTTGCGGTTCAACTCGGAGACGTTGACCAGTGAAACCTCGTCGATCAATGGCGGGTTCCAGTGCAGCCCCGGTTGAACGACATCATCGAGCACGCGTCCAAATCGCAAGACAACACCGCGCTCGGCCTCATCGACGATGTAGATACCCATGAATCCCCAGACCAGAACCACAACCAGCGCGATACCTGCCAGAAAGCCACCGGAGAAGCCACCACTGTTGCCAGTGGATGCACCTTTGTTTCCGGATCCGGAACCGCCACCAAACAAGCTGTTAAACTTCTTGGTGAGATTCTTGATGACCTCATCGATATCTGGCGGTCCCTGGTCACCGCCGCCGCGGCCACCACCACTACCCCAAGGGTCATGGTCCTTGCCGTTATTTCCAGGTTCATTCCAAGCCATGAGATTCTCCAAAATCCTTCTGCTTTATGCAGGGAGGACGATTTTAGCTAATAATGCAGCGATTCACAGCCTTTTACGCCGCCTCACTCAGGCGGACTGAGACTGCCAAGCGTTGGATGTGGCTGAATCGGTCGATTCGGGCGCATTCACGAGAGCTGCGGCCGTTGCCGCAGGACGAATGGTGACACCGTGGGTGCGTAAGCGTTCCAGCTCATTGGCGGGAAGGCGGGCGTGAATCAGATAATTGCCAAAATCATCCACCGATTCACTTTCAATATAGTCGTTTTCATACAGTTGGCTGCGCAGCCGGGCCTGCTGCGGTGCCAGAATCAATTCGGCATCCACCAGGCCCCCTGCCAGCAATTCACTGATCGCGGTCAGCAACAAATCGATGCCGTTGCCATTGCCGGCCGATAACCACACTCGCTGCGGCTTGCCACTGGCATCACGCTGGATATGCGGCTGCGAATCCTCCAGCAAGTCGATCTTGTTGAACACTTCCAGCTGCGGGACTTCGTTGGCACCAATCTCGGTCAGCACTTCGTTGACCGTCGCCATGTTCTCAATGTGCCCCTCGTCGGCACAATCAATCACATGCAATAGCAGATCGGCGCTAGCCGTTTCCTCGAGGGTGGCGCGGAAAGCTTCTACCAGACCATGGGGCAAATGGGAGATGAATCCGACGGTATCGGCGACAATGGCCGGACCGTAATTGGGCAGCTCGATGCGCCGCAGAGTGGAATCCAGTGTCGCAAATAACTGGTCCGCTGCATAACAGTGCGCGTCAGTCAGGTAGTTAAAAAGGGTAGATTTGCCGGCATTGGTGTAGCCCACCAGCGACACGGTGGCAATCTCCGCGCGCTCGCGCGAGCGACGCCCCTGTTGCCGCTGGCCCCGCACCTTCTCCAGTAACTTGTTGATCTGCTTGATGCGCTGGCCCAGCATGCGTTGGTCGAGCTCGAGCTGGGTTTCCCCCGCTCCGCGCATGCCGATACCGCCTTTCTGTCTGTCCAGGTGGGTCCAGCCGCGCTTGAGGCGTGTGCTCATATGTTGTAGCTGCGCCAGCTCCACCTGCAGCTTGCCTTCGTGAGAGCGGGCGCGCTGGGCAAAGATATCAAGAATCAGCCCGGTGCGATCGAGCACCCGGCACTTCAGATGGCGCTCGAGGTTGCGCTCCTGACTGGGCGAAAGCGAGTGATTGAACAGCACCAGCTCTGCCTTGTGCGCAAGTACAGCCGCGGCAATCTCTTCGAGCTTGCCGGAACCGACGAAATGACTGGGTGAGGGATGGCTGCGCGAGCCGGTAATGTAAGCCACCGGCATCGCACCTGCTGAGAGAGCCAGTTCCTCAAATTCAGAGGGATCCTCTTGTTCCGCTTCAGAATCAATTCTTATGTGGACAAGTATGGATACTTCACCGGAATCCGGTCTCTCAAAAAACAATCAACTACCTCTGATCAAGCGTTACCAGGTTCGCCATCGTCCTGGGAATCACCTTGATTCTGCATTGGAATTTTAACCATGCGAGCTGGCACAACAGTCGAAATCGCATGCTTGTACACCATCTGGCTGACGGCATTTTTCAGCAATATCACGAACTGGTCGAATGACTCAATCTGGCCCTGAAGTTTGATGCCGCTCACCAGGTAAATAGATACCGGAATTCGCTCTTTGCGGAGTACATTCAGGAATGGGTCTTGTAGTGTATGTCCCTTGGACATTATTTTTCTCCTTACTTTCTACAATGCTGTCATCAGCGCGTAAATCCATCGATCCGCCAGCGAAATTCGCACGGACAGTAGATGTGACTACAGTCGTGGCAAGAAAGTTCTATATTGCGATGGAATCCACGAATTTCAAGACGGTAGCAATCGATTGGGCTGACGTTCCGCTGAGGCTGGTCAATGCACCCCAATTGCGCATCCAGGTGAACTGGCGTTTGGCTAGCTGTCGCGTGGCAATAATACTCTTTTCCACCATGCCGTCATAGTCCAAGGACCCGTCCAGGTATTGCCATACCTGCCGGTACCCTACTGACTTGATGGCCGGTAATCGCGCATGCAAATCGCCACGCTCATATAACGCAGCCACCTCGTCAACGAGACCAGCCGACAGCATGCCCAGAAACCGCTGCTCTATCTGTTGGTGTAGTATGCCTCTGTCAGGGGGCTGAATTGCAAAGAAAGTTAACGAAAACGGCAAGGTATTGTCAGTTTTGCTCGATTGTGCCCGCGAATCGTCATGAATTGCCGTCATCGTGCGCCCCGCCACCAGATAGACCTCCAAAGCTCGCTGCAAGCGTTGCGGATCATTGGGGTGAATGCGGTAAGCCGAATCCGGGTCCACTTCGGCCAGCCAGGCATGCACCGCGGGCCAGCCTTCACGCTCGGCTTTGTCTGTGATCTGCTGGCGAATGGCGGCATCGGCTTGCGGCATGTCTGCCAGTCCGTCGCGCAGGGTCTTGAAGTACAACATGGTGCCACCTACCAGCAGTGGTATGGCACCGGCAGCGTGGATCTCGTTAATGGCAGCGATGGCATCGTTGCGAAATTCCGACGCCGAATAGGGCTCGGCCGGGTCGCGTATATCCATCAGTCGATGGGGAAATTGCTGCAGGGTGGCGGCATCCGGTTTTCCCGTACCAATATCCATGCCGCGATAGACTTGCGCCGAATCGACACTAATCAATTGCACGTTACATTGCTTCGCCACCTCCAGCGACAGGGCCGTCTTGCCCGCTGCGGTTGGCCCCATCAGACAGATGACAGGTGGTAGGGAGGTGCTCGTGTCTGACATCGTTACTGACCGCGCAGAAACAGTTTATCCAACGCATCCAGTGACTGATAGACCCAGGTGGGGCGGCCATGATTGCACTGGCCGCTGCGCTCGGTGGCTTCCATGTCTCTGAGCAACGCGTTCATTTCCGGAATGGTGAGATGACGATTGGCGCGTACGGAACCGTGACAGGCCATGGTGGACAGCAGTTCATTCTGATGGGCACTGAGACGATCACTGCTACCGTATTCCAGCACATCGGAGAGCACATCGCGCACCAGCTGTTCGATGTTCGAATCCTTGAGAATTGACGGCACCTGCCGCACTACCAGCGACTCCTCGGCCACGCGCTCCAACTCCAGACCCAGTGTACGCAATGTCGCGGCCTCATTCTCCGCGCAAGTGGCCTCTGCCTGACTGACAGCCAGCGACAGCGGCACCAGTAGCGGCTGCATTTTTAACTCTTCGTTCTCGCAAGCGCGCTTCATGCGCTCATAAGTAATGCGCTCGTGGGCGGCGTGCATGTCGACAATGATCAGCCCTTCCTTGTTCTGCGCCAGAATATAAATACCATGCAGCTGGGCGATGGCATAACCGAGCGGCGGGACTTCCGCGTCATCTGCATGCAGTGCTTGCAAGGCGGCCATTTGCTGTTGGTGATCTGCACGTGAATAAGGCTCGCCAACAGGTTGTGGGTAGTTGCTGAAAGCCGGCTCATCGCGCAATTGCAGACTCGACTGGCTCGCGGCCAGCTCCGCCGACGAGGCCCAGCCGTTGTTAGCTGTACCAGTGTCGAATGCCGGTGCCGACTCATTACTGCCGTAGGCAGCGTTATGCTGTGATTGGGCAGTAAGCCGTGATTCCGGCGTGACATTGGCCAGCGCCTTGTGCAAAGCACTGAAAAGAAAATCGTGCACCAGACGGCTGTCGCGGAAGCGGACTTCATGCTTGGTCGGATGCACGTTCACGTCTACTGCCGATGGCGGCAATTCCAGATACAACACATAGGCCGGATGACGGCCATGGAACAGCACATCGCGATAAGCCTGTTTAACCGCGTGTGTCACCAGCTTGTCGCGAATGATGCGACCATTCACATAAAAATATTGCAGGTCGGCCTGACTGCGGGAAAACGTCGGCAGGCTGACCCAGCCGGACAAACGCAGGCCCGACGCCTCGCGATCGACATAAATGGAATTTTCAACAAAGGTGGATCCGCAAACCAGCGCCACGCGGCGTCTGATTTCGGCGTCGCTATGGGCGGCAAGCAGTTGATGCACGGCACGCTGGTTGTGCTGCAAATTGAACTGCACATCGAAGCGGCTCAGCGCCAGACGCTTGACCACTTCATCGATGCGCGTGAATTCGGTTTTTTCTGTCTTGAGGAATTTCTTGCGTGCCGGTGTGTTGAAAAACAGGTCGCGTACTTCCACCGTCGTTCCCTGTGGGTGGGCTACAGGTTCGACGCGGGCTTCCATACCCTGCCCTTCGGTTTCCACTTTCCAGCCGGCCGAGCCGTCATCTTCGCTGGCGCGTGACAGCAAGCTCAGTCGCGAGACCGAGCTGATACTCGCCAGCGCTTCACCGCGGAAGCCCAGGCTGGCGATGCTCTCGAGATCATCCAGATCGGCTATCTTGCTGGTGGCGTGACGGCTCAGGGCCAGCGGCAAATCGTCGTGGTGAATGCCGCCGCCATTGTCGCGAACACGCAGCAGTTTGATACCGCCTTGCTCGACATCGATATCGAGCCGCGAGGCCCCGGCGTCGAGACTGTTCTCCAGCAATTCCTTGATGACAGACGCGGGACGTTCAACAACCTCACCGGCAGCAATCTGATTCGCCAGTCGCTGACTTAATAAATTGATTCGCGCCATGAATGCAAAGCCTGAACCCGGGCAGGGAGAATTGATAGTACTGATTGGCAGTACTGACTGATGCCGGTCATTGTAGCACTCCAGCACAATGACCGTAGGGGGTAAGGACAATTAGCTGGTAGGAATCTTCAATACCTGACCGACCATGATGCGGTCGCCGGAGATGTTGTTGGCCTGACGCAGGCTGGACAGATTAACGCGGTAGCGCTCGGCGATTTCTGACAAGGTCTCGCCGCGGCGGATGGTGTGTTCGCTGACCCGGATCGGCTCGTTACCGGGCAGCGTCAGTTGCTGGCCAATCCGGATAGTATTGGATGTCAGATTGTTCAGACGCTTGAGTTCAGACAGTGACAAACCAAAGCGCAGAGCGATTTCGGACAGATTATCGCCACGCTTGACCGTGTAGGAGCCGGGCAGGATCCCATTGCGCTTGTTCCAGGCAATCAACGTACCCTGTGGCGCTGACTCATAGAAATAATTGGCAATGCCTTGTGCCAGTGCCGCCGCCATCAAACGCTGATAGTCGGGAGATGTAAGGTTCTTGGCATCGCCCGGATTGGTCACATAACCGGTCTCGACCAGAATTGAAGGGATGTCCGGCGAGTTCAGCACTTGCAGTGAGGCCTGCTGCACTTTGTCGCGGCGCAGCCGGGCAATGCCATCCATCGACTGCAACACATGAGTGCCGGCGATCAGGCTCTGCTCCATGCTCCAGGCCATTTGCAGACTGACCAGCGTCAGCGCCACATCGTCATCGAAAGTACCGAGGGTAATGTCGCCATCGACACCGCCCAACAGGTCAGAACTGTTTTCTTTCTGCGCGACGCGACGCGAATTCTCGCGGTCGGCCCGGTCACCAGACAAGGCATAGATCGTGGCGCCGTTGGCGCGCGAGCTGCGGAAGGCGTCGGCATGCACTGCAACAAAAAGATCGGCACGCTCGCGCCGGGCAATCTCGGGCCGCTGCTCCAGTTGTACATAATAGTCGCCATCACGAATCATGACCGGACGATAACCGGGCATGCTATTGAGCTTGTCCTCCAGGTAGCGGGAGATTGCCAGCGTGACGTCTTTCTCCTTGATGCGCCCGTCATAGCCGATGCTGCCCGGGTCTTCGCCGCCATGGCCGGCCGAAATGGCGATCACGATATCGCGTCTGCCTTCATCACTTGGTGGTGTGCGCACAGCCGTCGGTGCCGAGACAGTGCGTGGTGGAGGCGGTGCCAGATCATACAGGTCGATAACCAGACGATTACCGAAGTCCTGATTCGGCGGCAAGATGAAACTGCGCGGGTCCACTTTGGCGCTCAGGTCGAGCACAAAACGCAGCTGGTTGTCATCGCGGGCACCGCTGCGAATAGCTTCAATGGGGCTGTCACTGAAATCGAGATCGGCGTAGCTGCCGCGCAATTCACTGTTACTGAAGTCGATCACCACGCGGTCCGGGCCTGTCAGGGTAAACAACTCATAGTCCACGGCGCCGCTGAGATCGAAAACCAGACGCGTATGGTCCGGGGCGCGCCACATGCGCACATCATTAACATCCGCCGCCTGCAAGGGGCTGCCCGGGATGCTCACTAGTGCGATGGTGGCTATTGCCAGAGTTATTTTTAGCGAACGAAACACGTTTATCGCCTGCAATTGTTCTTCTGAAAGACAAGGTTCACGTTGTCTAGTAGTTTCGGCCTCAAGGCCACAATCTTTTGCTAATGCGCGCGCCTTTTTCTGTATGGGATTGACAGTGTAACTCGCGACCAGTTCCCGCCAGCGCCAGCGTAATGGACAAATCTGCTGGCGGAATCACACCGGCACCGCGCTCTGCCCATTCAACAATACACAGGTTGGCAGGCTGGAAATAGTCTTCAACGCCGAGGTATTCCACCTCCTCCGGATCGGCAAGTCGATACAGATCAAAGTGGTAGAGCTGGCACTGGTCGAATTCATAGGGTTCTACCAGCGTATAGGTTGGACTCTTAACGGCACCTGAAAAGCCGTAGCCACGCAGCAAGCCACGGGTCAGCGTCGTCTTGCCGGCACCCAGTTCGCCACTGAGATAGATGATGCCACCGGTGGTCGGGCAGCCGGGTTGGTCGCCATCGGGAATTCGTTCCGGGTCGGCAAAAGTCGCGCGCGCGAGGCGTTCGGCAAAAGCCAGCGTTGCTGCTTCGTTAGCCAGTGCTAAGCTGTGGTTATCCATGATCGTGGTTCAGGCCGTTGCGTGTGGGTTGAGCAACTGCCTTATAAAGGGAAACAGATCGCTTGCCAAGAGGCCGCGCTGTCCGAATTGTCCTGCCGCCAGATCTGCAGCCTCGCCATGGACGCAAACGGCACAGTTCAGGGCGTCTTGCAGAGACAACCCCTGCGCCACCAGGCCGGCAATCAAACCGGACAGCACATCGCCCATGCCGCCGGTAGCCATGCCCGCATTACCCTCGCTGCAAAGCGCCAGTGAATGGCTGCCAGCCGTCAGGCTACCAAAGCCTTTCAATAGACAATAGCCGCCCCATAGCTTGACCAGTCTGGTGACTGCTTGTACCCGATCGGCCTGCACGTCGGCGTTACTGCAGCCCAGTAGCGCTGCCGCCTCACCCGGATGCGGTGTCAGTATCCAATTGGCTCTGGCCACACTGCTGTTTTCTTCGCGCCGCTCGGCCAGCAATTGCAAACCATCGGCATCGACTACCAGCGGTACACCGCGCTGGCGCTGGGCGGCGAGAGCGAGCTGCAATTGCTGCCGTGACCAGCGACTGCGACCCAGACCCGGGCCAATCACGATCACGGAGGCGCGCTGCAACAAACCGTCCGGCGCATAGCCTTCGTCTTCGGTCCCCAGCACCATGACTTCCGGGCGTCGGGCGAGCAGGCCGTTGCGATGGGCACTGCGAGTAATGACACTGACCAGACCGGCACCGGCACGGGCCGCAGCCTCAGCCGCCAGCATGATGGCGCCACCGTACTGCGCATCACCCCCAATCAACAGCACATGACCAAAGTCACCTTTATGGGCTGTGGCTCGTCGTGCTGGTAAGTACTTACCGACAGTGTGAATGTCCAGGCGAGTAGCCAATGGACCGGGCGCCTCATCCGCCCGATAAACCTGCTCCGGCACATCCAGACTGGCGAACACCAGACGACCAACAAAGTCACCAGCGGCGCCGGTCAGCAGACCAATCTTCAAGCCGATGAAGGTCACTGTCAGCTGGGCGTTGACAGCGCTGCCCATCACCATGCCGGTGTCCGCCGACAAGCCGGACGGGATATCGACAGCTACCACCGGACAGAGGCTATCGTTGATAAGCTGGATCGCGGCTGCGTAATCACCTTCAACCGCACGCGCCAGCCCCGTGCCCAGCAAGGCATCAACAATGACCGTTTGCTGTACTTGCTCAGACAGATTCAATGCCCCGACAGCGAATGCGGTTGCACTCACTCCGGCGGCCTCGGCTTGCTGACGGGCTTGCGCTGCCGCACCTTGCAACTTGGAGGGATCAGCCAGCTCCACGAGTTGCACTTGCAAGCCGGCCGCGCGAGCCAGCGTGGCAATGACAAAACCGTCACCGGCGTTGTTGCCAGCACCAGTGAAAATAATGAGTTGCTGCAATTGCGGCCAGGTCTCGGTGATCTCCGCAAAGGTAGCGGCACCCGCTGCCTGCATCAGTTTCAGGCCGGAATTGCCGGGTCTGGCGATAGCCAGTGCATCGAGCTGTCGCACCTGCTCGGCACTGTAGAGTTGGCGTGGAAGTCGGCTGCTGAGTTCTGCCATGAGATTGGCAAGTCCTGTCAGTTGAACTTTTTAATCAGGCGACGTATCAGGCGCAGAGCAGTTTCCAGCTCTTCGATGGGAATCTCTTCGGTGGTGTCTATGGCCCAGGGATCCTGGACTTCGCGCAGCGTGTTATAAACGTCTTTGCCCTGATCGGTCAGGGTGACGAGCACTGAGCGTTTGTGTTTCGGGTTAGGCACGTATTGTAGTATGCCGTCTTCCACCATCACATCGGTAATGCGCTGGACAGCCTGGCGGGATTGACCGAGTACTCGAGCGATACCGGGCACGGTGAGACCGGCACTGGAAAGGGCGATGGCACCGATCACTTTCCAGCGGGCATGGGTCAGGCCCATCTTTTCCGTCATGGCATCACCCTCGGCGATGAGCAAACTGTTAAGACGGAAAATGGAAAGAACCAGATCCAGGAACAATACCCGTTTCGGCGAGTGCACTATGACAACCCTCGTTGGTCGGCGTTCGTCAGCATGTTGTCATTGTCTCGGAGCAGAGTCAAATAGATTCCCACCGCGGATTTCGACAACCAGTCACAACAGCAATCTGTTGCTTTAATAAACAACACTATACAAGGCGAGCATCCATCCTATCGGCAGGCACCGTGTCGAATGTAAAAAATCGGCCAGCAGTCTCCGCCGAACATGACAGCGTGTAGGCAGCTGTCTCGCGAAAACTTATACGTGAATAGTCCGTACTTCGGTTCAGGTTTTGCGCGTGAGCAAGCCCGGGCAGGAACCAGTGCGCGCTCTTTCAACTTGCCAACTTGTCAATTTGCCTCGGCGCATCACTGTTTCGCATGATTTCGTTGGAGTAGACTGACGGCAGTGCCCAGGCAGATAGAAAAGGCAGAGAAAACAGGCAGAGAGAACAGGCCATGCCGGACTGCTCAACACAACAACGCGCGAAACGACGACGGTTGCCATTGCTTTGCGCGGCGCTCGGCTGTGTGCTCGGGCTGCCATGGAAAAGTGTCGCCGGTTCACTCGACGGCGCCAACGAATTGTTGCAAGTCACCCGGACCGGCGAACAATTCGAGAATCTGGCAGCGCAGCAAGCGCAACACATCATCGACATGTATGTGAGTATTGTGGAGATGGCAGTGGCTGTGCAGTTACCGGCAACCCTGCAAAACCAGATTGCCGATTGCTATGCCCGGGTCTACCGCTGGGAGAAATATGCGGACGGTATCGCTGACATTCTCGCCCGTGAATTGACCCAGGAACAACTTATGCTGCTCACCGACTTTTATAACAACGAAGGCCTGCCACCGGACGATATCGACCTGTTCAAGCACACGATCGGCCTGGCGCAGCACATCACCACCCTGAGTAGTGAATACATCTTCAACAATTCCAGCGGCTGCGTAGAAAATGACGCGCAGTTAATCCAGCAATATTTACGCGGCCACCCGGAACTCGATGCCGTGGAGGCGATCGAGTTTCCTTGGTGATCGCACAGTACGCAACTTACTGGTTATCCTCGTAACGATTCACCGGTGATGGCCCGAATGACAACCAGGTCTGATTGCTTTGCTGACCGACTCCCGGACGGCTCCAGTCGCATACCCCTTGCGGAAAGATCGCTTGCAGACGCGCCATTTCTTCAGCGCTGAACTGCACTGTGTAGTCATCCGGATCGATCGCTTTTAACTGACACTTGAGTATGTCATTCGTCAGCGGGCCACCGGCAATCAGGCGCAGTCCGGCATGGGGTGGGAACAGGCGATTGCAGGCACCGGCAGTATTGTCATACAGGCTGGTCATATCGAATTGCGGTTGTTCAACAATGCGCTCACCGTTCTCGGCGTAACAATCGTTCTGCAAAGTGGATGGCCGTGCAGCGACAATCTTGTCCAGCATCGGTGCTGATGAATAATCGCTATGCAAGTTGGTCAGCCACTGGTCCATCTGCGCCAGATTCTCCGGCATCAGGTCCATGTCGCGATTGTGGCGGCGCAGAACATAATTGTCTGCATGGCCGTTGTCGCGCTCCAGGCGGGCCCGGGTAACAAAGGAATAAACGCTGGCATGAAAATTACCGATGTCATCCAGATAACCGCGATCATCAATGATCGGCACCTGTGACAGGCCGGCAGCACCGTTAGTAACGCGCCCGGTTTCATAAGCGATACGCACTGCGTCCTCATCAGCGACGGTGCGCTCGGGACGGGAATTGACATCAATGTCCCAGCCACCAATGTTCTCGTTCAGATCGAGAAAGAACTGCGTATCGATCAGACCTTCATTGAGCGCGGCCAATCCATATTGCACACCGACATTATCATGGGGGGCACGGGCAAACTCGCGGCTGGCACTGATATCCGTGTACAGGCGCTCTCCGAAAATATTGCGCATGCCATCATAAATGGAACATCTGACCCCTTGTGGATTACTTATGGCATCATATTCTTCGCCAGCCGGTATCGCCGCCGGACAATCATCTGGCGCAATGCGCTTGGGGCGATCTCCCAACGACGTTTCGCACAGCGACCACATGGACCAGCCGCCAATGATATTCCTGGTTTCATCGTCGAGATTTTTGGCCGGATCATTGACGTAGTCACGCAGCAGGCTGGCGCATTCCTGAGAATCAGTGAAGTAGGTTACCGCATCGGCAAAGGTGTTGCTGATCAGCAGGCCATCCAGCAAGCCGGGATAGGCACCGGCGATCAATAATTGCTGCATGGCGCCTCCGGAACCGCCACGACCGATGGTGTGCATGGGTTCGCCATAGTGTTCGATGAAATGTTCTTTCACCATCATGGTAGTTTCGGCGGAGATGACATCATTACAACCGCCCTGTGCGTTGACGTTCAGCGTCGACGAGGCCACGGCATAGCCTGCGCTCAGCATGGTGCTCTCTAACACACCTCCGGTGCCGGTGCCCTGAAAATAACCCGCTTCACAGCCACCGCCATAGGTGTAGACGAGGCGACCGTTCCAGGCAGCCGAGGGCATGACACCGGTGGGCTCCGGAGTCGCCGGATCATGCAAAATTGCGATTTGATAAATGGCGCGGTTGATCGTGCCGGTTTCCAGACGCACGATGTAAGGCACTTCGCCATTGTCACCGGAGCGGGCAAAGGCCAGATCCGCTGGCCGCATACTGGTATCGCTCAGCGGTTTGAAGCCAGCATCACTGTCGGTGGAGCGATAGACGTAGTCAACGCGGGTCGGCAAGGAGCAATCCGCGCCCTGGGTGCTGATGTCCAGCGATTCACCATTTCCAATGGCGAATTGCCGCGGCGAGCCATCGGCTGCCGGAGCCAGTTCGCCGAGGCAGAAATACGGCGTCTGTTGAGGGCCGGAAATAACGGGTCCGGACTTTGGGTAATTGGTCAACACCAGTTCCGCCTGGCTGCTGCCACTGCTGAGTGTGACGCGATTCGTGCCCTCAGCCATGCCCGTGACCAGTGTCCGGTAGCGATACCCGGCCTGCGCGTTCGGCATTTCCTGCAGAGCAGAATGGCTGACGCCGGTGGGGAGTTGTAACTGCAACTGTGCTGCCGGCACGCTGGCACTAATCTCCAGCAGCGCGTCGCCGCCACTGAGCAGATAAGGCTGATTGGAAACAGTTGCCAGCGACAGGGCAACCGGGGCGGCGGATTGTTCAGGGCTGCAGGCGCCAAGTACTGCAGTCAGCAGGGTCAGCGGCAGGATGCAGGAAGTCTTTTTAGTCATTATTGGGGTTCCTGTTTTCGCTCAATGCGCTAGTATCTGGGCATTGTCTATTACCTATAACTATTTTTGGCCTTTCAGTTCTCTCATAGCGTTTGGTAAATTTCTTGGAAGAATAAATGATAACCGGTAGAGCCTCAGGGACTTTTCCCCAAGGACTTTACCCCATCGACTCTACCAAAGTCGGTCAGGGAATAATATGCGATGAATAATAAACTCCTCCTGGATCCGCTCATTGAACAAGACAAGCAAGAATGGCTGGATGCCATCGAGAACATCTTCGAGAACTATGGTAGTGAAGGTGTGAATGCCATTCTTACCGAGCTCAATCAATGGCGCTCGCGCAATAATATTCCCGGCGCCGGCAGTGCCACCGTCAATACCCCCTACCTGAATACGATTCCGCTGGCACAGCAACCACCGTACCCTGGCGACATGGTTGTCGAACAGCGACTGGAGAATATTCTGCGCTGGAACGCCATGGCCATGGTCATGCAGGCGCAGGATGCCGGTACCGGGGTTGGCGGTCATATCGCCACCTATGCATCCGCGGCGACGATGATGGAAGTCGGCTTCAACCATTTCTTCCGCGCCCGCACCGCGGACTACGGCGGTGATCTGGTGTTCCTGCAACCGCATGCGGCCCCGGGAGTCTATGCGCGCTCCTGGCTTGAAGGCCGTTTGAGTGATGAACAGATGCAGCATTATCGTCGTGAACTGCAACCCGGTGGCGGACTGTCATCCTATCCACACCCGCGCTCCATGCCGGACTACTGGCAGGTGGCCAACGCCTCCATGGGCTTGTCGACACCCACTGCCATCTATCAGGCCCGCTTTGCCAAGTATCTGGAGAATCGCGGGCTGAAGACCAACGAAGGTGGCAAAGTCTGGTGTTTTATCGGTGACGGTGAAACCGACGAGCCGGAAGTACTGGGCACGATCAATATCGCCTCGCGGGAAAATCTCGACAATCTGATTCTCGTGGTGAACTGCAACCTGCAGCGACTGGACGGTCCCGTCCGTGGTAATGGCAAGATCATTCAGGAACTGGAGGCGTCGTTCACCGGTGCTGGCTGGAATGTGATCAAAGTGATCTGGGGCAGTGGCTGGGACACCTTGCTCAGCGCAGATATCAACGGCACCTTGCGCCGGCGTATGGAAGAATGTGTCGACGGTGATTATCAGCGCTACTCGGTGTTGCCGGGCGATCTGCAGCGGGAGCATTGGGTCCACGGCAACCCGGAGCTGGAAGCGATGATGAATTCGCTCAGCGACGACGAAGTAAAAATGATCAAGCGCGGTGGTCAGGATGTCACCAAGATCTTCGCGGCATTCGACCGGGCGGCGCGCAGTCAGGGCAAACCCACTGTGATTCTGGTCAAGACGGTCAAGGGCGATGGCATGGTCGGCGCCCAGGGCAGCAACACGGTACACCAGAAGAAGAATCTCGATGCCAGGCAGCGGGTAGAGATCGCCCGCAATTTTGGCATACCGTTGAGTACGGAAGCCATCGAGCAGGCAGAGTTTTACAAACCGGCCGACGACAGCCCGGAAATCAAATACCTGAAGTCGCGCCGCGAAAAACTTGGTGGCCCGCTGCCGCAGAGAGGCGTCAATTGCATTTCTTTAACCCCGCCGGACATGGTCAGCTTCCAATCGTTGCTGGCCGGCTCAGGCGAGCGACCGCAATCCACGACCATGTCATTGGTACGCATTCTCTCAACACTGATGCGCGACAAATCGATCGCCCGGTATATCGTGCCCATTGTGCCAGATGAGGCGCGCACCTTTGGACTGGAGGCGCTGTTCAAGATTGCCGGCATTTTCTCCTTGCAGGGACAACACTACACGCCCGTGGATGCCGACACGCTGGTGGCTTATCGTGAGGCCGAAGACGGGCAAATTCTGCAGGAAGGCATCTGTGAAACCGGCGCCCTGGCTTCATTCCTGGCTGCGGGAACTGCCTACTCGGTGCACGGCCTGCCGATGATTCCGTTCTATTTCTTCTACTCTATTTTCGGCTTCCAGCGCGTCGGCGACATGATCTGGACCTGCGGCGACATGCTCTGTCGCGGCTTCCTGATCGGCGGCACCGCTGGTCGCACAACGCTGAACGGTGAAGGCATTCAGCATCAGGACGGCCACTCGCAGATCGTCGCCAATACCTACCCCAATCTGAAAAGTTATGACCCGGCCTTTGCCTACGAGCTGGTGGTGATTGTGCGCGAGGGTATTCGTCGCATGTATCAGGAGCAGGAGAATATTTTCTATTATCTGACCGCCTACAACGAAAATTACACGATGCCTGCCATGCCCGCGGGGCGTGATGTCAGTGCGGGCATTCTTGAGGGCGCCTATTTGTATTCGGGCGACAATCCGTCTGCAAGTCAGGTGCACTTACTCGGCAGTGGCGCCATCATGCAACAGGTATTGGCGGCGCACGCCAAGCTGGCTGAACTCGGTCTGAGCGTCTGTGTGTGGAGTGTTACCAGCTATAATGAGCTATACCGCGATGCCGAGGCCTGTGAACGACATAATCGCCTGCATCCTGTCGACAAGCAGAAAGTGCCGACGGTGCAGTCATTGTTTGGCGAGATCGATGCGGTGATCGTCGCTGCCAGCGACTACATGAAGGCATTGCCTAATTCCATTGCGCGCTGGATGCCCGATGACTATCTCGTACTGGGAACGGACGGTTACGGGCGTAGTGAAGCGCGGCCTGATCTGCGCCGCTATTTCGAGATCAGCGCTGACTACATCACTCACGCCGCGCTCGTTGGCCTTTATCGCCGTGGCGAGATCGACAGCAAGCAACTCAAACATTGGTCAACAGGTTTGGATATCGATGCGGACAAGACCAATCCGATGGATCACTAGATTGGTTGCAGCGGACTCAGTGCGTCATTGAATACATCAGGTAGTTGATGCCCAGACGGTAGGCCGCATTGGCATAGCGGGTTGGATAGGATGGGTGATAAGTGTGTTCCCAGCCGTCACCCATATCAGAGTTCCAGTTAATCAACACCATAACGCGGCCGGCGTCATCAAGAATGGCGTGATTGGAGGCGTAATCGATGCCCTGCTCGCCACGCTCATCGGTGCGGTACAACGCCGGAATCAATTGTGGTCCATCGATGTCGTAGTAGACATGAAATATCTCATGCTCGGCAGTGAGTTCGACAATCTCACGATCGGGAAATACCTGTGTGAAAGCCGCTTCGAAGTTATCCCACTCCCGCTGCCCCCAAAAGTCATCAATCAGCAGGAAGCCACCGCGTAACAGGTACTCGCGCAGATTGGCGATCTCGCCAGGCGTCATGGTGATACCGCCGCCCTGACCGACTTCCAGCATGTACAGGAACGGATAATCAAAAATCCTCTCGTCATCAAAGCGCAGCACAATGGGTTCACTCATCACCCGCACATTGGTCAGACGCGACACACCACGCAGAAAATTCATGTCGGCGTCGGGGAAATCAATTGACCAGGGGCCGTAGCCGTAACCACCACCGAAATAACTGTCGAACTGGACGCGAACGAAATTGAATTCGCCCGCCTGATCGTAATCCAGATTGTACAGGTCAGCATCGGTGCCACCGATCTGTGGATAACGCTGAGCATGACTTAAGGTAGACAGCAGGCTGATGAGCGCAAGGCAGCACGTCAGTACAACGTGGTGGCACCAGCGACCGGTGGCGGCTTGGGACTTGCTGACTTGTGTGTGTCTGTTGGTTTGGTTGGCGATCATCAAAGTTACGCTCATAGCCCCGTCAGCCTACTGAAAAGAGGCGCAATAGTCGCTAGCCCGCACCGCCGGTGTAAACCACAGATAATCATAGGCAGGCTCGCTCTGTTCCATTGCAGGTCCGAGGTACTCGGCGGGTGACTCGCTGTCAGGCTGCACTTCCATGAAAGTCAGTGCGGCAATCTCGTCCCGTGTTAATCCGGATTCGGCGGACAGCAAGTAGTTGGGTACTCCCAGATCCTGACGCACGTGGTAGTTACCGGCGATCAGTACCGCCAGTTTATCCGCTGGCGGCAGCGGCAGGCGCTCCGCCATGGATTGGTCACGCGCCTGTTGTACCCGCACCATGGCAGGAAACTGCGATTCCGGCAACATGCCGCAGTGGCTTTCGTCGATATCCACATGCAACTGCTCGAGTGCTGCCGCACTGAGAACGACTTGTGGCGCCGCTTCGCTGTCCGCATAAATGGCACTAATGGAAGCGCGGCTGATATTGCCCGCCAGCAACGGCAGCCCTGCCTCGTAAGTCTCCTGCACGAGTGGGCCATAGAACTGCCAAGGCCACCCCTCGTCGTCCCATTGCAGATAATCGCGCAGTGCGGTGCCTGTCATACCGCGATTGTCGTATAAAGATGTCAGTGCCTGGTCAGCGTTGCTGTCCAGCATCTCAAATGTGACACTGGCGAGACGATCTTTCGCTGCCAGCGATTGCAGCATAGCCAGTTGCAAATTGTGATGATCAGGATTGTCATGTTTCTCACCTAAAAGGAGATACCTGGCGCTGTTAAGATCGGCCTGCAATTCTTCTTCGGTGATAAAGGATTGAGTCGAAGTCCGCCAGATTCGACCAACCAGCGCGTGATCAGCGTACAGGTCAGATTGCCATGAATCAGACCCGTCAAGCTGTGCACAGGCAGGCAGCAGTAGCGCCATACCCAGCCCCACTGAACACAACTTATTCAATGCCACCCATTTGTTGCCATTGCGCATAGATTTCATCACTCCAATAACTCTGAAAGAAGGCAATCGCAGCCAACTTCTCTTCTTCGCTCAGTTGCCCGGCAAAGCCAGGCATCTGCCCACCCAGCGCAGTGCCTCCCTCATCCACAACCTGGCGCAAGACCGACAGGGGATGATGCCAAGCATGGGCGCTGCCATTCAATGGCGGTGGTGGAAAAGAACCATCCGCCTGACGCGCCCGCCAGTCATCAGCCAGTCCCTGCGCATTGTTGCCGTGACAGCTGGCGCAGTTTTGCGCGAAAACGGCTCGCCCCTGCGCCTGTAACTCGGCGCTGTACCACCGACCGGTAGCGGGATCAGCGCTGCTGGAGATCAGCGACTCTTCCTCGCAGGCCAGCAATAGCAAACAAGCGCTCAACAAGGTCAAATGCCTGGCAGGTTTTTTCGCCATTCGAAAAACTGTTGAGTAGGCAGCACCCTTGCGCAATTGCAGACGTTGTAAGGCAAGGCGCAACGACATCGGTTTACACCGCGTCGGCTTCATCGGCTTTTTTGGGGTAATCAAAATTCACGAGCGTGGCCTGACCGAACTCAATGTCGGACCATTGCTGAATAGGCAGACTCAATTCGACGATGCCACATGTGGGAATGTTATCAATATCCACGCCGGCCATGGCGTTGGCAAATTCTGTGATAGCAGGATTGTGACCGACCAGCATGGCGGAATCATGCACTTCGTCAAGCAGGCTGGCCGCCTTGAGAAACATGCCGGAGCCGGCAAAATACAATTCGGGGTTGCTACCGACATCTCCAACTGGATAATCGATGTTCTCGGCTAGCAGTTTGGCCGTGGTTTTCGCTCGCACCGCCGGGCTGGAAATAATGCAACCTATCGCTGAATGGCGCTCGCGCAAGCGCGCCGCCATGACCGGCACATCTGCGACACCGCGACTGCTCAAAGGCCGCTCAAAGTCTTTTAAGTCCGGATTAGACCAACTGGATTTGGCGTGACGAACTAAAAATAGGGTCTTCATCGTTAATTCAAGATGGATGGCAATCCAGAGTTCCCGTGAGGACGTAAGCCGAGGGACATAGCTTCATGCCTGATAACGTAAACAATCCGACGACCCTAGTGTAACCGGAAGCGGCTGAAAGTACCGCAATATTATCGACACTGGTGGACAATTTAACGACTGCAGTAAAACTAAGTGAATGGGGCTTGGTGCCGAATAAGTAGATGACTGGAAATACAGAATTTGGAAACAAATATGATGAAACGAACAAAATTCCTGCTTGCAACGCCACTTTTAGCACTGGCGATGGGAGCCAACGCACAAACAGACATCACGCGTGAGATCGAACTGGGCGCCCTGTTCACTTCCGGTAATACGGACAGTGAAACCCTGAATTTCGCTGCCGCCCTGAATATCGATCAGGAAAGCTGGAACTACGCTTTTACGCTTGACGGTCTCTACGCCTCAAGCGAGAACCAGGTCAAAGGCCAGCGTGTAGTCGCTGTCGCCAGTGCCAATTACGAGATTACCGATTACAGCTTCTTTCAATCACGAATCTCCCATGAAGACGACCGCTTCAGCGGTTTCGACAGTCAGTCCAACCTGACCTTCAGCTACGGTCACGAATTCCTGCGTGGTATTCAGAACATGCAGCTGACGACCAACTCCGGTATCGGTGTGCGCTATTCGCGACTGGAAGATGGCAGCTCCCGCGATGAGCCGATCTTGCGTCTGGCCGGAGAATACGAATGGACGGTTTCGGACACCGCCCTGTTTAGTCAGGATCTCAGTGTGGAAGCCGGTTCGGATTCCAACATTTATCGCTCACTGACCAGCATCGAGACCCAGATTATGGAAAACCTGTCGCTGCGTTTTTCTGTAAAAGTGAAACACCAGACAGTTGTTCCCATCGGCCGCGAGAATACTGACACTGAAACCGCTGTGACCTTTGTCATGACCTTCTAACAACGGGTGTAAATCGCCCGTACCGGACCTGGCAGGCCCACTATGACACCCGTAGTTCTGATACTTGGTATCGTTGCACTCATATTGATGCCTGCCAGTCTGATCTGGTTGCTCGTTAACACCGATTGGGTGTTCACGATCAATGCCTTCTCTGCCCATCCGGTCAAGTTCACTGTCTTTCTCTTACTGCTCGCCTGGACGCTGCTGGGGCTCTATGAAGTCCTGTTCAGTCGCAGCAACCTGCGTCGCAACTATCCGGTGCTGGCCAACTTGCGCTATTTGCTGGAATTCATACGCCCGGAAATTCAGCAGTACTTTATTGCCAACAACACCGAGGAAAGACCGTTTTCTCGTGAACGGCGCAATCTGATCTATCGCCGCTCCAAGGGCGCTAACGACACGCTACCCTTTGGCACCGAGCAGGATATTCTGGCTGAGGGCTACCGCAGCCTGAATCACTCCATTGCTGCGACCACAGTTTCTGAGGAACATGCCCGGGTTATTTTTGGCGGCAAAGACTGCAGACAACCCTACAGTGCCTCACGTCTCAACATTTCCGGCATGAGTTTCGGCGCCCTGAGCGGTCCCGCAATCGCTGCCATGAACAAGGGCGCCAAGCTGGGCAACTTCGCCCACAACACCGGCGAAGGTGGCATAAGCCAGCACCATCTCAAACACGGTGGTGATCTGATCTGGCAAATTGGCACCGGCTATTTTGGCTGCCGTAACCCGGATGGCACGTTCAGTGCCGAGGCTTTTAGCCGCAATGCCGGCCGCGACAGCGTCAAGATGATCGAACTGAAGATCTCCCAGGGAGCAAAGCCTTCTCACGGTGGTGTGTTACCTGGCGTCAAGGTGTCAGCCGAGATCGCCGAAGCGCGTGGCGTTCCTGCCGGCGAGACTGTGTATTCGCCAGCCAATCATCCCGAGTTCTCCTCACCGCTTGGTCTACTGCACTTTATCGCTCGTCTGCGCGACCTCAGCGGTGGTAAACCAGTGGGCCTCAAGCTCTGTCTGGGACGCAAGTCCGAGTTCATGGCCATCGTCAAAGCCATGCTGCAGACCAACATCCTGCCGGATTTCATCACGATCGACGGCGCTGAAGGGGGCAC
>CAZQFA010000009.1:0-15126 GCA_964592245.1 uncultured Pseudohongiella sp. | reverse complement strand
GCCCGCGCCATCGATGTGGATGAGAAGTCAGTGCGTGTGAAGAATTTCCATCACCACACCCTGCATGCCTGTTTCGAGTTATGTGGCGCCATGGGCTTCAGCAATCCGGATGATCCCACACCGGCTGACCTGTTTTGTCGTTACAACGAAGGCCTCAAGCACTTTGATCAGATCTATGAGCCGCTGATCGACGGCCAGTTACACGCCGATAACATCCCCAAGTCCTATCGCGATGACTGGCATCGGGCGAGCGCCGAGCACTTCTGAACGCAGCGACTGGCCGCTCAGTGCGACGCAGCGCTATACTGCTCAACATGTTAGCTGTCATGAACATCCGACTGCGTCTCGCAGTACTGGCGATCACGCTGCTAGTGAGCAATGCCGCGTGGCCCGATCAGCGTGATCCACGTCTGGATGAGTTATTCCTGCGCTTGCAGTTCAGCGAAGAACCGCAACAAATAAGCCTTATTGAAAATGACATCTGGGAAATCTGGCTGCAACACGAAAACCCGGATGTCGAGCGCCTGCTGGCGGCCGGCACAGCCCGCATGAACAGCGGCGCTTTTGCACAAGCCCTGTCCATCTACAGCCAACTCATAGATTCCTTTCCGGACTTTGCTGAAGCGTGGAACAAACGCGCTACGCTCTACTACGTGCTCGAAGACTACGAGGCTTCAATTGCCGACATTGAGGCGACACTGGCGCTGGAGCCAAGACACTTTGGCGCGCTATCCGGCCTGGGCCTGGTTTACGTGCAGCAGGGCAAGCTGAACGCCGCCGAGGAAGCCTTCGCGCGCTTGCTGGAGGTCCACCCCAACAGCCGCAGTGCTCAGGAAAACATGCAGCGGCTGCAAGAGCAGATGCGACTGAACGTCATTTGAAGCAGGCGATAATCAAATCAAGCCTGTGCGCGAAGTGATCGACTATCACCACAGCTTAAAAAGGGCGAAGTGGCGCCCTTTTCAGACACGAAAGTCGAAAGCATTAGAGAAAGTGGCGGGGCTAATTTCTCAGGGCAAAAAAAATCGGGCATCCTGCGATCAAAGTCGATCGCGGTTTGCCCGATTCTTTGTTGGCAGCAGTGCAGCTGCCAAAATAACTTACTGACGTGTGCCAGTTACAGCGAAAGCACCAAAATCGCTGTCGAACTCACCGGCTAGTGAATCGCCAGTAACAGTACCGGAAAACTCCAGCACCAGTGTTTGACCCTGGGCGTCAACGGCTGCTTCAAAAGCCATGGCGCTACCGTCAAAAGTAATGCCGGATACAGGTGTCTCACCCATACCTTCGGCAGCCATCAAGCCAGTGCCGTCAGCATTGACTGTCAAAGTTGCTGGCAGGGCGCCCAGCGGGGTATTCAGTTCTACAGCCCACACTCCCACTGCAGGAGGTGTACTCGCGGCACAACCGACAAGCAGGGCGAAGGCCATGAGTAGCAATCCATTCGTTAGTTTTTTCATAATTATTCCTACCTTATTGAATTTCATAACTTCAGACTGTTTGACAACGGAAGCCTGGAGTTGCCTGTGCGGCGCAGCTCTTGGCCGTTTACCCCCACTCCCCCTTTACTGTGGAGTTGCCCCAATTGCGAAACGGTGAGGCTATTGTCCTGTTAATCTAGGCCGAGTCAACTGGAAAACCGGGAGTCACAGCAAAATCGCTGTCATTTCAAGGAATCGTCCAGGCATCCAGCCACTTTGTCCCTGTACGCTTAAATCCCATCTCCTGAGTAATCACCCGTTCCAGACCCGACATATGCGCCGCGCCATAGAATATAGCTAGGTGCTCTGCTGCACTGTCGTTCAGGGTTTGTTCCAGCACACGCAGTGCTGCCTTGTTACGGTCACCGAGTATGGTCAATGATTCTTCCGCCTCCGGCTGCGCCAACAAGGTATCTGCGCGGCCTAATTCGCTGGCAAACAGATATTTGAATGCCTGCCCACGGTCCTCGGCTGCCATGGCGTTCATCAGGGAAAAATAAGTAAAGGCGCTCGTGGACATCTGGCCCGCTTCGCGGGCGGCCTGCTCGTTCGCCATCTCCGCCATGGCTAACGAAAGAAACATGGTGAAAAACGATTCATTCTTGGCTGCCATGATTGCATCCAGCTCTGCCGGACTCAGATCGGCATGAATAAAATTCTCGGCCAGGTAATCCACGTGCTCAAGCTGGAAACTGACATCAAGAAAGCCGGCCATGGCGCGCTGGATAAAACTCAACGGTGAGGCAGCGGCTGTGTCAGGCGTTGGCCGCTGATCCGGTTCGGCAACCAGCTCATAGAGCACGGCATCTAGCGCGGTGAAATACTCGTTCAGCTGTTGGTAGTATTCCGGTTCCGCAATATGGACAGCGGCGACCAGATCCAGTTGTTTGCCAGAAGGATGCTCATAAGTCGTGATAGCCGTTTGCAACGCGCCCTGCCAGGCGCGCTCGCCGTCGACAAAGCGCACGAATGCCGTGTCGCCACTACTTTGCGCCAACGCCAGCTGCGACCACGTCGAGACAGCGGCAAGCAGCAACACAGCGGCCAGCCACGGCGCCGCCAGCGGACTGTGCCGCCGGAAAGATTGTGCACTACAACTGACTAAACCAGTAACTGGCAAAGCAAACGACTCCTGAATTCGAGAATAACTGACAGTGGGTCACTACTGACGCGATCACCTTGAGCCCTCATTGTAGCGACTTATAGCGCCTGACCGCAGCGCCACTCATCGTATACACAGGGCGCTTCCGGGCACTGCCAGCATCTTGTTGGTAGTAGTAGCAGCGGATGATGGCAGCTGATTTTACCCGCTGGCCAACTGCAGAATCTCCAGTACCTGTGCGGGCGTCGTGATCTCTCGGGGATTATTGCGCACTACCGGGTGCCTGGCGGCGCGATCGGCAATCTCTGGCCATTGTGATTCGTCGACGCCGACGCCGGCTAATGTGACTGGCAAACCGAGCCCCGCGATCAATTCCCTGACCACCGTCGCGGCAGCTTCCCCCGGCCGACCCAGTGCCGCGGCAATAGCAGCGTGCTGTTCAGGTTGCTGTTGAGCATTCCATGCCAGTACTGCCGGCAACATGACGCAGGAGGTGTGGCCATGGGGCACTGCACACAGGCTACCGAGGATATAACCGATGCCGTGGCTGGCGCCATGGGGCACAGTACCAAGGCCGCAGCAGGCCAGCCACACGGCTTGTTGATTGAGGCTGCGGTTTTGCAAGTCGCTGTTGTCAGCCTTGACTGCCGGCAAGGAAGTGGCCAATAAACGCATGGCATGCAGAAAATGCCCTTGCAGGAAATGATGAGCTTTAGGCGAGCAGTAGCCCTCGATGGCATGATCCAGCGAGCGGATCGCTGTGGAGAGCCATAGCCATTCAGGCGTGTGCAGACTCAACGCCGGGTCATAAAAAATACGTTGCGGGCAAAGTCGTGGCGCGCGATAGCCTTCTTTGGCCGCGCGTTGTGTATCCAGCACACCCGCATTGTTACTGAACTCGGCCCCGGAAAGTGTGGAAGGTACCGCCCACTGGCGAATTCTTGACTGTTCAGCCCAATATTTTTCCTGCCCGGCCCGCTCGCCGCGCTCGCCGTCACTGCGTTGGGCGTATGCCAGTAGCTGTTGCTCCGATTGCACATCAACGTCAATCGCCAGTTGCACCGCTTTGCAGGCATCGATCACCGAACCGCCGCCGATCGCCAGCAGCAGGTCGGCATTGACCGCCCGAGCCTGCGCCAGCAACGCCAATACATCTTCACGCGGGGTATGCGAGCGAATGGCACTGAACAGACCAGCGCAGCGTGTTCCCAGACATTCTCGCAATTCGGCAAAGTCACCACTGGCGGCAGCCAAAGAGCGATTGCTCACCAGCAGCACTCTCTGCAAGCCGGCCTGGCTAATTTGCCGGGGCAAATCCACGGTGAGTTTTTGACCGACGTGCACAGCCTGCAAGCTGCTGTATTCAAAAACAAATTGTTGGGTGTCGGTCATGATCTGTCTGCCAGGGTGAATGCTGAGCGTTGATTCTCACACAGCTGTCATCTGTCTGCCACGAACCCGGATGTCAACGTCGCTTTCGCCCCCGGGCGGCGTTACAATGGCTGCAATAGCTACTGAATAATGGGGGAGTAATATGGCTACGTTACTGGTCAATGGCACCGAGTACACACTGGATGTCGAAGCCGACATGCCGCTTCTATGGGCCCTGCGCGACGAGCTCGGCCTCACGGGAACAAAGTTTGGTTGCGGAATCGCCCAGTGTGGCGCCTGCACCGTACATATCAATGGCAATGCAGTCCGTAGCTGCGTGACGCCAGTGAGCGCCGTGGAAGGCGAGGCGATCACCACTATCGAAGGACTGGCGCAAGCCGTTGCCGGCACCAACCCGTCCCGCCCCGCTCCCAGTATTACCGACGTACAACAGGCCTGGATCGATCATCAGGTGCCGCAGTGCGGCTACTGCCAATCCGGCATGATCATGGCCGTCTCTTCCCTGCTGGCTCGCAATCCCAATCCCACGGATGCCGAGATTGACGCCGGTGTCACCAATGTCTGTCGCTGCGGTTCCTATCCTCGCGTGCGCCAGGCCATTCGCGCACTGGCCAACGCCTGAGGAGACGACCCATGAAGATGAATCGACGCCGTTTTATCCTCGCCACAGCCGTCGCCGGTGGTGGTGTTTTAATTGGTTATTCCGCCACTCGCCCCAGCAAGCACCGCCTTGCCAACCGCGAACTGGTTGCTGGCAACGAACGTTACCTGACCTCGTTTATTCGCATCGACCCGGACAATCGCATTACGATTTATGTGCCGCACTCCGAAATGGGTCAGGGCATTCATACCTCGCTGGCCATGATGGCCGCCGATGAACTGGATGCCAACTGGGAAGAAATCGCCATTGAGCAGGCACCAGCGACCGACCTGTTCGCCAACGACGCGCTGGTGCGCGGTTTTGCCAGCGAATTTGGCCTTCCCGGTTTTCTCACCGGACTGGTGAACTTCAGCTCGGTGAGTATCGCCGAGATCATGAATCTGCAGATTACCGGCGGTAGCTCCTCGGTGCGCTTTACCGGTGATTCAGCGATGCGCCCGGCCGGCGCCGCCGCCCGACAGATGCTGATCCAGTGCGCCGCCGAGCAATGGGGTGTGCCAGCCAGCGAGTGCAGTACTGCGTTGAGCCATGTGCAACACAATGCCAGTGGCCGCAGCGCCAGCTATGGTTCACTGGCCGCTGCTGCAGCCCTGCTTGAACCACCGCAGGATATCACCCTGAAGAGCCGTGATCAGTTCAACATCATGGGCAAGCCAATGTCGCGTAACGACATCCCGGCCAAGGTCGATGGTACCGCTCCCTATGGCATTGATGCGCACAGCGAAGACATGCTGTACGCCGCTATTCGGCTGGCGCCGGTATTCGGCACCACGCTGGTGTCGGTAGACGCCACTGAAGCGCTGGCGCGACCAGGCGTGCAACGGGTCGTCGAGCTCGAAGACTCCGTCGCCGTGGTGGCCGATAACTACTGGCGCGCCAAAGAAGCCCTGAAGCTGGTGAAGGCTGAGTTCTCCGCTTCCGACTACGACAACACTACTTCTGCCGACATCTTTGCCCATTTCGACGAGCGTCTGGCGGCAGGAGAAAGCAGTGAAGACTTCGAATCCGGTGACGCCGAAGCCGGTCTGGCCGCCGCTGACGATGTTATCGAGGCAGGCTATCGCGTGCCCTATCTGGCGCATGCGCCGATGGAACCGATGAACTGCACAGTACACATTCAGGGTGATCGGGCGGATCTGTGGACCAGCACCCAGGATGCGTTGGGCATCAAGGCACGAGTCGCTTCTATCGCCGGATTGAAAGAAGACAACGTGACTTTCCATCACAGCTATCTTGGTGGTGGCTTCGGTCGGCGACTGCCTTTTACCTGGAACATGATCGACCATGCCACGCTGATCGCCATGGAGTTCGACGTGCCGGTGAAAACCATTTTCTCGCGCGAAGATGACATGCAGCAGGATTATTACCGGCCCGCCGTATCGAGCAATTTCAAGGCGGCTTTCGATGCCAATGGCAATGTCACTACCTGGCATAACCGCTTCACCGGCCCGATTCAGGTGCCAGGTGCCGCACATATTCCCTACGCCATTGGCAATCAGTCGATTCGTGTCGTGGATGTCGAGACGCATGTGCCGATCGCTTCATGGCGCAGCGTCGACCACTCACAACAATCATTTTTCATCGAATCGTTTGTTGACGAGATTGCCCATCGTGCTGGCAAGAATCCATACCAACTGCGTATGGAATTGCTGCGCGGTCATCCACGTCACCAGCGCGTTTTGGAAGTCGCGGCGAATGCCGCAGGCTATGGCGAGAATCTGCCGGAGGGCCATGCCCTGGGTATTGCCGTGCAGGAGAGTTTCGGCAGTATTGTCGCCGAAGTGGCCGAAGTATCGATGGATGCCAACAATCGCCCGGTAGTACACAAGGTCACCTGTGCTATTGATTGTGGCTGGACAGTGAACCCCAATACTGCCGCCTCACAGGTAGAGAGTGGCATCATCTTCGGACTCACTGCCGCACTGTACGGAGAAATTACCATCGAGAACGGTCGGGTCGCACAAAATAACTTCCCTGACTACGAGATGATCCGCATGGCTGACTCGCCCGAGATTGACGTGCACATCGTTGAGTCTGGCGAGGCACTGGGAGGTCTGGGTGAGCCGGCAACGCCGCCAATTGCGGCGGCGGTGACCAATGCCATTTACATTCTCACTGGCGAGAGGGTCCGCGAACTGCCAATCAAGAATCATGTTTTCTCTGGCAGCGCCTCACTGGCCGGTGTTTGACACGCAGGATGCAATTGCCAGCCGCCAAAAGTGGCTGCAAGGAAAAGGGGACTTTCGGGTCCCCTTTTTTATTGCGCTGCCTGCACATTTGCCCATCACCACCCGTGTCACTTGCCGGGCAATAGCATGTGCTACACTGCCAGTTCGTGCAGGTGCTCTGACAGTTCAGCTGACAAAGGCAACGCACGGACTTTATCTATCTGGATTCCTGTAAAACTTAAGATACACACAGACAACCTCATCCCTGGCTACTCAGCAGGGACCATAAAGGAATTGATCGCTTGTTAGTGTTGAGTCTTGGTCTGATTGTTTTCCTGGCACCGCATCTGCTGCGCGAGCTGGGACTGCGGCAACAATTGCGTACCCGTCTTGGATCGGAAGGCGCCTACAAAGGCCTGTACAGCATTGTCTCACTCGTCGGTCTGTTGCTTATTATTTACGGCAAATCCATAGCGCCATTCAACATGATCTATACGCCGGAATTTTCACAACGCTGGATCAGCCATCTCGTCATGCTGCCGGCCATTGTGCTGGTGACTCTTGGTAATTTGCCCACTTCCTATCTGGCCAAAACCCTGCGCCACCCGATGTTATTGGGTGTCTTGCTCTGGGGTGTTGCACACTTGTGGTCTAACGGCGATCTGGCATCGCTGCTGCTCTTTGCCTCCTTCGCCATCTGGGCCCTGATCAAGTTCGTGCATCTTGGCCTCACCGCGCCAGTGACGAAGCAACCGTTCCTGCTCTGGGACATTATCGGTATCCTGCTTGGGCTGGTGCTGTACGCGCTGATCTTCAGCTTTCACGGCCACTTGTTTGGCGTAGGATTATCCATTGCCTAATCCATTGCCCAGGCCACTTGCTCTTTTTATTTCTCTGCAGTTACTCCTGCAGACAACTGGCAGCACCCTTGCACAGGAAGGCATCAATGCCTCTGCATGGGAAGGCATCTGGCAGGCGCAGGGCACCCAATTCCAGATTCGTGTTACTGTCACCGACAACATCATCACGGTGTCACAGGTGGAATCGCTGGGTTTTGAATGGACGAGCCAGTCCGGCGAGATCGTCGGCAATATCGCTCGTGTGCCAGTGGAATACGCAGGTGTGACAGGGGTGGTTCAGGCGGAGCTGACGGGTGCGGACACAGCGATTGCGTTCGCTGCGTCCTGCCTGCCGGAGTTCATGGTGGTGTGTGCGCTGGCGAAAGATCGTCAGGCAATTTTTACTCGTGTCAGTGGTAACTAGATCTCAGTGACCGAGCGCACTACTTTACCGACAATACCGTATTCGATAGCTTCATCCACCGACATCCAGTAGTCACGATCCGTATCCTTCTCGACGCGCTCCAGCGGCTGACCGGTTTCTTCCGCAATCAGCTTGTTGATACGCGCACGCATTTTGATTATTTCCTTGGCCTGAATGGCAATGTCACTGGCGACACCCATCGATCCGCCCATGGGCTGATGAATCAGGAAGCGGGTGTTCGGCAAGGCAAAACGGTTTTGCTTGTCTGCGGCGAGGAAGATAGTGGTGGCCGCACTGGCAACCCAGCCGGTACCAATGACTTTCACTTCCGGCTTGATGAACTTGATCATGTCATACACCACATCGCCAGACTCAACGTGGCCACCTGGGGAACTGATGTAGATATGGATGGGCTCTTCACTCTCCGACGCCAGCGCCAATAATCGTTCTGTGACGACCCGGGCGACGCGGTCGTTGATCTCGCCGAAAATCGTGATGGCGCGCGACTTGAATAATTTCTCGTCCATGAAACCCGAAGAGGGGGCGTCTTTTGGCTCTTTCTTGCCTTCGTCCTGTCGAAACTGTGTCATTACTTTACTCACTTGTTCAGTCTTGTAGTCAATCTCTTGGCAATGCCGCGACCTGTTTGCCTGCTGCGCATTGTCCCTGATTTGTCCGGGCTTTTCTTGTGTTTTGTCACTTGAGTCTTGTAACCCGGGCTCGGTGGTTTACCGATACTTACCAATGTTTAACTTCACTGCATAGATTGCATCATATCTGGCGCTCAGTCGCACCCGGGTTGCCGCTCGCGGATATAGGCAACCAGCCGCCAGGTATCGGCTTCCCCTTCCGGGAAATTGGCGCCAAAACCCACCATGCGTGTATCGGGTATACCCTCGGTGATGATGGTGAATATCTCGTCATCGCTATTGCCATGAGTCCATTCACAATCGAACAGATCGGCGCCGTCACCACTTTCCACTGCATGACAGAAAGTTGCACAGCTGCCCTGATAGAGCGCTTCCGCCCTTGCCATCTCAATGGGGTCCTGACGCAGTAATTCAACCTGGGAAAGAGGTTCTGCGTCGCCGGCAGGCGCTTCTAACTCACCGCAGGCACCGAGTAACAGGACATTGGCAAGCAGCAGCAAACGCCAGCGTCCGGGTGACTGACCGGTCAACACAGACTGTAGCAAGGAACCAAACTGTTGCATTCACATAGCCTCTTAGCACTACATTGCTTCGCTGGAAACCATGACGTCTGAGCAAGTTTTCTCAGACGGCAAAATTAATCTCGCTGTTTGCCGCGTGCCAAAATCATTCACACCGCACTCTCTTGTGCAGTGTTGTTACTGGTTGACTCGGCACCTAATGGCTTGAACGTAATCAACAACTGCGGCAACAGGGTCAGTGAGCCGGTCAGAGCCACGACCATGGCCAGCGACGTCAATAAACCAAAGACGATGGTAGGGATGAAATTGGACAAGGCCAAGATGGAAAATCCCGCCACAATTGTCATGGAGGTGAAGTACATGGCACGGCCGATACTGCCATGACAGAAATGCATGGTCTCTCGATAGTTGCCGAAGCGATTGAATTCGCGGCGGAAGCGATGCATGTAGTGAATGGTGTTGTCGACACCAATACCCACCGAAATCGCCGCAATGGTGATCGTCATGATATCCAGCGGGATACTGAACCAGCCCATGATGCCCAGCACAAAGGCGGCAGCAATGGCATTGGGAATGATGCAAATCACGGCAATACTGAGTGAACGGAACAGCACCAGGAACATCAACATGATCGCCAGCATGACCACTCCCAGTGTCATGATCTGCGATTGGAACAGGCTCTGCAGGACGTTGTTGTACATCACCAGAATACCGGTGAGACGCACATCCTCATCGGCAAAGCCGAATTCTTCCTCGACGCCGGCTTCGATACGCTGCAGCAACTCGTTACGATTAAGGTCTTCTTGCGATTCGATCACGCGCACATTGAAGCGCAGTTGATTGTCTTCGATGGACACAAAGGGATTGAGCACGGTGTCTTTCAGCGTGTCCGGAATGCGACTGTAGAGCAGTGACCAGAGAAATCCGTCGACCGGCTCGTTGCCATTGAGTTGTTCGGCCAGTTGCACGATGGCGCCGAAGGACAGCACTTTGCCGGTTTGCGGATCGTTGTCCAGGTATTCGTGAATGGCCTTGACCTGTGACATCTTCGGCGCCGTAAACCAGTAAGCCTCATCATTGCCGCCACTGTCTGCAAAGTCGCCGAAGCCGTCGTCAAACCCGTCATCGAAACCATCGTCAAACCCGTCATCAAAGCCATCATCGAAGCCGTCTTCAGCCTGTTCCGTGGCAGGCAGATTGACGATGACATCGAAAGACAGCGTGCCGCCCAGTTTCTCGTCAAACAGACGCATGCCCTGATAGATCTCCGTGCTCTCGCGGAAATAGTCGATGAAGCTGTTCTCGACGCGCAACTGCGACAGGCCATAGACGCTGAACCCTGTCACCAGGACGTAAATGACGAGCACGCCGGCAGAGAGCTTTTCCGTGCCCTTGGCCAGCATGGTGGTGAATCCTGACTCGCTGCTCTCCGGCGGCACGCTGTCATCGGGTTTCAGCAGACTCATCACCGAGGGGAACAAGGTGAAGGCGATGATCAAAGCCGTTGCCACACCCATCATCATCATCCAGCCAAAGGTAATGATTGGCAGGATGCCGCTGACAATGAGTGAGCCAAAGGCAACCGCTGTGGTCAGCGCGGTGTAGAAGCAGGGCCAGAACATGCTGAGCACAGAATGCTCAAGCAGCTTGTCTTCGTTGCTGTACCGACGCGAGGCTTTCAGCTGGCGATAGCGCACGGTCAAATGGACAGTCAAAGAAATAGTGATGATCAGCAACAGCGAAATGAAATTTGAGGACACCACAGTCACACGCCAGTCCATCAATCCCAGAACGCCCACCATGATGGTGCCGGCAACAGCACAGCAAGCGATAGGAATGGCGACATAGCGCGTCTTGCGGAAGATCAGGCCCAGCGCGCCGATGATCAACACCAGTACGGCCAGTGAAAAATTACGCAGATCGCCGCGCACAAAGGTCACCAGATCGTCGGCAATCATTGGCGCGCCCCCGAGATAGATCTCGGCCTCGTCGCGGTACTCGTCCAGCGTCGAACGGATAGTGGCAATCAGCTGGTGCTGACGATCGGCGGCAATGACGCTGTACTCGTCATATTCAGCCTCGACCTGCGCCAGCTCTTCGGCCTCGGCCGGCGACAATTCGCCCGCCTGTTCCAGCGCCCGCAAGTCACTGCGCCGGTTCAATAATTCCCGCGCCCGTTCGTCAGTGGCGAAGCCCACCAGCATGCCGGCCGTCTGACCGTCCGGGCTGATCAGGGCGTTGCGGAATACCGGCGAATTCACCAGTTCTTCACGGGCCGCCTGCAGATCCTGTCCCGGATCCATCAGCGTCTGATAATCCTCGGAAATACCGGTGAGCGGAGTGTCGGCAAAAATCGGGACGTTGAGAATGCTGTCTACGGAGACGATGCGATCGATGGTCAGCAACTCTTCGCGCAAGGCCGCCATACGCTCCAGCTGCGGCATAGCGAATAATTCACCATCGGGGGTGTAGGCAATCGTCACCGACTCGCTGACACCGTAGCGCTGATTGATCTCGCGGGAGAATTCCAGATCAGGATCATTCTCCAGCAACAAGGAGTCAGCCGAGGCATCAAGGCGAAAATCCTGGGCAAACCAGCCAAACACCGCCACCAGAAGCAGCAGGACAGCAATGACCCACTTGGGCTTGCCGAAAACGGTTTGCTTGTAGACCCGGGCAATCGATGTCATGGCGAGAGTTCAAATCCCTGTGAATGGTTTCCGAGCAGGCACTATACGCATTTCCCCTGCACTTTTCGATTATCATTGATCAGCTGCAGGCCTGCTGCGGCGTGGCTCACACGGCAGGTCGATTGCTGCGATTCCGGTGCCGCAAAAAGCCGGATTTAGCACCGTAATACGCCAGATTTACTGTTGTCAGATGCGCTGGCGGTGCCACCGGACTGACTCTGCAGGCAACGCTGGCCTTGCAGCTATTGGACGGCTGACCTGCCTGTCCGGTTTCGCCTTGCAGCCAACTATTTTCAGTAACTGATTCTCCACCGCAGCTTGCCTGGCATTGCAAAGCACTGTTTTTATTCGTCTTTTTAGAATCATCCAAGCTGCGGCGGTGATGATTTCAACGCCTGTTGCCATTCCTTAGTAGTCGGGCCACGAGAGCGCTATACTAATGCTCGTGAATTAGCCGGTTAACTGGAGACCTTTTATGTGGTCCATGATGCAGTCCATGCAGTCAAAACAGCCCACACAGCCCTTGCAGCTGCTTGCCCGATTGGCTCGCCTGTCCATGCTCGCCGTGCTCGGTCTCACCTGTGCGCTCACTTCGGCTTACGTGGCAGCCGATGACTGGTTGCGCGCCATTCCCGATTTCGAACTCACCGATCAGCACGGAGAAACGCATTCTCTGGCGCAGTACCAGAATTATGACCTGGCGGTCTTCTATGTGCAGGGCGTCGGTTGCCCCATCGCCCGCATCGCTGTACCGAGTTATCGCGAAGTACGCGACGCCTTCGCCGGGCAGAATATTGCCTTTGCCATGTTCAACTCGAATATCCAGGACAACCTGCCGCGCATTGCCAAAGAGTCCGAGGAATTTGGTATCGACTTTCCGATTCTCAAAGACGAAGGACAGAAATTGGCCAAGGCACTGGGTGTCGAGCGCACCGCCGAAGTGTTTGTCATCGATACCGCGACTCAACAGGTGCTGTTCCGCGGCCCGATTGACGACAAGCTGGGCTACGAGACCCAGCGCAACACCGCCAAACACCAGTATCTGAAAGACGCGCTGGACACCATTCTGGCCGGTGGCACTGTCGACATGAGTGAAGTCCCTGATTCGAAAGGCTGTCTGGTCGCTATCTTCGACAGCTAGTCAATCCCGGTTTTTCGCAGACAAAAAAAGGGGCTCATTGAGCCCCTTTTTAATTGCTTATTGGTGGCGCGGTTCCCTTGCGCTTACTCCACAAACGCCCGTTCGATCACGTAGTGCGCCTGTATACCGTGACGCGACTCGGAGAAGCCCCAGTCGTCGAGAATGGCGCAAGTGTCTTTCAGCATGCTCGGGCTGCCACAGATCATGAAGCGATCTGTGGCCGGGTCAGCCTTCGGCAGGCCAATGTCCTCGAACAGTTTGCCAGATGTCATCAGGTCGGTCAGACGACCCTGATTGCGGAACTCTTCGCGGGTTACCGTGGGGTAATAGATCAGCTTCTCGGCTACTTCTTCGCCAAAAAACTCGTTACCTGGCAGGTCCTTGCTGATGAAGTCCTGATAAGCCAGTTCGCTGACATAGCGCACGCCGTGAGTCAGGATCACGCGCTCGTAGCGCTCGTAGATTTCCGGATCCTGAATGATGCTGATAAACGGTGCCAGACCGGTGCCGGTGCTGATCAGGTACAGGTTGCGACCGGGCAGCAGGTGATCGGCTACCAGTGTGCCGGTCGGCTTGCTGCTGACGAACAACTGATCGCCTACCTTGATGTTCTGCAGACGTGAGGTCAGCGGGCCATCGGGCACCTTGATGCTGAGAAACTCCAGCTCTTCTTCGTAGTTCGGGCTGGCGATGCTGTAGGCACGCATCAGCGGCTTGCCTTCCACTTCCAACCCCAGCATGACGAAATGCCCGTTTTCAAAACGCAGCGAACGATCGCGGGTGGTTTTGAAACTGAACAGGGAGTCATTCCAATGATGTACTGCAGTCACGCTTTGGGTCGATAAACTGGCCACTACTTGTTCCTCCTGATACGGCTAGGGTCGCAATAATAGAGAAAACGCTGTTATCTGTGAAATAGTTTATTTAAATATGTATAATCTATTTTATAGATATAACAATTCGATCAGGTCTTTTCCCGAAAGCCCTGACACGAAGCGGCCTGCGCCCCGCCAGTCTGGCGATGGCTGGCCCTGCTACCCGGCAAGGCAACGCCTATGCATTTCACGCTGAAGCAGTTACAGGTTTTTCTCGCCGTGGCCAGCCACGAAAACGTCAGTCGTGCGGCCACGGAGCTGGCGCTGTCGCAATCGGCCGTCAGCACTGCCCTGCGTGAGCTGGAACAGCGCTTTGACGTCAATCTCTTCGATCGCGTCGGTAAACGCCTGAAATTGAATGAGCAGGGCGCTCTGCTGCGCCCCCGCGCCGCCGCCTTGCTGTCGCAGGCACAGGAGCTGGAGAACGGCCTGCGCGCTCATTCCGAAATCGGCGAGTTAAAAGTTGGTGCCACCCTCACCATTGGCAACTATCTGGCCATTGGTATCATCGCCCGTTTCATGCAGGAGCATCCGTCCGCCCAGGTGGAATTAACGGTGGAGAACACCGCAACCATCGCCAGCAAGGTGCGCAACTATGAGCTGGATATCGGACTCATTGAAGGGGAGCTACAGGACCCGGAGCTGGACGTCAGCTACTGGCGCGATGATGAACTGGCCATTTTCTGCGCGCCTGAACACCCGTTGGCACAAACCCCGTTGCTGAGCGATCGCGATCTGGTCGCCGCCGACTGGATTGTCAGGGAACAGGGCTCGGGCACACGCCAGGCCTTTGACCGGGCGATGGGTGGCATACTGTCGGATATTCACCTGCAATTGCAGCTGCAACATACCGAAGGCATCAAGCGAGCGGTGGAGGCAGGGCTGGGTATAGGCTGTCTGTCGCGGATTACGCTGGAAGAGGCTTTTCGCCGTGGCTCACTGGTACCGCTGAGCGCTCCGCATCGCAATTGGACGCGAAAGTTTTTTTTCATTCACCACCGTCAGAAGCATCTCGGTAGTGGCATCAAGAGCTGGATGGATCACTGTCGCGCCGCCTGACTAGCCGGATTTCAGCGCCTGCAACTCCATCAATTCCACCGGCTCCTTGATGCCGCGAATTTCATGTCGCTCCAGGGAACGCGCCTGCACCAGGTCAACTGGCAGCATGTCGAGGAAATCCCG
>CAZQFA010000008.1:88028-102163 GCA_964592245.1 uncultured Pseudohongiella sp. | reverse complement strand
GCGCCTGCTGCCAGCGTAGGTGCATCATTGCGGCCCGTTACCGTAACTGTTACATCGGCGTCGGCAAACTCATTCCATTCATCAGTCGCGCGGATACCGATAGTCAGATCAGCAGTCTGATTTACGGCGAGATACTCGAAGTCGCCATTGGGATCAAACACGAAATCATTCACATTAATGGCGGCGATTCCTGCGGCTGGAGCGCCAACAACACTGTAAATAAGATTGGAACCGTCATTGTCACTGTCGATATCATCGCCCAATACTGACAGATCCAGAACGCTGCTAGCGGAATCCTCATCTGTGGTTAGCGAGGCAGAATCCAGAGTCGGTGCATCATTGACACCATTAATAGTCACTGTGACAGTTGCATCAGCAGTGGCGCCGTGAACATCCGTCGTACGAATGCCAATAACAACATTCGTTTCAGTTCCGAACGCAAGCGATTCGAATTCGCCATTGGGATCAAAAAGAAAATCAGTACCACCAGTACTAACTGAAGCAACACCTGCAGGTGTGTCCGTTACTTGATAGATAAGTCCGTCGCCGTTCGGGTTGTCGGAATCGACATCGTCACCCAGTGTTGTCAGATCCAACAGATTGCCAGGCGCGTCTTCGCTAGTGGCAATTGCAGTGGATTCGAGTGTCGGAGCGTCATTGATACCTGTGATGGAATAGGCAGCGTTCGCCCAACTCAGCGTTCCATTGCCCAAGCGAATCGCGTAGATGAATTCGTCAGTCATCACCTCGCCTTCCGCCAGCGCTGCCAGATCGCCCTGAATACCGGTCGCATTGAACAAAATTTGACCATCGCTGGTCAGAGACAGTTGCGCACCACTGGCCGAAGCTTCGTTATCTTCTGCAAAATCCTGCGTCAGCAAATCACCAGCGATATAGCCGTCCATCGCGCCAGACTGGTTGATGCCGTCGTCGACAGACCAAAGGGACTTGCCATTCCCGCCAAGATCGTTGGCCAGAATGTCGAACGTGAATACGAGATTGTCGTAATCAAGTGTGCCAAATGACGTGCTGCTAAAAAGATCGTCTTTTGCCTGGGGGGTCTTGGTGAAGGAGGTCTCGGTACCCCCGTTCGTATTACCTGAATTACCTTTATTATTGGTTTGAGCGGCTGGCTTGCCCATTTTTCCTCCAGAGAAAACGTTCTATATTTTTTGGTTGCGTAAGTCTCTTACCTGAATAACATGTAAGAAAATTGCTAAAAGTCTATGCCTTACCTAACACTCATTCAATGACTTTTTGATTGCAAGTGGCCATAAGGGGGAGGCTGAATATCTTATTAATCAAGTAGTTGTCCAATTGACGGGAAAATCAGAAAAGGGGTGCCACATTATGTGGGGTAGCTTAATGACCTTGCGGTACTGTATATATAAAACATCACTATAATCGTGAGGTTCGAGTCTTTATTGGAAGTGGTCTGGGCGGATTTTTGAGTGCTCAGACTGATGCGAGTAAGCCAGGACTTCGCAAGTGGTTGCAATGTAGGAATTAACTGGCAGTGCCGGCAGGAGGGTCGGATGAGACGCTATCCTGATATCAGTGGGGCCAATGGCACTTGCCCGTAAGTTTCAAGATATATTGGCGCTTCTCCTCGAAATAAGCCCTTTTTGATACAGCTTCAAGAGGCTTCCGGATCAATGGTCAATTGGTTGTTGACGACGCAAGCCATCTTACCCATCAAGAAGAGTCAAGTTAGATGCATTGCCTCTGTGTTTGCCCAGCGCATGCTTGCGCTGTCAACAAAGAATAATTGGAGGACACTCCCTGCGCTTGATCAGCACAGGGAACTCCAGTTTGCGGATGGACTTACGCTTCGATATGAAGTTGGGAGACCATTAAGGTGACTGCGTGAGTCTCGCCGGCTCAACAGGTCGGAAATGTCCCTTACTTTTTGTTATGGGTGCCATCACACAACGGCTGTCCTGCAGTCAGCTTGCAGCCACAGAAGAAAACTTTCTTTGATTCGGTTGCCGTGTACTTCACCGGCGTGAATTCAGTGTCCTTATGAGAGCCGTCACAGAAGGGTTGGTTTTGGCTGCGACCGCAAGCACACCAAAAATAAGATTTACCAGATTCGACTTCGACTGGGAAAGGTGTATCGGACGCTCTGACTGGATCACTCATTAGATATCTCTTTAATTTCACTATTCTCGTTGCGCACCTTCTTGAACAGGTACAGTGTGCACGCGCCCGCATATCCGTACAGTAAGCAGTCGCCAGGCGCGCGCACAATGGTATGCAAGATCATCGCCAATAAATAAAGTCAGCTTGAACCCCGGAAACTGAAGAGTGATGAAGAGTCATAAAGAGTGCCGCGAATTTCTTTCTTCGAATCTGATGTGTGCTGGATGTGTGCTGAAGTAAATTTGCTGGTGAGTTTGCAATGTCACGCTGAAAGCTGGTGCGCAGCGACCATTGGCCGTCCTTTTGTTGCTTTTGGTTGTGCATTGAAAGGAGTCAGTTTGCCCGAAATCTTGGCGGGCATTGCGCTGTTCTATTACGGCTCTGTCAGTAAACGGGCGGGAATGCTGGCGCGCGAGGCCGCCAGGAACCGTGCGCAATTTTGGCCATTAGCCGGCTCGATCATAGTGCGCCCGCACCAATGTGGAGCCAAGAGGCTGTAACTTAACAGCCGATATCCCCTTCTTTGCACCTGAAAGGCCTATATCAAGCCGCTTTCAGGAATTGGCACGGCGCGTGCATTTACCGAGGCACAGAGTAATTCTGACCTTGCCGGTTGATCGTCATGAAATTTGAAAGCGATCAGTGGCACTACAATTTGCAATAGAAATGCTAGGGTTCCGGCATCAGCGATGATGCGACTGGTCCGAGAGCATTCGACCTTTCAACTGGGCTTTCTCAGTCTTCAAGTTCAACAGTCTCTGACTATTGTAAGGTTACACGGCGGGACAAAAGCCCGGGAGGATAAACTGACATTGGTCAGAGTTTTCTCTGTGTAACGTTTTAACTTGGAGAAGTGACATGAGACCACCGGTAAACAAAAGCCTCATCATCCTGTTATTGGCAACGGCCGCGACGCTGGGTTCGCCGCTCACGCGAGCGCAAGACAGCTTCAGCTTGTGCTGGTCAATCTACGTTGGCTGGATGCCATGGGAATACGGTGACGCTGTCGGCATCGTTGACAAATGGGCCGATAAATACGGTATCGAGATCGATGTCGTGCAGATCAACGATTACATCGAATCCATTAACCAATACACCGCCGGTGATTTCGATGCCTGCACCATGACTAACATGGATGCCTTGACGATCCCGGCTGCCAGCGGTGTTGACTCCACTGCAGTGATTGTCGGTGACTTCTCCAACGGCAATGACGCAATCATATTAAAAGAAGGCACCATGCTGGCTGATATTGAAGGTCAGCAGGTCAATCTCGTTGAATTGAGTGTCAGTCACTACCTGCTGGCGCGGGCGCTGGATTCAGTCGGCTTGAGCGAGCGCGACGTCACTGTCGTCAACACCTCCGATGCAGACATGGTCGCTGCGTACACAACAGACGATGTCACTGCCGTGACGACCTGGAATCCCATCGTTAATGAAATTCTGGACATGCCGAACGCCACCAAGGTTTTCGACAGCTCCAGTATCCCGGGTGAGATCATTGACACTCTGATGGTGAAAACAGAAGTGTTGGCGGCCAATCCCGATCTGGGCAAGGCACTGGCCGGCGCCTGGTATGAAATCATGGCCGCTATGGAGAGTGACGCCAGCGTGCGAGCGCACATGGGCGAGGCCTCCGGTACTGACCAGGCTGGTTATGAAGCGCAGTTGGCTTCCACGGAAATGTTTTACTCGCCGGTTGCTGCGGTTGAATTCACCAATAGCCCGGAGTTGATAACGACCATGGAATACGTGGCCAACTTCTCATTTCAGCATGGCCTGTTAGGCGATGGCGCACCTGATGCCGAGTTCATTGGCATCGAGACACCCGCCGGCGTATTCGGAAACAGCAGCAACATCCAGTTGCGCTTCAATCCGATGTACATGGAAATGGCAGCAAAAGGCGAGTTGTAGGCTGGTCAATCGGCTACCCTCGATTTGCCGACTCGCTGAATGAGAATCTAACGCCATGCAAAGGCTTATCAATCTTCATCCCGGACGTGTTCTGCGCACTGCGCTGGCCATCATTCCGTTTATTGTCATTCTCATCGTTTATCAGATTGGTTCTGATATTCGTAAAGCCGAGAATGAGCAAGACCGGCTGCTGCCCAGCTTTGCCGAGATTGCTGCCGGCATAGACCGCATGGCGTTTGAACCCAGTGCGCGGACGGGTGAATACCTGTTCTGGGAAGACACGAAAAGCAGTCTGATGCGGCTGGTGACCGGCATCGCCATCGCCGCGTTTATTGGCCTGTTGGTAGGTCTGGCGGCAGGCTCTATTCCGATGATCTCGGCACCGCTCAGCCCATTGATTACCGCAGTGTCCCTGATTCCGCCGCTGGCGATTCTGCCTATCTTGTTCATTGTCTTTGGTCTTGGCGAAGTGTCCAAGATCATGTTGATCGTGATTGGTGTTTGCCCCTTCGTGATCAGGGATATTCTGCAGCGCACGCAGGAATTGCCCCGTGAACAACTGGTGAAAGCGCAAACGCTTGGTGGTAACAGCTGGCAAATTATTCTGCGGGTTATTTTGCCGCAGATTCTGCCGCGTCTGGTAGACGCTGTGCGTCTCAGTCTGGGCGCGGCCTGGCTGTTCCTGATTGCCGCTGAAGCAATCGCTTCAACCGACGGGCTTGGTTACCGCATCTTTCTCGTCCGCCGTTACATGTCGATGGATGTGATTTTGCCCTACGTCGTCTGGATTACGATTCTTGCATTCGCCATTGACTGGTGTCTCCTGAAACTCAGCCGCCTCGCATTCCCCTGGTATCACGCTGAAAAATAAGGACTCGCAGTGAGCGCATTCATCGAACTCGACAAGATAGCGAAACATTACGGCAACAATATCGTGCTGGAGAATCTCTGCGCCCAAGTAGACGCCGGTGAGTTTGTGACCCTGGTCGGCGCCTCGGGCTGCGGCAAGAGCACGTTCCTGAAGATGCTGCTGGGAACAGAAAGCACGTCCTCCGGGGCCTTGTTGCTTGATGGCAAGCCCATCAGTCAGGAACCCAGTGAAGAGCGTGGCATCGTCTTTCAAAAGTATTCGGTGTTTCCGCACCTCAGTGTGCGCGAAAACGTAGCGCTCGGGCTTGAATTTGCCGGTAATGCCTGGCTTGGCCGCTTGTTCGGGCAGCAACGCAAAGCCGCGCTGGCCAAGGCTGATGAGTTACTGGAAGCCGTTGGTCTGACCCATGCGCTGAAACAATATCCCCATGAATTGTCCGGCGGCATGCAGCAGCGGCTGGCGTTGGCGCAGGCATTGATCAAGAAGCCGAAAGTGCTGCTATTGGACGAACCCTTTGGTGCACTGGACCCCGGTATCCGCAAGGACATGCATGAGTTGGTGTTGGGGTTGTGGCAGGACTATGAATTGACGGTGTTCATGGTGACCCATGACCTGAAAGAAGGTTTTCAGCTGGGCACTCGCTTGTGGGTGTTCGACAAAACCAGACATGACCCGCATGCGCCCAATCGTTTTGGCAGCACCATCACCTATGACTTGCACCTGAAATCACGCGAGTCATCAATGCCGCCCGCAGAAATCGAGGAAATCAGCGCGCAATTAGGCGTGGCTGTAGCCAGTTAGACAAAAAGACAGACGTAAAGAGAATTCAAATGAGTACGCAAGCACTATTCCCGAGTGAATACGAAACCATTATCGCACCCGGTGCGCACTGGTCTTTCGTTGTTCGCAAAGGAATGAAAATGGCCCTGACAGATATTGAGGGGGGCGCCAATGTCGGCATGCTCTTCTATAACCCCGTTTTGTTGAGCGAAAAGTACAATGCGCCCGACACACTTAAATGCCAGCACACATTCAAGCTGACACGCGGCAACTGCCTGTATTCCGACATGGGACGGGTGTTCGCTTCGATCATTGCGGATTCCTTCGGCTGGCACGACACGGTGTGTGGTAACAGCCATGCTCACCATGTCAGCAGCCGCTGGGGTGAGCGAAATTACCAGACGCAACGCAACGACTGGTTACAGAATGGATTCGATGCGTTTCTGGTTGAGCTCACCAAGTACCGTCTGAAGAAACAGGATCTGGCAGCCAATCTCAACTGGTTCTCGGAAGTCTCCAGTGACGCCGAAGGCCGCCTGCGCCTGTCACGGCAGAGTCAGGCCAACGACAGTGTGACCCTGCGATTCGAGATGGATACGCTGGTGGTCATGCATACCTGCCCGCACCCATTAAACGACTCACCAGAATATCCGCGCAAACCAGTGAAGATTGAACTGAGCAAAGCCGATCCGGTCGCGGCAGATGACTACTGCCTCAATCTTTGTGATGAGAATCGCCGCGGTTTTCACAACAACGCGTTGTATCACCTGGGAATGTAAGTAATAACGATGACTATGACGATCAAAGAAAGTGCGCTGTCACCGTCTGCGGCAAGAGCGCGACAACGAGTCAACGCCGGTGACTATTTTATCCAGACAATCAAGGCGGGAGAGACTATTCGTATAGTCGATCTCGAGGGCAATCAGGCTGCAGACACGCTGTTTTTTAATGCTGACGACCCGAGTGAACGCTACAGCGCCCACGACACGATCCGTGAGCAGGCGGCTTTGTATCTGACGACCGGTTCAGTGCTCAAGACCAATCTGAACCGCGATCTGCTGGAGATTGTTGCCGACACCTGTGGTCGTCACGATACAGTCGGCGGTGCCTGTTCAACAGAATCCAATACTGTGCGCTACGATCTGGAGAAGCGCTGTATGCATGCCTGCCGCGACAGCTGGATGCTGGCGATTGCTGAACATGAAGAGTTTGGTCTGGCAAAGGAAGACATCGGTCATAACATCAACTTTTTCATGAATGTGCCAGTGACTCCCGAAGGCAAACTGCAGTTTGCAGACGGCGTGTCTGCGCCGGGGAAATATGTGGAACTGGTGGCGAAGATGGACACAATTGTGCTGATCTCGAACTGTCCGCAGTTGAATAATCCTTGTAATGCCTACAACCCGACACCCATTGAAGTCATTCTATGGGCTGCCTGATGGGAATACCGGCCAAGCGTAAAAATAAGATTGAGAATTTGTAAGCGAGATAATTAGCCAACACAACAACTGCGGGACGACCCGCAGCTGTTTTCCAAAACCCTGGGACGACCCACGTCAGCCAGAGAACCAAGATGTTCCAACGCGTATTGATAGCCAACCGTGGCGCCATTGCCACTCGAATAATTCGAACTTTGAAAAAACTGGGCATCGAGTCTGTCGTTGTCTACCACGAGAAAGACAGAGACTCGCTGCACGTGCAGCTTGCGGATGTCGCAGTAAGCCTCGGTTCGGGCCCTGTAACAGAAACCTATCTGAACCAGGATAAACTCATTGCCATCGCGACTGAGACAGGTGTCGATGCCATTCATCCCGGCTACGGCTTCCTCAGTGAGAACCCGCAATTCGTGCGCAAATGTGAAGCCAATGGACTGAGGTTTATCGGTCCGACCCCGGAGCAAATGAATGTCTTCGGACTGAAGCATCTGGCGCGTCAGGCGGCCGAAGAAGCGCAAGTGCCCTTGCTGCCTGGTTCACCGGCACTGGCGGACCTGGACAGTGCCATTGAGTGGGCGGAGAAAGTTGGCTATCCGGTTATGCTGAAGAGCAGTGCTGGTGGCGGTGGCATCGGCATGAAGGTATGCCGGGACAGCGCAACCCTGACCTCTGCCTGGGACAGCGTTAGACGCCTGAGCAGCAATTATTTTTCCGATGACACAGTCTTTGTCGAGAAATTCGTCGATAACGCGCGGCACATCGAAGTCCAGGTTTTCGGTGATGGCGCAGGTAATGCGATTGCGTTGGGTGAGCGTGATTGTTCGGCACAACGCAGAAATCAGAAAGTCATCGAGGAGTGCCCGGCGCCGAATCTTGATGATACGTTGCGTGCGGACATGCAACGCACGGCCGAGGCATTGATGGCCTCTGTGCAATACCGCAACGCGGGTACTGTGGAATACATATTCGATGCGGATCAGCAGGCGTTCTACTTTCTGGAAGTGAACACACGCCTGCAGGTAGAACATGGTGTCACCGAAGAGGTGTTTGGCGTCGATCTGGTCGAATGGATGATCAGATTGTCGGCCGGCGAATTGCCTGCGCTGGACACTCTGCGTCCGCAGCTAAAGCCCAGTGGCCACGCCATTCAGGTGCGCTTGTACGCTGAAGACACACAACAGAATTTTCAGCCTTGTGCCGGGTTGCTGTCCGAGGTTTGGTTTCCTGAAAACGACGGTTTGCGTGTCGATACCTGGATCGAGGCCGGTGTCGAAGTGCCGGCGCTTTTCGATCCCATGCTGGCCAAGCTGATTGTTTTCAAGCCCGACCGCGAAACGGCGCTGACGGCGTTGATCGATGTGCTTGAGCAAACGCGCATCTATGGCATAGAGACCAATCTGGACTACGTGGCATCGGTGCTCAAAACAGACACCGCCAGGTCAGGGCAACTGCTTACCAAGTCGCTTGCCGGACACAGTTTCAAATCCTGCTCAGTGCGGGTTCTGAATCCCGGTACGCAAACAACAATCCAGGATTTCCCGGGCAGACAGGGATACTGGCATGTTGGCGTGCCACCTTCCGGGCCAATGGATTCATTGTCTTTCCGTCTGGCCAATCAATTGTTGGGCAATGCCAGTGATGCCGCGGCCATTGAGATGACACTGAGCGGCCCGACTCTGCAATTTGCATCAGATACCGTCATCGCACTCACCGGTGCCGACATGCAGGCGGAACTGGATGGCGTCGCCGTGCCGCGCTATCAGACTGTGCCGGTCAAGGCAGAGCAAGTGTTGTCCATTGGCAAGGTGACTGGCGCTGGCGCACGGGCCTATCTCGCCATCGCCGGCGGTGTGCAATGTCCCGCCTATCTGGGCTCACGAGCGACGTTTACGCTAGGGCAACTGGGCGGTCATTCCGGTCGAGCCTTGCGTACAGGTGATGTCTTGCACCTGACTGCGGCTGAAGCAGTAGCTTCGCAAAAGATGTCGATTCCGGACATCGCGGAAGTGATGGAACTGCGTGTGATGTATGGTCCGCATGGTGCTCCGGACTTTTTCACCGACGACGATATTGCCGAGTTCTTTGCTGCTGACTGGCAGGTGCACTACAACTCGAGTCGCACCGGTGTGCGTCTTGTCGGCCCGAAGCCGACCTGGGCACGCCCATCCGGCGGTGAAGCCGGTATGCACCCCTCGAACATTCACGACAATGCCTACGCCTTTGGCACCGTCGACTTTACCGGTGACATGCCGGTGATTCTTGGGCCGGACGGGCCTTCGCTTGGCGGCTTCGTTTGTCCGGCCACAGTTATCACCGCTGATTTGTGGAAGCTGGGTCAATTACATGCAGGACAGACGGTGCGCTTTATTCCTGTGAGCTGCGAGACAGCGGTTGCCGAGGAGGCGAGCCTTGACGCGGCGATAGCGAGCCTGCAATTGCCAGCAAGCTGCGATCAAGAACCCCTCAGCCAACTGATCCAGCCAGTTGTCAGACAGCTGGAATGGGCAGGGGATGACGTTCTCTGCCGTGTGGCCGGCGATCACTTCCTGTTGATTGAAGTCGGTCCGCTGGATCTGGACATACCGCGGCGCTTCAAAGTGCACGCCTTGATGGCAACATTGCAGGAGCGCGCGGTAGCAGGTGTGCGCGAACTCACGCCCGGCATTCGCTCGCTACAGGTCCACTACAACAGCCAGCAATTGCCCTTGCTTGAGCTGCTTGATGTGATCGAAGACACCATTGCGTCGGTCACTGTCAGCGATCTGGCGATACCCAGCCGCATTGTTCATTTGCCACTGAGTTGGGATGACGAGGCCTGTAAACTGGCGATCAAGAAGTACATGCAGTCGGTGCGGGCCGATGCTCCCTGGTGCCCCAGCAATCTGGAATTTATTCGCCGCATGAATGGCCTTGAATCTATCGCCGACGTTAAAGAAATTGTTTTTAATGCCTCGTATCTGGTGATGGGGCTGGGCGACGTCTATCTCGGTGCACCGGTTGCGACTCCGCTGGACCCACGGCATCGACTCATTACGACGAAATACAATCCGGCACGTACCTGGACCGCGGAAAACTCGGTCGGCATCGGTGGCGCCTATCTTTGTGTCTATGGCATGGAAGGTCCCGGTGGCTACCAATTCGTCGGCCGCACGTCACAAGTGTGGAACCGTTACAAAAAGACCGCTGATTTCTCCGAACCCTGGTTGCTGCGGTTCTTCGATCAGATTCGCTTCTATGAAGTGACTGCCGAGGAGTTGACAGAGTTTCGTAGCAACTTGCCGAAAGGGCAGGTCTCAATTCGTACTGAAGCGACAGAGTTTTCGTTGGCTGACTATGAAAGTTGGTTGGCAGAACACGAGAGCGAAATTACAGCGTTCAAGCACAAGCGCGAGCAAGCTTTCGCTGAGGAACTACAACGCTGGCGAGACAATGGCCAATTTACGTTCACGGCCCGGGATGCCAGTGACAGCCAGCCTGATCTGGATGAGATACCTGCAGGCACGCTGACCATTGACAGCTCGGTGTCCGGGAATGTCTGGAAAATTGAGGTGGCAGAAGGCGATACGGTCAGTAAAGGTCAGCCACTGGTAATCCTCGAATCCATGAAAATGGAAATCGCTGTCGAAGCGCAAGAAGCAGGACGTGTTGCCAAGCTCTGTGTCAGTGAGGGGCAGGATGTGAATGCCGGCCAGACGCTGGTTTGGCTGGGTCAGTGAATAGGGATTGATGATGACTACTGCAATGAATCTGACGATCAATGCTGTGCATGCAGCATATGCCAATAAAACCGAAACACCAGAATCGCTGATCGGTAAATTGCGCGCGCAGGCTGAGGCGCAGAGTGAATTTAATGCCTGGATCACGTTGCTAAGCGAAGACGAATTGCAGATGTATCTCGAGGCGCTAAAAACGAAGTCAGTGAAAGAATGTCCCATGTGGGGCATACCCTTTGCCATCAAAGACAATATCGATCTGGCCAACGTACCGACTACTGCAGGTTGCGAAGCCTTTTCCTATACGCCCAAAGAGTCTGCGACCGTCGTGCAGCGCTTGATCGAGGCTGGCGCGATACCACTGGGCAAAACCAATCTCGATCAATTCGCCACCGGTCTGGTGGGTACACGCTCTCCCTACGGTGAGGGCAAGAATGTTTTCAATCCGGATTACATCAGCGGTGGCAGTAGCGCCGGATCTGCCATTGCCACGGCATTGGGGCAGGTTTCCTTTGCACTGGGTACTGATACCGCTGGGTCAGGGCGAGTGCCGGCCGCTTTCAATAATCTGATTGGGCACAAGCCGACCAAAGGGTTGCTGAGTACTACCGGTGTTGTGCCGGCCTGCAAGTCTCTGGATGCGGTTTCAATCTTTGCACTCACCACCGGTGATGCCGCAAAAGTATTTTCGGTGGCTGCAGCTGCGGATGAGAGTGATCCATACTCTCGCCCCAATCGCCCATTTAACACCCTGGACTATTGGAGCGATGCTGAACCGCCAGCTTTTACTTTCGGTGTGCCGGAGAACCTTGATTTTGCCGATGATGGCGAATGCGAAGCGCTGTTCCAACAGGCCTGCGAGTCACTGCGTAGTCTGGGTGGGACGGCCGTTACCCTTAATTTGCAGCCGTTTCTTGAGACAGCCAAATTACTCTACGAAGGCCCTTGGGTTGCCGAACGCGTCTGGGCGACACAGGAAGTAAAGCGCAGCGATATGCTGCCTGTTCTGCAGGATATTCTGGCCACAGCGCAAAACTTCGAGGTGACAGATACTTTTGCGTCCCAATACAAGCTGCAAGCTCTGAAGCGAGTGTGCGATCGTGAACTGGCAAAAGTGGATCTGGTGGTCGCGCCGACTACACCGACTTGCTACAAACGAAGCGACATTGCCCGGGAGCCTGTTGCACTGAATTCAAAACTTGGCACTTACACAAATTTCATGAATCTGCTCGATTACACGGCAACTGCTGTTCCCGCAGGTCGTCTGAGTTCGAAAGTAAGCTGGGGTGTTACTTTGTTTGGCCAGGCATTCACCGACATGCGTTTGCTGAGCATTGCCGGTGCGTTGCAGCGCAAGTTGGACATTGCATTAGGGGCCACGTCACACAAGCTGACGGCTGCAGAGGTCGTTGGTCGTATCGCGCCCGCTGATTTTGTAGACGTGGTTGTTTGCGGGGCTCATCTCGATGGTCAGCCTCTCAATTGGCAACTCACTGATCGCGGCGGAAAGCTATGTTTGCAAACGAAGACGGCGCCTGCCTATGCGCTCTACGCACTTCCGGATGGCAAGCGTCCGGCGCTAGTGCAGAAGGACGGAGGCGTTGCAATCGAAGTCGAAGTCTGGCGATTGCCAATGGCGGACTTTGGCAGTTTTGTTGCCGGAATTCCTTCACCGCTTGGTATTGGCAAGGTTCAATTAGAGTCAGGTGACTTTCTTGCCGGATTCATCTGTGAAGAGGGGGGCATCGCCGGCGCCGAAGACGTTTCCCATTTCGGCGGCTGGCGAGCTTATCTTGCTGAGAAGCGCGCACAAGTTTGCGACTAGCCAGGGCCAGTAAGCAGACAGAATCCCGCAGGTTTGTGGGGCTATAATCGGGTACGCTGTTTTCAGGCTTGCGCTTTTTGCAAGCAGATTGCACGGTTTTAGGGCTGTCGGTGAATCATATGCGGGCTTTTTGGACTATTCAGTTCCCGGTATTTTCGGGTCATCCCCTGCGGTATCAATTGGCATCCTTGTGGCGATCAGTTATCACCCTCTAACTTATTGAAATATCTAAGATTAAGTGGAGGCGTTCTGATGTCGTTCAGATCGTAGAGCAATCACTGCTATAGTTAGAAGTGGCGGAAATTTTGCTTGTAAATAGCTGGTAGTTTTTCATTTTTTGGCAATCCGGAGCAGATTGAATGAGCGACATGGCACACCCTATCGACAACGAACAGGAAGTCGACGCTGCTATCGCTAACGAGCAACAGAAATTTAATCGCCTCGTGTGGACTTGCGCGCAACCTGTGCTGGTAATCGGTTCAATGATAGCTGTGGCGTTCATGGTGGCCAGCGACTGGATCTATCAGGAATTGTTTGCCGCAATCATGATTATCCTGCCGGTACCGCTGTGTATTTTTGCCGAGCGACTCTGGACCAAGCGCAAAGACTGGTTGCTGGAACCAAAAGAGATGATTGAGGATGCCGGTTGGCTGGCAGCTGGCGGTTTGCTCATGGTGCCTCTCTACAGCAATTATTACGAAACACCGATCTCGGAAGGTTTCAGAGCAGTACGCGATATGACGCCGTTGCAGATTTCGTTAGATGCCACAACCGTTCCGGGATTGCTGGGCAGTGCCATGCTGGTGCTGATGATCTCAACGTTTATCTATTACTGGCTCCATCGGGTGCAGCACGAATCTCTGTTCTGGTGGCGCATTCATGCCACCCATCACCACATTACCAAGATGGGTTGCATGCGCGGCGATCGTACCCACCCGCTGGAGTGGGCAACCTTGTTTCTGGGTACGCCAGTGGCGTTGGCACTGATGGGTGCCAATGATGGCGTAATGGCCGTGGCAGGCGCCTTTGGCATTTGGAATGGCACACTTAATCACTCGAATCTGCCGCTGCGCTCGATGCCGGTTTATGACTGGGTGTTTGCAACTGCGCAACAGCATCATGTGCATCACGCCCACTTGCGCAGGCAAGCCGATTCAAATTACGGCTGCATGATTATTTTATGGGATCGACTTTTTGGCACCTATTGCGGCGACGACTATGTTGGTCAGATTGGTGCCGGCAAAGCTGAGCCGCTCTCGGTGAAAGACCAACTGGCACTGTCATTCTATTCAGATGAAAAACTGAAAAGCTTGTAAGTATTTTGTAAGTAAAATGAATGAATGGCGAGGCTCGCGTAAGAGTCGAGTGCCCGAAGTTACTGAAGCAATCGCTTACTGATAACTTGTTATCCAGAGAGTCAGAGACATGCTTCGGTAGGTGGAATGGCGAGCTGAACC
>CAZQFA010000008.1:50073-87928 GCA_964592245.1 uncultured Pseudohongiella sp. | reverse complement strand
CCGCCGGACGGATTCAAATTAACTGTTTGTTTGTCCCAAAAGACACCTGCAAACTCTTTCAAAGCCATTGGATTTGCAGGGGCATTGAGGTTGCAGCACTGTAAGTGATCACTGTGGCAAATCCCGGCGATGGGTTGGGAGCGAGCGTGTGAACGTATGAGCCCAGTGATTAGGTTGCTAAAACTGATTGAGAAGAATGACCAAGAACCCGGAGAGGGGTAAGCCGGGACTCGCAGAGTGTGGATTCAGTGCTAAATAAAGCAACAAACAGCAACAGTACATCCAGCCATTCCGACCTGTTCCTGTAGCTCCGGGCTACCCGATGCGGTAGTTCTGTTCGAGCATCCACTGCGGATATCTGCGCGACTTTGGGCTACACTTGGTGGCCAATTTCCGCTCAATAACAATAAATCGAGAAACGTTATGCCCAAAGAAAATCCTTTTCGCCTGGTTGTTGCCGGGCTTTGCTTGCTCGTCGCCAGTTCACTTGTTTCGGCCCAGGTTACGCTGGTCAGGTACGGACCGAGTGGGCAGGAAAAGCCTGGTCTGGTCGATGATCAGGGGCGACTGCGCGATCTGTCTTCCCAAATTGACGACATTACACCGGCAACGCTGTCTGCTGCCGGCATGGCTGCGCTGGCAGAGATTGATGCTAACGACTTACCATTGGTGAGTGGTGATCCTCGTCTGGGTGTGCCGCTGACCGGCATCGGCAAGATCATCGCCATTGGTTTTAACTACGTCAATCACGCCGCCGAGATGGAAGTGACTTTACCGACAGAACCACTGACCTTCATGAAGGCGACGTCCGCACTGACAGGTCCATTCGATGATGTCATTCAGCCCCGCAATGGCAACAAGCTGGATTATGAAGCGGAGCTGGTTGTGGTTATCGGTCGCCGTGCGCAATACATTTCGGAAGACGAAGTGTTTGACTATATTGCTGGCTACAGTGTTGGCCACGATGTCAGTGAACGCGCATTTCAACGCGAGAGAGGCGGGCAATTTACCAAGGGCAAGAGTGCCGACACTTTCGCCCCGCTCGGTCCCTATCTGGTCAGTCGCGACCAGATTGAAGATGTACAGAATTTGTCCATCTGGTCAGAGGTCAATGGCGAAATGCGGCAGCAAGGTAGCACGGCTGACATGGTGTTTGGCGTGAAAGAGATTGTCAGTCACCTCAGTCAATTCATGACCCTGTATCCGGGTGATGTGATCTACACAGGCACACCGGCAGGCGTCGGTGATGGTATGGACCCGCCAAGTTATCTCAAGCCGGGTGATGTCGTCAGGATTGGCATCGAGAATATCGGTGAGCAACGACAGACGATTGCACCGCCACGCTGATGATTGATCGCTGTTGAGGAGTGGCCTGCAAAACCAGCCTGGGTAGCGAAAACACGAGATGCGTTTCGCTAATCAGGCTGGTGGGATGGGACAGTACAGTGGCACCAAGGCGCTAGAAGCCGAAGCGCAATCCTACTGTGGTCGTCATGTCCTTGTTGGGTCGCGCGCCATAGGGGTGGCGGCCAAGAATCGATTCTTCGCCCGTCAGGTTTTCGATGCGCCCGAACAGATTCAACTGCGCGTTCAGTTGATAATGCAATGAAGCATCTACTGTCAGAGTATCTTCAGTGCTTTCAAACGGGCCACAGGAAGCGCGCACACAGACATCGCCGATGTAGTTACCACTCAGGTAGGCAGACCAGTCTCCACTCACCATGCCAATGGCCAATCGCAACTGGGTTTCGGGCAGATAGGGAAGCGGGTCGCCGGCACTGACATCGCCAAAGAACCCTGTATCGGCAATATCGGTATCAAACTCGCTCTCCAGGTAGGTGTAGCTGAGGTTGAGTGGCATCGTTATGTTGCCTGTGTTTACAAGCTGCGTACCAAGTTGAACTTCCAGGCCGCGAACTGTGGCGGCATCACCATTAAAGGCATCACCGATTACACACTCACTGCCGGAAGAGGCAGTGCACACACCAAGAATATTGTCATAGTCACTGAGGAAAGCGATCGCCTCGGCGCTCAATCCGGTACTGCTGTAGCGGAAGCCGGCCTCGTAGTTGATGGCTATTTCCTCGCGCGTGCCCGGAGAGTTACTCGGGGCAGTGAAACCTTTGTGGACACCGGCAACCAGCGACAAAGAATCGCTGACAGCATAGAGAGCGCCCATTCCCGGTAACCAGACCTCCACATTGTTTTCGCGTTGGTCACGGAAGCTGCGCTCAGCGCCATTGTTATAGCGCGTGCGACTCTGCTGGATGTCCTCGAAGCGCAAGCCTGGCGTCAGTGTCCAGTTGCCAAAGCTGATTTCGTCATAGACATGCAGTGACATGGCCTCGGCCTGCTGTACCTGATTACCTGCCTCACCGAGAATGCCGGGATCATTCAGCTGCAGTTGGCCGTTTGTTTGTTGATAACTGCTGTCCCTTTGCAGACGGTCTTCTTCATCTTCGTGGAAGCGCAGCCCGGCTTTGAGGGAGTGACTTGTCGCTCCGATCTGTCCGCTCCAATTGGCAGCAAACTGTATACCGCGAGAGAAATACTCCCGGTTGTTGGAGCGCAGCTCAATGCTTCCCGCAGGTGTGTCGGCGCTGCCATCCAGAATCGCCTGTAGTTCCGCAGGAGAACGCCCGTTGACAGACTGCCCGAGATTAATTGCCTGAATGATGTTGAACCAGCCAGTCCGCGCCAGCGACTCGGCGCTATTGCTGCCGTCCAGATCTATGCCCTCGGTCTTGAACCAGTTGCGCGCGTGTTCGTTGTTGTAGGCCGTAGCGCTGAGCGTCAGGTCAGCACTGACATCAAACTGGTAACGCAGAATCTGCTGGTCATGTTCAGTCTCGATGTTGTCCAGCGCCGAGAGCCCATAGCGGCGATAGGGTGCGGCAGCGAAATCGGTATCGGTCAGTCCCAGATAACTCTGGTTGGAGTTCTGTTGCGCATGCTGCAGTTTAAGTTCGATTTGTTGTGCCGAGCCTTGCGGGGCGTAGCTCAGCTTGACGGTGTAATCTTCTACGTCCAGACCGGTGTCATTGCTGCTGCGGTCAATGGTCTGAAAACCGTCGGACTGCCATTGATGAGTTTCCACCAGGAAGCCAAAGCCACTGTCGGTGCGAGAGCCGTAATGGGCATGTACCCGATAGGTGGCATCTTGTCCAAGTTCAGTCAGTACCTGGCCACTGGCAGAGGCGGGGATGGGCGTGGAGACCATGTTGAGGGCTCCGCCTATTGTGTAGGGGCCCTGGGTAATAGCCGCCGGTCCTTTTAATACTTCGAAGGCCGCCATGCGGCCAACTGTGGGAAAGTAGTAGGCAGAAGGGGCCGAATAAGGCGCAGGCGCGATCAGCACGTTGTCTTCGAGCAGGGTGATGCGGCTACTCCGCTCAGTGGGAACGCCGCGAATACTGATGTTTGGGCGTAAACCGTAGCCGTCTTCAACCTGGATCGAGACTCCCGGCACTTCACGAATGATGCGCTGGATATCGGCGTAGTTGAATTCCTGAAGTTGCTCTGTGCCGATATAGTGAGCGGCCCCCGTCAGGCGACGTGCCTGCTCCTGACTCCCGACAATTGTTACTTCTTCGATGCCTTGCTGCTGAGCTACTGCAGAGCCGGCGCTGATGGCCAGAACTGCCAGAGTTACTTGCTTAGAAAGAGTGTTGCGATCCATTTCCCGTTCTGTCCCCTGTTTAACTAGTCCAGGCTGAATTTTGAGAAGGGGATGCTAGCCGCTTGTTAGAGTAAATGCAAACCATTCTCATTAAGATTACGGATAAATATCAGGAAGGGGTAAAGTAAAAGATAGGGGGTAGAAAAGACAAAGAGAGGTGTGTTTTCGAGCTTTTCTGACTAGCCGACAAGCCCTCGTGCTGGCGCGAAACGGTCAGGGCGCTGAGGTAGACGGCTTGGGGGCCTGGTGGTTAACAAAAACTGCCGGGTGGTGCCGATTTGTTCAGTTCGGTGCCGTTTCAGCAAGCAGATCAAAATAACCGCTTGCAGCTACCCGCTGGTAAGCATTGCGCAAAGACTGGACTAACTCCGGATCGGATTGTTTGCTCATGACAATATAGTGACCGGTCGAAATCTCTTCCAGATCAATAACCGGCACCAGGGTCCCCAGCGGTTCATTCTTGCGCGCCAGGTAGCTGGCCATGCCGGATTCAATATAAGGCATCACGTCGATCCGGCCACGACGCAGCATGGTGATCGCATTGGCGCTTTCACTTAAATACACGCGGTTGTCGAAGCCTTTTGAAATCAAATAATTCTCTACCACATCGCCTCTGATTGCGCTTACCCGCAGGTGCGTCGCTTCTTCGAGTGTGCGTGGCATCTCGTCGGCGCGCTCAGCCAGAGTCCAGAGTTTGAAACTGATGGGTCGAATCAGGCCGATCCAGTGATAGCGATCCTCTCGCTCGGGCGTGCGAGTCATGCTGAATCCGACCACATTCTTTTCAGTTTCCAGCGAGTGGATGACCCGTGGCCAGGGCACAACATGCATATCCATGTCATAGCCGGCTTCGTTGAGAACGGCCCTGACTACATTATGGCCGGGGCCGACAGGCACCAGTCCCTGTCCGTCTTCGGAATAGTTGGCGGACTCTTCAAGCTCTGTATAGGCAGTGAGTGCCTCGGCGGCAATACTGCCAAGAGAAGGTAACATCAATAGTACGCAGAACAGTGCTTTGAAAGTGCTGACTGCTCGTGGTTGAAATGTCTGGAAGTCGTGGGCCATATCGCAAGTCCTCTAGTATCCGGTACGACAGCTCTCCGAATGAACTTGATTAAATTAAGTGGCAGGTGACATCACTTTATCGGCGTTATTTCTTTTCGGCAAGCGCCTTCACTTTTGCCATGACCTTGTCCGAAAGGGATTCGCGGTAGACGTGCAGTTTTGCTCGCACTTCCGGGTTGGAGGAGCCGATGATTTGCGCTGCCAGCAGTCCGGCATTGCTGGCATTGTCGATAGCCACAGTGGCGACAGGGATGCCCTTGGGCATTTGTACAATGGAGAGCAACGAATCTTCGCCCTGTAGCTTGGTGGCCGCGACCGGCACACCTATTACTGGTAATACCGTGAGCGCCGCTACCATGCCCGGCAGGTGTGCTGCGCCTCCGGCACCGGCAATAATTACAGCCAGCCCTCTGGCCTCCGCCTGGCGGGCATAGTCGAACATACGGTCGGGAGTTCGATGTGCCGAGACAATGGTGACTTCATTGGAGATACCCAGCGAGTCCAGAATATCTGCCGCATCTTGCATGATGCGCAGATCTGAATCGCTACCCATGATAATTCCTACCTGAACATCGGCTTCATTTTTCAATTGGGTTCTCTCCTCTGATGATAATTTGCGGCTCGATTTTCTCGGCAAGCGCCAGAGCCTCGGCCACAGTGTCACCTAACACCGTAACATGCCCCATTTTTCTGCCCGGGAAGCACTGCATCTTGCCATAAAGGTGAACATGCACCTCAGTATAGTCGGCCAGCTCCTGCGCTTGCTCGACAACAGTGTTGCCGGCATAGCCTTCTTCACCGAGAACATTGAACATGACAGCCGCCTCTTTCTGTGTGACGTCGCCCAGCGCTTGCCCGCTCAAAATACGCAACTGCTGATCGAACTGGGAGCTGACACAGGCCTCAGTAGTGAAATGACCGCTATTGTGCGTGCGTGGCGATATTTCATTGATGAGCAGATCGTCATCGTGGGTAAGAAACATTTCCACACCAAAGATGCCAACGCCTGAGATTGCTGCAATCGTGGATATAGCCAATTCCCGAGCAGATGCAGCAAGCTGCTCATCGATACGGGCCGGGGCGATCAGAAAATCCAGCACATTGCCTGCCTCGTGAAACTGCATTTCGACAGGCTGGTAAGCTCTGACGTCACCGCTGTCATCGGCAGCGACGATGACCGACAATTCCATCTTGCGCTCAATATAGCGTTCGAGATAGCCGGCCGTTTGCAGGCGCCGGTCGTTATCTTCGACACTCTTTAGCACTTGGACACCGCGGCCATCATAGCCGCCGCGCGCCGCTTTTTGTACGACGGGAAATCCGAAAGGGCTGTCTTTAATGGGCAAGTGACCATCATGCGGCGTAAAGTCAGCCGTAGGAATAGCCAGTTGCTGCAACAACTTTTTCTGTTCCAGCTTGTCGACAATTTTTGCCAGCAAGTCGGGACCCGGAAGAACACGCTTTCCGGCGTTCACCAGACGCTCAAGACCGTCAACGCAGACGTGCTCCAGATCGATGGTGATGATTTCGGCAAGCTCTGCGAGATCAGCAAAGCCGTCACCATTGGCCGGATCACCCGGCACGTGTTGGCCGCCGAACTTTACCGCAGGGCAGTTCGGATCCGGATCCAGTATGAAGAATTGATGAAGTTTGTCTCGATCCGCACGGACCAACATTCCAGCCAGTTGGCCACCACCGATAATTCCTATTCGCAAGAGTCGAGAACCTTTTTATATTCAACTAGTTAAACGCGCAATTATAGCGTTGATCGACGCTTGCGGGAATAGTGGAGGAGGGTTGCCCGATGGCAATGCCTGCCTGACTGCAGGAGGCGGATTTTAACGGCGGCTGCCGGCCGGTGACCCCGGCCGGTAATTCAACGATTTGCTGGCAATGCAAATCGTTGAAGTTGACGGCAGTGAATGACTGCAGAGCGTTGGTTTCAGGTCTGTCGCTCCTACGCTTCCTGATCCTGTCTGGCCTCGATAGCCAGAGCCGGTTTCAAACCACCGCACTGGACACTCTTTAAACCGTGTTCTACGGACGCATAATCATTACTTAGATCGGGATGATGCTGCGCCATGTTGAGCACGTCAGCGCTTTCCTTAAATGTGCCTAAATGCAACAATTCTGCCCTCCGGACCACAGGTACCAAACCCTGCGTGTCTTTGCAGCAGTTGGCTGACTCTTCAAGCTCTGTATAGGCAATTAATTATGCCTCGGCATTCAACTGTGCTTCTACTTGCCTAGAGTCAAATTGGCGATGGTCCCTTGAAGAAGTTCCTTTTCTTGCTCGTTTATAAGATTTGATTTTTTCAACTTGCGCAACTCCGTCCCGACACAACTTACATATTTTCCGTGATTGCTGGCGCTGATTTCGCATGTAGTAGATGCAGCATTAACTGTATCAGCCAGTGTATATCCGTTCTGCAAGGACCTGTTGGCTACACCGCTATCTGAACCAGAAATAGCGACGGTTTCAGAGGTGTCTGAATAATCGTATTCATCAGCATTGTCCCCTACACCATCCTCATCAGAGTCTTCTGTTTCAGTCGGGTCGTTAGGGAAAACATCACTGTTGTCTCCTGTTCCGTCGCCATCAGAATCGATTGTTTCTGAGGGGTCGTAAGGAAAGGCATCGTCTTCATCAGGTATCCCATCACCATCGGAATCTGAGACTGGACCTTCGCTGGCTGTGACAGTTTCCACGAATCCTGAATAGGAAATCTCAATTGAGTCTCCTGTATTCATATTATAAAGGACTGATCTGCCATTTAACTGTGAGCCTAGCTGGCTATTGATAAGTAACTCTGTAGAGGGAGGTGCTGGATGACTGTATTCGTCGAGTATTAATTCACTGGTATATCCGGAAAAAACGACACCAATCTCGGCACTGTAAACTAATGTGCCATCATTAAAATCAGCGATCACTCTGAATTGATTGCTTTGAAATGCTTCATAGCCGTAAATATCAGGATTGACATAGAGGCTGAAGTTTCTGGCGTATGGATAAATACCGCTCAAATATTCTGACTCGGGGTAGATGGAAGCACTGTTAAGCAACTCATTTGAAGAGCTGAAAAGCGCTACTTCTGCAGCCTGCATGGAGTTGTGCCATCGAATGTCGAATTGTTCATAATGTGGGCGAGCATCTGTGTAACCACCGGGAGCCGGCGAGGCACTAGTGTCATAAAGGAAAGTAGCCTCAAAGTATTCTACATCTGAAAGATAGTCAGGTTGAATCACACCATTGGCGTAAGCGACAACAGACGTTATTTGCCCTGTAATTGTGAATTCATCGGCAAAAGCCGGCTGTGTTAAAGCCGCTAGAAGCGCTACGAGAAGCGGTGATTTTTTAGAGTGAGCCATTGTCAATCCTCTGCTTGTCGATTAACTATCAAATGCATGGGTCGGTACAACGACCACGAAGTGATCACGTTATCAATGCAGTTAAGACAATGAATCACCTATATAGGTGATATGACCCGCTGCAATCATCAATAGATTGTTATGGACCGCCGAGCAGAGGTTGATAATCTGAGTAGAGCAAGAAACAGGTATGCTTCGTTACAGTGACTGCCAGATCACATGACCCGGATTCGGGATAAAGTTTGGGTGGGCACAAGTTGCCGTTAACGCTAAGAACAAGGGAGCGAGGATCGAATGGGCCGAGCTGTCACTGCCAGGTCCAGGCTCATACTATTGCCTACCTGTGAGCTGTTCGCCCTCAATGGCGCAAAAATCGTGGTGTGGTATCTCGTTTTTACTGCCGCTGCTGTGCCTGGGTGATGATCCGCCGTAAATCCCGCTCAAGGATTCGGTCGACTAGCGGACGCATCGCCGTATTGCCGTGATAGAGATTCTGGATAGCCCAATCCACCAGAGCATCATGGTCCATGTTATCGACACTGTCTTGTTCTGTTTGCGTCAGGGGTGGAATGTTGATGGGCTGCGGCGTCGGCACAGACTGGGGTACCGTTGCCGGGGTATGACGAGTCTGAAACTCCTGTGCTACTTGGATTAGCCGATCGCCGGGGTAGTAGCCATCGATCATTTGGTTCGTAATGCCGTCCGTGTCGTACATGTACTTCCGTGCCCAAGCCAATACCTGTGGTCGAGTCATAGCGGAAAAGTCGCTATACCAGTCAAGGTCGATCATGTCCGGTGCAACGACTGAGCGCACCGGTTGTGGCACAGCGGGCGCAGTTGGCGCAATCTGCGTGGGGGTCGGGGGTGTGGGCGGAGCCTGATAGGCGGCCGTCTGAGTTGCCGTCACCGGCTGCATGCAGTCCGGGGTTGCGGTGTCAGAAATCCGTAAGGTGAAGGCGACAAAATTGTTGGTAACGATTGATCCGGGCGCTATACGGCCCGAATCCGTGAGCGTCTCGTAGGCTGCTCTGGCGATATCAACACCCATTTCGCCTTCCTGATCGCGTCTGGCTATCACGCCCATGGCCGGTTTGTAACCGCCACCCTGCACCGCATTAAAGCCGAGCTCTACGGAAGTGTATTGATTAGATAGCTGTCCCTGATTTTGCACCAGTGCAAGCACTTCGCTGCAGTTCTCGAACGGGCCAAATTGAGCGAGTTCGGCGCCCAGACCGGAGCGCAAACTGTCATACATCATCACCAGTTCCGAAGCCTGGGCTCTGGCTGTGTAACCACGGTAAAGCGGCACCGAGATTGCGGCCAGAACCGCAATAAGCGTGATAACGACTGCAAGTTCGAGCAAGGTGAATCCACTGGCTTTGGTATTCATGGCCTCTCCGCGCGTGATGGCTACATTGGTGGCTATCCGGTCAGGGTAGTGATGTCTACACACTGCCATCATGATAAACGCATTTTACTGAAAAATGGATCGATTCTGCCCCGCCGCCGAACCAGAATGCTCAACAGGGTGGAGGACCTGGGAGCCAATTATTCTTTGAGAGTTAAAGCGTCTGGCTTCGCGACCGAGCTCGGCAAGTTCCTACAATACTGGCCTGTTCAGGGTCGACTGGTAAAGTGATCTCCAGGCCAGGGCGGCAAGCAGAAAGTTCATGTGCAACAGTAAAGCGATGTTCCACTCGAAGGCATCTTCAATGCTGTCGTAGTTTGCCATCCACACATCGAGAAAAAGGGTGAGTAAACCAATCGCCAGAATGAAAAATAACAAGGCGCTTTGCCAGATTCGCGTTATATTGCGCTGCCGGAAAAGGCCTTGCCGATAGACAATGAGCAGCTGGCACAGATAGGTAAACGTGAAGTAAAAAATTATCCCTATGCGACGAGCTAGCTGCAGGGAATCTCCCGCCGCGCCGAGAGCAAGGATATAGATGGCCAGTGCGATGACGGCGACTCTCCCCAGTGTTCTGATAACCGTACTGTTATCCCCTGCCAGTTGTAGTGCGCGCTGCGCAGAGTCCCAATATGCCCAATACACGACGGCGAGGGGCAGCATGGTCAGTTTGAAAAAATAATACGCCAATCCCTGCCTGCCCGTGGCACTGATAGACGTACAACTGTCCCAATAGGGCAGGCACCACGGGACAGAACCCTCGCTGGCCGCGAGCAGATAATTGAGATTGATCGCCAGTGTTGGCAGAGTGGACAGTATGAACGCCCAAACCGCAGTTTTCTGGTAAATGTGTAGTTTTCGTCCAGGCATTTATCGAGTCAGGAAGCAGTCAGAGAGCAGTATGACATCCAGAGTTGATGGCTTGAATAGCCTTATCTGTATCAGCTATCGCCAGTTGATTGCAGCGTTTTTCCTGTTGTTTATCACTGCTCAGGCTGTTGCCCAGCAATCACCACCGTCAGCGTCCACAGATCCGGGTTGTAGAGCCGAGTTTGTTCCGGCAACCGGTAGCTATCAGTTTGCCCGCGCCGAACGCCCAGTCGTTGATACCAGCGGTGACGATTTGCGCTTCGGCAATATTCACTACACGCGGTTGCCAATCTTCGATGAGACTGACCCGGAAGAGGACAACTGGTTGTTTCGCTGGGCTAATGACATCCATGTCCTGACGCGGGAGCCAACGCTTGCGCAATTATTGCTGTTTGCACCCGGTGAAGAGTTCGATCAACGCTTGATGGAAGAGTCGGCTCGCTTGTTGCGAGCGCAGGGCTATTTCTACGATGCTGATATTCGCGCAATAAGTCACTGTCGCAACCGTGTCGATGTTGAGGTTATCAGCAAGGACAACTGGTCGCTGACACCCAGTCTCAGCTTTGACCGCGCCGGTGGTGACAACAGCTACAGTATGGGATTGCGCGATGCAAACTTGCTGGGCTTCGGCAAGTTGCTGGCGATTTCCGATGGCAAGGACATCGATCGCCGTTCTACCGAGTTGCTGTATCAGGATCCGAACCTGTTAGGCACGCGCCTGCGTAACCGCATCAGGCTGGTGAATTCCAGTGACGGTAACACTCGGGCTTTTGATGTAGACCTGCCTTTTTACTCACTGGAAAGCGAAAAAACCTGGGCGGTCAGACTGCTGGATGAAGAACGTATCGATACCCAGTTTTTCCGCAGTGAGGAAGTGACCGAACTTCGACATTTCGAACAGCGCGCGGATCTGGAGTACGGCATCTCGTCAGGGCTTAATGCTGGCCGGGTGGTGCGCTGGCGTGCCGGTCTGCGCTATCACGAGAACAGATTCCTGCCGGGCATTGATCTGCCTGCGCCCGCAGATTTCCCCAATGATCGGAAGCTCGTCTATCCGTTCCTGTCCGTACAATTTTTTGAGGACGATTTTGTCACTGCGTTCAACCTGGATCAGATCTACCGCACCGAGGATCTGCATCTTGGCTATGACCTGCAAGTGGAACTGGGCTATGCCACAACGGCTCTGGGTTCTGATCAGAACCGCCTGGTCCTTTCCGGCCACTTCAACGACAGTCTGAACTACGACGCCGACAGTCTCTGGCAACACGAAGTGGAGTGGGAAGGACTGTACAATCGTGACACGTCCAGGGTGGAAGACTTTCTGTTCACTTATCGCAATCGTTACTTCCGCCGGCAAACTCGCCACCGTTCATTCTTCGCACAGCTGGAGGCGGTGTACGGCAACAATCTGCAAGGCTACCGTCAGATCGAGCTGGGTGGGTTGACAGGCGCCAGAGCTTTCGAGAATCGCCTGCAAGTAGGCGATTCTCGTTTGCTCTTCACGTTGGAAGAAAGACTCTACACCGATATTCACTTGTTCAATTTGCTACGTGTTGGCGGTGCAGTGTTCATGGACGCCGGTCGTGTGTGGTCCGATTCCGGGCCCACAGGCACGGAAGAAAAATGGCTGGCCGATGCCGGCTTCGGTTTGCGGCTGGCGTCGAGTAAAGCTGCATCTGATCGCATTCTGCATCTGGATTTCGCCTTTCCTCTGACCAACCAGAATGATCCAGCTGTAGACAGTATGCTGATTTCCTTCACGATCAAGGGTCACTTCTGAGCTGAGTTTAATTATTGGACCGCTATCCTGATTCTTAAACTGGTATGCTGGGTGGCATCAGAAAGAGTCGATTGCAGGAGAGACCAAATCAAATGTGTTCGCAAGTAAACAAACTTGTTCATGGCATCGCACTGGTTGCGAGCCTGATGTCGGCCGCCACGTTGGCGCAATCTCAAGAGCGGCCGCGTGCCCGCGACATTGGTCTGGAAGTTGGCATTTTCGCGCCGGGAACCTTCAATGCCATCACTGATGTTGCAGGGGTTTTGGTCGGGCAGGAAACAGTCATTCGGGGCGATGATATTCGTACCGGTGTTACCGCAGTTATTCCGGCGGCGGGCAATTTGTATGACTACCCGGTACCGGCGGCGGTGACGGTTGGTAACGGCTACGGCAAGATGACCGGCATCAGCCAGATTCGCGAATTGGGGCAGATTGAAACCCCTGTCTTGCTGACCTGCACGCTCTGTGTCTGGAGCGCCGCCAACGCCTTGAAAGACTGGTCCTACGAGCAATTGGGTGTGCGTGAAGATACCATCAATCCGGTTGTTGGTGAGACCAATGATGCCAGCGTCAATAATATGTGGGCAGACCCGGTACGACATGATGAGGTGTATGCTGCTCTCAATAGTGCGGCCGGAGGTACGGTTGCCGAGGGCAGCGTCGGCGCCGGCACGGGAACCCAGGCATTTGGCTGGAAAGGGGGCATCGGTACCAGCTCGCGGGTGCTGCCAGAGTCATTGGGTGGTTACACTATTGGCGTGCTGGTACAGACTAATTTTGGCGGCATCATGTCGATCAACGGTGCACCGGTGGGGCGTGAGCTGGGTACCTACTCATTCCGTAATCAACTCCTGCCAGCAGATGACGGCGATCGCGAAGACGGCTCAATCATGATCGTTGTTGCGACCGATGCGCCTGCGTCACCGCGCAATCTGGAACGACTGGCGACGCGCGCGCTCATGGGGCTCGGGCGCACAGGTTCTTATGCCAGCAACGGCTCGGGCGACTATGTCATTGCGTTTTCGACGCATCCGGAAGTGCGCCAGCCGCGGGTAAGCGCCGTGCCAGTAGCGATTCCGAATCTATCCAATAGCGCCATGTCGCCTCTTTTTGCTGCGGTAGTCGAGGCAACAGAAGAGGCGATTTACAATGCGATACTGAAAGCTACTACAGTAAATAGCTCGCGTGGGGAGCTGCGCGCGGTACCCGTGGATGAGCTGGTGTCAATATTGGAGAAGTATCGCGTGCTGAACTGGTCCACCGAGTTGGCAGACTGACTTGTTCCTGAACTTTCCTGTTAGTTAATCAGTCAGTCAGCCTGCGGGCGCGGAGCGAAATTCGTCACGGTAAACAGTGCGGCATCGACATCTGTCATATCCAGTTGCAGAGTCATGGTGTAGTGCGTGTCATTGACGCTATCGACGGTCAGCGATCCGACCACCAAGTCCTGAATGATCAACTCACCACTCACGCCATCAAAGGCGGCATGCACAGTCGGGTTCGGGATGCGGTTTGTCGCGTTGGCCGCCACCGCCTTGAATGTCAATGGCAGCGTTTCGACGATTTGCAACAGGCCATCATAGACAACAATGCTGCCACTACCAAAATCAACATCTAGCGCAGGAATATAGAGTGACTCACTGATCGGCTCATAAACGGCAGTACCCGGCGAACTGGAACTGCCTGATTGAGCGCCACCGGGATAACTGCCACCCTGTGATTGCAGCGCGCTGATAAAAGCAGACAGGTGATTGCGCGAGCCCTTGAGCAAATTACTGTAGACGCGAATAGCAGCAGGGTTTTCTGTGTACCCCAAAAACGTTTCCAGATCGTTGATGTCCATCTCCTCGATGAATATACCGGCTTCGAGAGCAGCGGTGATCGACTCCGAACCCTGACTGATCAATTGATCATAGAATGCTTGCAAAGTCGGGTCAGTAAACTCGCCTACCGCATTGCTGCCAACCGGATCTGCCAGGTTATAGAGTGTCAGAACTGACAGTACAGCGTCCATGTGGCGTTGTTCAGACTTTGCAATATTGTTGAAAATAGGCAAGTCCCACACAGAAAACAGTGTCTGATAAACATCTCTGGCCAGTTTTTCTTCTTCGCGCGAATAGAGAAGATCGCGTTCCTCGGTGGAAGTGAGTGTCTGGCCAAAGGCAGAATAGGCCGCCAGACATTGCAGCAGAAAAACAACAGCGACTTTCATTTTCATCGTGAACTGATCCACACTTCTATATTTAACCTTATCCTGAAAGGTTTTCCTGAGGGGGGTATTGATCTGGCGCAAATTAAATGTCACCGCTCCGGCAGCAAATGCATGCTGCATAGAATGCATAGCGCTGGACGCTAACTGACGCGTCGAGACGGCCAGCGAGTATCGTGTGTGCTGAATACTAATCAGTTAATTGAGGCTGGGGAGTTCAGGCACATTGGTCACCAGCATCTGAACCTGATGTTGCAGTTCCTGCAAACGCCGGGGGTTCAGGTCGAGACTGATGAGATTTTCGGTTGCGCTACGCAGAATGGCTGCTTTCTTTTCATCTGGCTGCTTATGGAAAGCCAGAACACTGTCCTCAGCCTGCATCAGCAGTGCGCGACTTTTCTCGTCAGCACCCAGAGCAAAGGCACGCAACAGATCCTGATAGTTCAGCCTGGCATTAAGGGACACAGCATGGGCGCGCAGGTAATCGGCAATTGCCAATTCATATTGTGCGGCCTTGTCTTGCCACTGCTCGGCTTGCATCAGCAGCGCAATGCGTTCTTCTGCTGACGTATCTGCCGGTGGGTAGGACAACGCCCGGGCATGGCGCAGCATTTCAATATGCTCGTATTGCAGGAAATCGTAATGCGCGACGTCGCCGCTACGAATACGCTCCATCTCGCGCGTAATGCGCTGCGGTGCCGCTCTGGCGCGAGCCAGCGCGTCGGCATAGGCGTCCTGATGCTGTACCAGCAGTTGGTCTTTGTCAGGCAATGTAATTGTTGTCGCGGTCGGCGCCTGATCACCGTCAGCGGATCGCCGCTTAACATCGCAATCCAGCGTCACACCATAATTGCCGCCCACTGCGCAATCACCAATCAGGCCGACGCTGTCGCCGAGTGCGCGCAGAAAGGAGACAATATCATCGATGTCATGGTTTTCCAGATAGCGACCTGATTGATGTCGCGCCATCTGATCTACTGCCTGTTGCAACGACGCGATACTGCCATCGTGAAACCAGGGTCCTGTGTTGGCAACGCTGTGCAGAGTAGGCACCTTGAATACATACTGATCTTGCTGGCGACCGGTGCGACTATACAGCCCCAGATCTGCGTCCGTGGCTGGACGTTCTTCGTTATACCAGGCAGCGGCGGCACCGAGTTTCTGGAAAGAGTTGCCCCCCAGATTGACGCCGTTATGACAGCTGGCGCAGCCAACTTCGACGAAGCGCTGTTGGCCGCGGCGTGCACGCCGGCTCAACGTATCTTCTTCTCCGGCGACCTGTTTCAGAAAAGGTGAGCTGATGCCGGTAAAATTCATGGTTTCGTAATAGGCAATGGCATGGCCGAGATTGGTCGCAGTGATGCCATCGGTGTAGAGTCTGGAAAACGCATCTACATAGTCCGGAATAGACTGCAGTACGGCGACGGCGCCTTCGAGATCATGGGCAAACTCGGCTTCGTTCTTGATCGGCTCGAGCGCCTGATCCTGCAAGGTCAGTGAGCGTCCATCCCAGAACTGGCGGAAGTTTAAAGCCGCGTTAAAAATAGTCGGCGCATTCAATGTGCCGCGCGCCCGATCGACGCCGAAAGACACCGGCTGGCGATCTACGCCGCCGAGCAGGCCGACATGGCAGGTGCTGCAGGCAACGCTGCCGTCCCGCGACAGGCGCTTCTCGTTAAACAGGTCAAACCCCAGTTGCAAACGCTCTTCATCGAGATTGCCGTTACTGGCATCCGGGATGGTGCGGAATACGCTGTTGGCAGTGGGGTGCGTGGTATCGCCTTTGATGAGTGATTCTTCACCACGGGCATTGGTGAAGGCCAGCCAGGCGGCACGGGCGTCTGTAGATGACACGACATCAGCATCTGCCAGGGCAGGCTGTATGGCGCTCATCACGCAGAAAGAGAGAATTTTGACTAGGGGTTTGTTGCTCATGCTATGGCGCTGCCCAAAAGACGCGGAAATTATAGGGCTATTTACCGGCATATCTCCAGTTTAACCGTCGGCAAAAAGCAACATCTTGTAGCTGCCGCAGAAACTGGCTGTCTGCAGCAGCAACCCTCTGACCGGCCAAGCGGGCGCTGAACCCAAGCGATTTTTCGGCTCTGGTTCGCCGCCATTGAGTTGTCGCGTGCCGGTGAGCAGGTCATCACTGTGGTATCGCCGGTGTGCCACATATTCCGACCGTGCAATTCACCAATATGGGCGATTGGGTTCGCGGACATCGCTGTGTACATTGCAACTTGTAGGCTGGATTTGTCACAGCGCTATGAAGTCCGGCCACGAAACCTGGGAAATGCAGTTTAGCAAGTAACCGCAAACTGTCTGGCCTTATTAAGCGCATCATGTTTGTCCACTGCGTGCAGCTTGCTATAGATGCTTTTGACATGTGAGTGCACTGTGTTGCGCGAAATATTCAGCTTCAAGCTTATGCCCTTATAAGAAAGACTGTGCTCCATGCATTCAAATACCTGTTTTTCCCGTTTGGTTAAAAAAGGCAGTGCTTCTGCCAGAGAGCTGGATTGCAACTCGCGTAGCAGCATACGGGAAATAACAGGTGAGAGTGCCGCACCTCCGTTATCTACTATCTGCATGCTATCGAGCAGCTCTTCCAATGATGCAGTTTTCAGAATGTACCCTACTGCTCCCGCGCGCAGGGCCGCCAAAATATTCTGCGGGCGGTCGGTGTCCGAGTACACGATCACGCGCAATCCCGGTCGTAATAGTAGTGCCCGGCCTATCAATCGCTCGCAAGCAGTCCAAAGCCCGATTGAGTTGATTATCAAGACTTCGATTTTTCGTTGTTGCAAGGCTTCTAAAAGTGCCTTGTCACTCAGAACCCGAGACAAGCTCGGTGAGTTGTCGCCAGCCGCGGCGATTATTCGCTGTAGTCGATTTTGCAGTTCAGGATTGGTATCTGCCAGTAACACGTTCATCACACTTATTCCCCTGGTTCGTTGTTGGCGAAGCTGTTGTAGTCAGCTCATCTCTGCTTTCAACAGGGGTAATTTCAAGTTGTATGCCAACGCGTCCGATATTCTGGAATGCGATATAATTGCTTTAAAAACAGCAAGATATGAATATCGAATAGTGTCTAACACAGATTATTTGGCAACTGTTCTGGAAAAGTGGTCTAATTTTGCGGACTCTGTCCAGAAAACTGGACAGCCACTGTGACCAGAAAACCGCTCCCTCCACCCAGGCAGCACGAGCTTCTGGATCCGGGAGATTTCCAGTTTATGACTGCATTGCCTTCAAGAATTGAGCGCCAGAAAGAGTTTTATCGCTTGCTGCGTCATCTCGGGCAGGACAAGGACAACACTGTCGAGCAGCAACTCAGCCGCGCGCTGGCGATTATGGTGGAAATGTCCAGTGCCCGTCAGGGCTATCTGGAAATTCGCAGCTCGGATGGTGAACTAATTTGTCAGTCACATAGCATGAGTGATGAAGACCTTGCCACGGTGAGGGAGTCCATTTCCTCCGGCATTATCGGTCAGGCTATCCAGTCAGGTGAGCCCATAGCCACTTCAACCGCTTTTCTGGATCCGAGATTCGACAGTATGGAGAGTGTCCGGCTTTCTAACATTGAAAGTGTGTTATGCGCGCCATTCCACGGTGATCAAGCACACGGTGTAGTGTATTTGCAGGGAGATTCCAGCTTCGATCCCGAGTCGGGGAAGGTCAAACTGGATGCAAAAGCATTTGCCGAGCACATCGTCCCCTTCCTTGATCAGATCCTGCTGGAGTTCGAGCAAAAAAGCACAATCGATCCGACGTTTGTACTACGCAAGCGCTTTCGTTTGCAGGAAATCATTGGCAGCAGTAATGCGCTGTATGAAGTACTGCAGGCAGCGACGACCGTGGCCCCGCTGGATGTTAATGTGCTTTTTACTGGCGAGTCGGGCACGGGCAAGACACAGATTGCACAAGCTATTCATCGCAACAGCAAGCGCGCCAATTACCCGTTTGTTGAACTGAACTGTGGCGCGATTCAGGACACGCTTTTTGAGAGCGAATTGTTCGGCACTGTGCGTGGTGCCTTTAACGATGCCAGAGACAAGCCGGGCAAGATCATGGCCGCCGAACACGGCACATTGTTCCTTGACGAGGTAGGAGAGCTGTCACTGGCTGCGCAGGCAAAACTTCTGCAGTTCTTGCAGTCAGGGGAATTCTATCCGGTGGGCTCGGAAAAGAAAGCGCATTCAGATGTCCGGGTGCTGTGTGCAACCAATCGCTATTTAGAGGAACTGGTGCATCAGGGTGAGTTCCGAAACGATCTGTTTTTCCGTATAAACACATTCTCCATTCGCCTGCCGACGCTGGAAGAGCGCGCGGAAGATATTCGCCAACTGGCAGAACATTTCTGTCAGCTCAAATACACCAAACACGGTTTTCCGAGATTGAGTCTGTCTGAGGAAGTACTCAGGCATCTCAGTCAGCGGTCCTGGCCAGGCAATATTCGCGAGCTCGACAACCTGATTGAAAGTGCCTGCATTCATGCCGTGATGGAAGGTGCGACCACTGTCGAAATGCGCCACACGCTGGGCAGTGGCAATCAGATCGAAGATTTCCGGCCCGAACGCCCGGTTGATCTGCAGAGTGACTTTGGCAAAAGCTTTCATAGCGCGACGAAGAACTTCCAGCGACTTTATTTGCAGCAAGCACTCAAGAGTCATGGTGGGAGTGTCACAGAGACAGCCCATGAACTCGGGCTTTCGAAATCACATATGTACAATCTGATCGGTGAGTTCGATCTGGGTGGCAGCAAGTAATGTTTGCGGCCTTTGCCGTTACAGACGCTCGGCGACGAAGTTCAGTCGTTGCAGTAACTCGGAAGCCTCGGCCAGACGGTTTTCGCTATCGACCGCCAGACCCTGCATAATCACGTCGGCCAGTGATTGCGGGCAATCCGGGCGCAGATCCCGCAGCGGTTGTATATCGCCGGTCACGATGGCTCGATAGGATTCTGGCCAGGAAGCACGCTCGACCGGATTCTTGCCCGCTATCGCTTCGTACAACACGACACACAAGGCCCAGACATCAATGGCAGCAGTGCGTTGCTGGCCGGAAAGGATTTCCGGTGCCCAATACAGCGGCGTGCCGACAAGCCCCTTGTTGGAATAAGTCGACTTGAGAGTTTCCTTGTTGAATTCATTCTGTAAGTCGGCCGGTGAGGGCAGCACGACTTCTATTGCGCTTTTTTGCCGGTTAGCCAGACCGAAGTCCAGCAGCTTCGGCGTGTTATCGCGGTCGAAACCAATATTTCCCGGCTTGATATCCTGATGCCAAATGCCTTTTTGATGCAGGTGCTTCAATGCCCTGGCGATTGCGGTACCCAGTTCGACACCCGTGCTGATGCTCAAAGGTCCAGATTTGAGGCGGCTTTCAAGTGTGCCGTTCTCCAGCAATTCGAAGATAAGAACAGGGACACCGTAACACCATTGAATATCATGAATTGCTGCCAGATTTTCGTGTTGTACGGCGGCACTCGCTTTCGACTCCAGTTGCAGTAATTGGGCATCCGAAGAAGCACTGGTGAGTGTCTTCAATGCGACGCGGCGTTCGAGGCCAATATCAGTCGCCAGGTAAACCTCGCCCATGGTGCCTTTGCCGAGACGTCGCTCGATCTGGAAACGGCCGTTCACCAGTGCCGGTAGCGTACCGACCTCAACGTCAGCCCCACAACAGCTATCCTCCGCCGAGGTGATCGCACGCCCGCAAGATGCGCAAATACGCAGCAGGTGGGATTGATCGTTGGCGCTGATACCTGTCCATGAGGGTGCCTTGGTCTGCGGTTGCCGTGAGCTGCGAAAATCCTGGGTTTCGAGCGCCAGCGCCGTTGACACCCCGATGGTTGAAAGCAAAGCAATCTCGGCCGCCGAGTAGTCCAGTCCGCTGCGTTTGGGGCCAAGGATAAAAAAGCCGATCATTTGGCCGCTGAGTAATTGCAGAGGAATGAATACCGCTACAGATTCCGGCTGCAAACTGGTATTGCCGCTGACCTCCAGAGTAGCGATTTCAGCAACAGACAGTGCTTGCCGTGTATCAGAGATTTCAGCGATGAGCGGCGACTCGGGCGCGATGTATTCATCGGTATCGGTGAAATTCGTATAACGTGCAGAGGTCACATTCAGCAAAAACAACTTGATAGTCTCAGGATGCAATGCTTCGTCTATTCTGGCGATGGTCTGGGTGCATTGCTCCTGAATGTTGGTTGCGCGCGGAATCTGGGTGATGGTCTCGCTCAGTATCTCTGCGGCGCTGATGGACTGGCGGAAAAAGCGCTTGTCTATGGCCTCCTGCAAGCGGTCCCGATAGCGCAAGGTATAGAAACCTCCCGCCGACGCAATAACCAGCAGGAGCACAACCGGATTGGTGAAAATATCCTGCAGCGTCTGATTGCGCAGGTTGTAGAAATAGACGAGCAGCAGAAGCAGCGGCAGAAAAGTGAAGAACACGATTGTCCATTTGGCAAACAGGTAGCGCAGCGAATTGCGGAACACGCCGGACAAAGAGAGTACTTCGTCAACGATAAGGGCATAACCGGTAGTAAATGGGATGGTCAGCAATAACAGTTGAAAGCTGGGTATGACAATCGTCTCTGCAAACGGTGTATAGCTCCACTCGTTCACTGCCGGGATGACCGTTAACAGAATGAACACACAGGGCAGCCCCAGCCCCAGCCCCAAACCGGCCATGAACAGATTGACGCGGCGCCGTTCCTGTTCCACTGCATAGCGGTTCAACCACCAGCAGTAGGGCAGGGAAATCATTGCCAGGCCAAAGACCATGACGTCGGCCAAACCTGGGGCCAAGGAATTTTCCAGTGCTACGCGCAGGGCGCCCGGTGAGTCCGTCGGCGTCAATAGATAAAACACATTCGCCGCGTAGATTGTGGCGCTAATCAGAAAGGTAGCGGGCAGGACTATTTGCAGTGTCTTGATGGGTCGGACTGTGCGAGGAAAGTTGCCGACCAGTAACCAGGTTGTCATACCCAGGAAGGGTTCCACCGGATTGATCAGCACCAGACGAGCGAATACGTTGGCCCCATAGGGCTCGCCACCGAACAGGTTCAGGACAAAAGGATGGGCGAAGCTGCTGGCGGCAATGAAGAATGAGGTGCCGAGTGCTCTTACGCGCAGCTCATCTCCACTCCAGCGATAGAGCATGGCTGCAGCGGCAGAGAATGCCAAAACAAAGACAATCAGAAAGGTGCTGGGTGGATCGTCTTGTGGCGCAGACTGTACGGCTAACGAGACAAGCGCAGCAATCACCTGAATGACTGCCACACACGACAGGCAATAGAGCGTCCCGGTCAGGAATCGGCGTAGTTCCATGCTGTTGTGAATCTGGGCCCTAAACCATTCATTCTAACAGGCCGCAGAGTCACAACAAGCATTAGAGCTATTCTATTGGGTGGATCCAATTAACTACAGAGGCGGCCTATCATATCTTTAGGCTTCTTTTCGTGGCCGATGGGCGGTGGGAAAATTACTGAAACCACCGCTACGGCAAATTTGTAATCGGGCATAGAGACTTTTTTTCTGGGTGATTCGTCCATATGACCTGCTGCCACAATACCAGCTGCACGGGCACAAATCTTGGCTTGTTCGATTGCCTTCAGTTTTTTCGCGGGTGGGAAAGTCAGTATGTTTTCAAGATTGCCTCTTAGACTCGTCTTCCGGATTTCGCCGCGGACTTCCTTTTTGATCTGAATATTATTGTTGTAGGCTTTGGTGCCATTCTCAAAGGCATTCCAGAGATCAGTTGATATCTTTAAATATTCCGGAGTGGGCGGATCAACTTTGCCGTTCGCAGCTTTTGCAGGATTGGTCGTTGTTTTCTTGCCAGGTGACTGTTTCTTTACCATTGTTGTCTCCGTTAGTAACTGGTTATTCTGCGAGGGGTCAATCGTCAATTTGCAAATAGTAACTCGAAAATAGCCGTTCAGAATCACCAATATTGGTGATAATTTGAGTCTATAAATTATTAGTTACATTAACAAGTTGTATATGTTACTACTCAGTCCAAAATTCTGACGTATTTAATTTATTCACTAAAACATAGTCAGCCAGGTTGGCTGTTGAGTTTGCCTATTGGTCAGAGGCTTAACGAAGATATTCCGTTTCTAATGCTCAGTATTTTTGGTACTGGCTTCTATTGATGAGCTCAGTTATTGACGCCAAAATAATGCACTTTGCGGAAACAAAGAAGCCGTGGTTTTACCACGGCTTCTTCGGTCTTACATTGCAGAGATGAGTTACTACTCAGCCGGCATCACAGTCACTGCATGGGCGACCAGATACAAAGCACCTGCCGGCACCGTCACCAGGAAGGTCTGGCTGGTGGCAGCCGGATTGACTGACAGGACTGTCGGGAACTGACCCGGAGAGACCGTGTAGCCGCTTCCTTTGCGTGCCAGCACGTCAGTGCCAATATACAGATGGAATTCATTGAACTTGTATTGCTTGAAGGCAGTATAAGTCACTTCCAGGACACCCGCTGTGGCCGAAGGTGTCACTTGCAGGTAACCAACCAGCTTGCCCTTGCTCAGGTTGCACTGAGCGGCACCGGCGTAGATCGCCAGATAGCTGCTTGTGCCTGAAGCGATCGCATTGGACCAACCCCAGCGGTCAAAACCAAAATTGCTGAAACACGCCGAACGATTGGTATCAACGATGACTGATTCATTAGTGCTGCCGGTAAACACAGCGAAGGCGGTTTCTGTCGATTGCACCGGTGGTTCTTCCGGCTCTTCAATAACAGGGCAGCTGATGAAAACGTCCAGTCCTGTCTGGGTTGCCCAACCGCCTTTTTCCAGCACGCGACTACCGTCACTCCAGGCTGTTTCTGTGCGCAGGCCTGAACCCGTATTTAAGCCGACCACAGCGTGGGACATGGCGAATAAAGATGACAACCGTTCGCAGGTCAGACCATCGCGCCAACCGGCCAGGGATTGTCCCAGTTCAATTACTACTGAGTAGCTGTTTACGGCACTCAGCGCACCTGACTTGTAGGGGAACTGACCGGGAACCGGACTGCCTTTCTTGGTTTGCGGGAAACCCAGGTTGGCATCGCCGACCCATAAATGCGTGTCCAGTAAAACCCAGCCATTAGTGGCGTTGAAGCTCACAGTCAGCTGGTCGGCTTGCAAGTCGATACCGAAGCAGACATTGCCTGCCGGAGTCGTCTGGCCCGCTAACAGCTCGGCGCAGTAGCCGGGTTGAGAATAAGAATTGATATTTGCTATTGCGTTAACCGGCAGATTGTTTGCCAGCGCAGATGATGAAGCCAGTAGTCCGATGGTAGTGACCAGCGCTGGCACTCGGAATGTCCAAGAGTCCAACATATAAAGTGTTCCTTGAGGAAGATATTGCCAGTCGCAACTATTGCCTCTGGTCAATGGCGCGCATTCTGTCAGAACCGGGTTTTTCTGCCAGCAAATTCCCGGGCGTGAGCGGGATCGAAGCGGGAATGAATCCACACCTGTCAGATATTTACCCACGCCGGTATGACGGGAACTGGATTGCGTGGCCGGCTCCTTTGTCGGGGTAGTGGTTAGGCCGCATCGTAACGGGCAATGTTGCCCTGCCAGTTTGCTTAACAGCAGTTATGTGGTTGCCGGGAACTGTTGCTCTTTGTACTTGGTTCCATGCTTTGTAAATGCCGGGCAATGCAGTTACAAGTGAAACGCAATACCCGTTTCTCATACAAAGCTTGGCTTAATATCGTGGTTAGTAAAGGTCGGAAAGCAAGGGTTTCAAAGTTGCAAGAACAATAGGCATGATCGGCTTGCGATTATCCTTGTCAAAGGCCTTGTACTAACCGGAGCTAGCGCTGCTCGGGGGTGTATCAACATCGCTCTTGTGACGATGGCAAGTCGATGGACACACCCAACAATCTGGGATAGTTTTTCGTTATCCCAAGGCCCGGACACTGCCATCGCCAGAGATGGCGGGCAGATTGAGGCGACTTTAAGGAAGCACTGACTATGGAAGCGGAGTTACAGCAAGCGCAGGAAATCTACACGCTGATAGTAAATTATCTGGTCACCTACAGTTTCCAGATACTGGCTGCCATCTTCATTATGCTGGTCGGTGTGATCGTGGCGAAAAAGGTCTCGACCTTCCTTGAAAACTTCATGGTCAGCAAAGGGCTGGATGTCACCCTCAGCCATTTCACAGCCAGCTTCCTGAAAGTCATTTTCATCACCTTCGCCGCGATCATTTCCCTGGGTAAACTGGGCATCAGCGTGACGCCGTTTGTGGCAGCCATTGGTGCCTTGTCACTGGGTGCTGGTCTGGCTTTGCAGGGGCTGCTGTCGAACTATGGCGCCGGTGTCAGTATCATTATCGTGCGGCCGTTTGTGGTGGGCGATACGATCTCTGTGCAGGGTGTGACCGGGGTCGTTAAGGAAGTGAAGCTGGCCTACACGGTGCTCAGCAATGAGGACGAGGTCAATATCACCATTCCCAACAAGCACATTGTGGGTGAAATTATTCACAACTCACAAGCCAACACGATTATCGAATCCACGGTTGGCATTGCCTATAGCTCGGACGTCGAGCTCGCCATTCGGGTAATTACCGGCGCGGTCACCGGCACCTCCGGCGTCGCCACTGCGAAGGCACCCCAGATCGGCATCGACAATTTTGGTGACAGCAGCATCGATATCGGCATGCGTTACTGGGTGCCGACGGAGTCACTGTTCGATGTCAAATTTCGCGTCAACAAGGCCGTCTTCAAGGCACTGGGCGAGAACGGCATCGAAATTCCTTTCCCGCAGCGGGATGTGCATCTTATTGCCCAGCAGGAGGCTGGCAGCCACTGAGTGGCTGCATACGTAAAGACCGGGTTCTGTTACACTGGGTTGATTCGTAGTTCGCCTCTCTCTTCCGGTACGGATGACTTCCATTACAGCGTATTTCCGGTTCCTTATTGACCGCTGGCCAGGCTTGGCCTTTGGTTTCCTCGCCGTGTTCTGGGGAAACGTCGGTCAGACCTTCTTTCTCGGCACCTTCAGTGCACCGATCCAGCAGACTCTTGGGCTTTCATCCGGGGCTTACGGTTCAGTCTATTCGCTCGCCACGCTGGCCAGTGCCGGGACGGTCGTCTGGGCCGGCAGCCTGATAGACCGGGTGTCCTTGCGCCGCTATACCACCAGCCTTTGTCTGGGACTTGGTTTTGCTGCGCTCATCATGTCACAGGCTTCCGGAGTGGTACTGCTGGCTATCGCGTTTTACTGCCTGCGACTGTTCGGCCAGGCACTATTGCCCCACACCGGAATGACGACTATGGCGCGCGCTTTTGACGACAATCGCGGCAAGAGTCTGAGTGTGGCGTCGTCAGGCGTGCCAGTGGGTGAGATTGTGATGCCCTTGTTGGGCGTTACGCTCATCGCACTGTTCGGCTGGCAACAAACGTTTTTGGGTATCGCGCTGTTTCTCGTGCTCCTGGTACTACCCGGCATGCGTGCCTTGTTGAATCTGGCGCAGTTTCCTGATCACGTGGCGGCGAAGAAAGAGACCGCCGAGAAGCCACGTAACGCGCGATTGGTTTTGTTATCAGATCGTCGCTACTGGCTGGCGCTGCCCGGGCTCATGGCGCCGCCGTTTATCGTTACCGGCATCTTTATTCATCAGGATTACGTGGTCGCGAGTCAGGGCTGGACGCCCGAGTGGTTTGCCCTGTGCTTTGTTGTCTATGGTACGGTGCACTGGCTGACCTCATTGGGTGTTGGTGTGCTCGTGGATCGTTACAGCGCCGTCCAACTACTGCCTTACTATTTGCTGCCTATGGCCGCCGGTTTGTTTGCACTGGCCACGCTGTCCGGGACCTGGGTCGCCTTGCTGCTGATGATTCTGATGGCCATGACTATCGGTAGCATCCCTTCGATCATTGGTGCGCTGTGGCCCGAAATATATGGCGTTGAAGATTTGGGGACGATTCGTTCGCTGAACATGGCGCTGACGGTCTTCGCCACGTCGCTTTCTCCCATTGCCTATGGCCTCTGTATCGACCGGGGCGTGGCGCCATCACTACTCTTTATAGCCAGCGCCGCCTACGTCTTGCTCGCTGCTGTCCTTTTGAGCCGATCCTATAAATAGCAGTGACCTGATCAGGCTGTTTGTCGCGCCTACAACCGTTCATCACTACCGCCAACGGCTCCTTCCAATCCGGCCAATTTAACAATGGCGTCATTTTTGCAATGTATTGTGTGGATCGCCTTTGCAGGCAATCAGGGCGTGGAACTGCACTAAGTTTGTGCTGAATAGCCGGGCTGTCAATCAAATTACCGGCTGCAACTGGCCAAAATCGGGCATCGCTTCAGGCGGTGAACGGTTTGCGACGGCGCAATTCAGAGGAGCTCCTGACCCTTTTCCACTTCTTCTTCGTTTGAGGGCATGGCAATGAACGTCAGTGAGATTCGCGAAATTGCAAAAAATGTTGGTGTGAAACCGGGCAAGCTGAGCAAGGTTAACCTGGTGCGCAGCATCCAGTTAGCGGAAGGAAATTTCAGTTGTTTCGGAACTGCCAGTACAGGTGAGTGCGATCAGAAAGGCTGTTTGTGGCGCAAGGACTGCTTCAGTTCTGCACGGCAGTTACAGTAAGCCGGTGCCGCTGACAGGCGACTTGCAAGCACCCGGACTCAGTTTCTTTCATCTCAGGCATCCGGGTTGTTGTACAAGTCTTGCACATAGGTTCGGGCGGCATCGGCCCATTCGAACCGTGTGGCTCGTGCCTGCTTGACCATTTTTTGCCACTGTTGCTGCCGTGTCGCGTACATGGCGAGCGCTTCATCCATGGTGGCGAGCAGGTTGCTGACTTTGCTCGTCATGTCTTCACCGTTGAAACTGAAGCCATTGACGCCGCCTTCAACGGTGTCTGCCAGACCACCGGTTGCATGAACAACACAGGGCGTGCCGGCGCGCATGGCCATGAGCTGGCTTATGCCGCAGGGTTCGAAAACGCTGGGCATGACAAACAGGTCGGCCGTGGCATAGAGTTGGTCCGCCAAGGTTTCCGAGTAGCCGCGCAGGTAGAGAAAATTATCATGGGCACGCATGCAGTCGAGGAAGAACGCGTCATAGTCCGGATCGCCATCCCCAAGCAGAATAAACACACCGCCAGCCTGCTCCAGCTTTTTTAACAGCACAGACATAACAGAATTCCCATCATTGTCCTGTACCAGAATGCCGAGTTTTTGAAAGGTCAGTCGGCCTATGGCGGTGAGCAGGGGCCGGACAGGCTTGCGCCGGCGGCGCAGCATACCCAGCCGTTGCAGGGCATAGTAGTAGGGTTTTGCCTCACTCCGACGTTCCACCCAGGAATCGAGATCGGTTTCAATCTGTTTCCACAGCGCGGTTTCTGATAGCACTTGTGCCTCCGGCCTGGAGTAATCACAGCCATTAAGAATGCCGAGTAGCCGCTCCTGCTCTGCCAGTCGGCGCAAATCTTTTTCCAGACCATCGCCGCCGGCAATACCCTGCTGCCATTGACTGGGCCGGGTAATTTCCTCGGCGTAAGTTGGCGAAACGGTGTTCACGGCATCGGCCAGATTGATACTCGTGCGCATCAGGTTAATGCAATCCGTATGAATGGGGTCCGTAGTTTCGGCACGGGATATCTGCAGCCCGGGAAACCAGGACTGCGGTGACGACCAGTGCTCGCGAAAAGGCCTGATCCCTTGCAGCGACAGATTATGAATGGAAAAGATTGTGCGCAGCTTGCGTAGTGCCGAATGGTCGTTGCTGAATTGCCGCAAGAGAAAATAGGGGCCCAGATGCCAGTCGTGGCAATGCACTACATCGATCGCCCCGAGATGGTCGCTTAGCAGCAGCTGTGCCACCAGCGCACTGAACAGGGCGAAGCGGTGACTGTCGGTCGCGAAGGGGCCTTTATCATCCTGTGTGTAAATGCGTCCCGGGCCGTTCTCAAACAGCATCGGATGCTCAATGACATAAATATCAAGCCCGTCGACGGGTTGCGGCAAGCGATAGAGATCCGCGGCTTCAGTATTACCACTGAACGTCGCGCGCAGGGTTTCGATGCGCTCAGCTTTGCCGGCGTTGACGAACAAACCATAGCCAGGTGTGATCACACTGACTTGGTGACCAAGCGCAACCAGAGCTTGCGGCAAATCACGAATGACATCGCCCAACCCTCCAACCTTGCCGCCAGCCCATGATCCATTTTCGGCGGCAAGCATCACAATGTGCATAGCGTATTCCGTTGTTATTCTGTTCTTTGTACGGCTGCTTATTCGATGCCGTCCTGCTGCCCCAGCATGCGCCGGGTCACCAGCGTAACGCCTTTGCGCGTCACCCGAAAGCCACGCGCCTTGTCAGCTTCGCGATCGAAACCAATCTCCATGCCTTTGGGTATCTCGCAACCGCGATCGACGATAACCCGGCGCAGCTTGCAGCCACGGCCGACATTCACATCAGGCAGTATGATTGATTCCTCAATGCTGGCAAAGGAATTGACTCTGACGTTAAAGAACAACAGGGACTTTCGCACGGTGGCACCGGAGATTATCGAGCCGCCCGAAACCATTGAATCCATAGCAGCACCGCGACGATCCTCGTCATCAAAGACAAATTTTGCCGGTGGCAATTGCTCCTGGAATGTCCAGATTGGCCAACGCCGATCATACAGGTTCAGTGGCGGTGTGGGAGCGATCAATTCCATATTGGCTTGCCAGTAGGAATCCAGAGTGCCTACGTCACGCCAATAAGGGTGGGTGTCCTCATGCGGGTCGGAAAAGCGGTAAGCTTGCACATGGTGGTCGGCGATGATGTTGGGGATGATGTTCTTGCCGAAGTCATGATCCGAGGTATCGTCTTCGGAATCGCGACGCAAATGTTCAAACAGAAAGTCCGTATTGAAGACGTAATTGCCCATGCTGGCGAGACAATAGTCCGGATCATCGGGCAAGGGCATGGGGGCATCGGGTTTCTCCTGGAATTCAACAACACGGTCGGTCTTGTTGACACCCATGACGCCAAAAGCGCCGGCAGCTTCCTCGATCGGCACGGACATACAAGACACTGTCATGTCAGCGCCGGACTCAACGTGTTGTGCCAGCATGCCGGCATAGTCCTGACGGTAAACATGGTCGCCGGACAGTATCAGAACGAAGTCGGGGACTTCGCCACGGATGATATCGAGATTCTGATAGACTGCGTCGGCAGTGCCTTGATACCAGTTGCTGGAATAACGCTGCGAGGCGGGCAGTATCTCAATGCCTTCTCCCAACTCCTTTTTGAAATGCCCCCAACCACGCATCAGGTGCTTGATCAATGAATGGGCCTTGTATTGGGTAACGACCCCCACCCGGCGCACACCGGAATTAATGCAATTGGACAGCGGAAAGTCGATGATACGAAACTTGCCACCAAAGTAGAGCGCCGGCTTGGCACGCCACTGGGTCAGTTCATGCAGGCGACTGCCTCTGCCCCCGGCCAGTATCAACGCATAGGTGCGGCGGGTGATGTTGCTTATATAACGTGACGATTCAATTTCCATTGTTAACCTCGCTCAAGTCTTGTCGACGTTAAGCTTCCATATTTCACGTGCGTACTGCTCGATCGTACGGTCACTGGAAAACTTGCCACTGGCGGCTGTGTTTAAAATACTCTTGCGGAGCCATTGCTCCTGATCCGCAAAAACCTTGCTTACTTCCAATTGTGCATCGATAAACGAACGGAAATCCGCCGCTGTCACCCAGGGGTCTCCCGGAGAACGAATAGAATCGACGATTGGTTTGAACAGATCCGGCTCGCCGGCAGAGAAAAAGCCGGATTCAAGCATCGTCATGACGACGCCAAGGTCGGCATCTTCATGAATTATCTTGTCAGGATCATAGTGCTTGCGTGTTTCGGTAACTTCTTCCGCGGTCAGCCCGAACAGGAAGAAATGTTCGGGGCCGACAGCTTCACGCATTTCAATATTGGCGCCGTCGAGTGTGCCGATGGTCAGGGCACCATTCATCATGAACTTCATGTTGCCGGTGCCTGAGGCTTCTTTTCCGGCAGTGGAGATTTGCTCTGACAGGTCAGTGCCGGCACAGATCACTTCCATGGTCGATACGCGATAGTTGGGGATGAAAGCGACGCGCAAAAAGTCGGTTGCCTTCTCATCGTTATTGACCACGTCGGCGACGCTGTTGATCAGTTTGATGATGAGCTTTGCCATGAAGTATCCAGGTGCTGCCTTGCCACCGAACAGGACGCAGCGCGGTGCCAGCCCCTTGGTGTCACCTTGCAGAATGCGGTTGTACAGGTAGATCACATGCAGCACGTTCAGCAGCTGCCGTTTGTATTCATGGATACGCTTCACCTGCACATCGAACAGCATATCCGGGTTGAAAGTCACCCCGGCTTCTTTCTCCACGAGCTCGGCCAGACGAACTTTATTGGCGCGATGCACAGCAGCCCACTGCTGGCGGAAGCTGGCATCCTCGGCATGGGGCCGCAGTTGCTCGAGTTGCTTCAGGTCGGTACACCAACCGGTGCCGATGGTGTCATCGAGTAATGTGCTGAGGCCCGGATTACAGAAAGCGAGCCAGCGCCGCGGGGTGACGCCATTGGTTTTGTTATTGAATTTCTCCGGCCACAGTTCATAAAAGTCCTTGAACAGTCCTTCTTTCAATAATTGTGTGTGCAGCTCGGCGACACCGTTGACAGAGAAACTGCCGACAATGGCCAAATGGGCCATGCGAATCTGTGGTTCACCATGACTGTCGATGATCGACAGTGACGCCAGCTTGCCATCGTCACAGGGCCACTTGCGCGCCACTTCGGCGAGGAAGCGGGCATTGATCTCATGAATAATTTCCATGGGGCGCGGCAGGAGTTCACGGAACATGGCGACAGACCAGCGCTCAAGTGCTTCCGGTAACAGCGTGTGATTGGTGTAGGCCATGCAGGCAGTTGTGATGTCCCAGGACTGGTTCCAGGGCAAGGCATAGTCGTCGACCAGCAGGCGCATGAGCTCGGCAACAGCGATGGCCGGGTGCGTATCATTGAGCTGCATGCAGTTCGAGTCAGCGTAGTTGTCGAAATTGAGTCCGTTCTGATCTACCCAGAGCGAGAGCATGTCTTGCAGACTGGCGGAAGTGAGGAAGTACTGTTGGCGCAGACGCAGAATCTTGCCGTTTTCACTGACGTCGTTGGGATACAACACCATGGAAATCTGCTCGGCGCTGATCTTGGCAGCGACCGCTTCGGGATAGCTGCCGGCATTGAACTCATGCAAATCGAATTCTTCGGTTGCTTCGGCACTCCATAGACGCAAGGTGTTAACGCAGTCATTGCGATAGCCGGGTATTGGCATGTCATAGGGCACGGCAAGGACATCATTGGTGTCCAGCCAGCGCACGTGACGCTTGCCGTTCTTGTCTATATCGACGGTCGTATGGCCGTTGAATTTGACAACACAGCTACTCTGAGTTGCCTTCTGTAACCAGGGATTGAAGTAGCGGCGCCAGTTGTCCGGTTGTTCGATCTGGTGACCATCTTTGATTTTTTGTTTGAACATGCCGAAGTCGTACAGTACGCCATAGCCGGTCACCGGCAGGTCCAGAGTCGCGCAGCTGTCGAGGAAACAGGCAGCGAGCCTGCCCAGGCCGCCATTGCCAAGTCCGGCATCGACTTCTTCAGCGGCGAGATTTTCCATTTCCACGCCGAATTCCACCAGCGCGGCACGCATGGATTCTTCCATGTCGAGATTGAGGACCGCATTCGTGAATGCGCGTCCCATCAGGAACTCTAATGAAAGATACCCGACGCGTTTTACTTTCTTCTTGCGCCGCGACTTACGCGTCTCGCGCCAGCGCTCGACCAGCCGATCGCGTAGCGAAAGTGCCGAGGCCAGAAACAGATACAGATCGCCCGCTTTCTTGTCGTCACGGCCGAGTGTCAGATGATAGTGGCGATAGAGATCCTGCTTCAGGCTCTCGGTATCCATGCCAAGCCAACGCGTGTAATCCTTGTGCGAGAAATCCTCGGAAGGTAATTCATTCATGTGTTTGCTGCCTGCGCTGAAAAATCGATACTTTGCTGACTATTGTGGCCGAGTAACATGACGGTTGAGCAGTCGGCCACGGTGAATTTGCCGCTGATAAATCGGTTGATCCGTTTGGGCATGCCATCGGGATTAGCCGTGTTGAACAAGATCTCCCACTTGATGACGTTGCCCAGCTTTGGTAAATGCAATTCTGCTGTTTCTTTGCCAGCATGAAAAATGATGTACAGACACTTGCGCAGATTCACTGTTTCGTCATGCCAACTCAGCAGGTAGCCCAAAGTCTTCAGATGCGCCTCACCCCAATGGTTGGGCTGCATAAGATTGCCGGCGGCGTTGTACCACTCGATAGTGGCATCAGTCGGCTCCATAGCTTCATGCAAATAGCGATCCAGTTTGAAAACAGCGAAGCGCTTGCGCAACGCTGTCAGGTGCGCAACGAACTGGTAATGTTCGGCTTGTTCCTTTGAGAACGGACTCCAGTCCAACCAGCTGATAGCGTTGTCCTGACAGTAGGCATTGTTATTACCCTGCTGTGAGCGGCCCAGTTCGTCGCCTGCGGTGAGCATGGGATTACCCTGGGACAGGAGCAGCGTTGCTAACAGATTCTTTTGTTGGCGCCAGCGTAAGGCCTTGATTGTACTGTTGGCGTCAGGCCCTTCATGGCCATAATTGTCGCTGTGGTTTTCACTATGACCATCACGATTCTCTTCGCCATTGGCTTCATTGTGGCGTTCACGATAACTGACCAGATCGGTCAACGTAAAACCATCGTGACTGGTGACGAAATTCACCGAAGCGGTTGGTCGTCGGCCGGAGTGTTCAAAGACATCGCTGGAGCCGTGAATGCGCCGTGCCAGTTCCGGTAGCATGCCGGCATCGCCGCGCCAGAAGCGGCGCACGACGTCGCGATAGCGGTCGTTCCACTCACTCCAGCCAGGCGGGAAATTGCCGAGCTGATAGCCGCCCGGCCCAATGTCCCAGGGTTCGGCGATGAACCGGGTGGCCGCCAGCACCGGGTCTTGCAGCAGAGCATCGAAGAAACCGTTACCCTGATCGAAGCCGTAATGTTCGCGGCCCAGCACCGGCGCCAGATCGAAACGAAAGCCATCGACGCGCATGGTGCGCACCCAATAGCGCAAACAGTCGAGGATTAGTTGCACGACTCGCGGATGGCGGATGTCGATGGTATTACCGCAACCGGTATCGTTGGTATAGAAGCGCTTGTTTTCCGGTTGCAGCCGGTAATAGTTGAAATTGTCTATGCCGCGAAAGCTCAGCGTCGGACCAAAGCGATTGCCTTCTGCTGTGTGATTGAAGACAACGTCGAGAATCACTTCCAGTCCCGCGTCATGAAACTTCTCCACCATGTCGCGAAATTCGTAAATATTGCTACTGCTTTGATAGCCAGCGTGCGGCACGAAAAAGGCCAGCGGGTTGTATCCCCAGTAGTTTGTGAGTCCGCGCTCTAACAGGAAGCTCTCGGTAACAAAACTGTTCACCGGCATCAGTTCGATACTGGTCACGCCAAGTGCCTTCAGATGACCAATGACCTTGTCATTGGCCAGCCCGGCAAAAGTACCGCGGAGTTTTTCCGGGACTTCCGGGTGCTGCATGGTGAGACCCCGGACGTGGGCCTCATAGATGATCGACTCACTCTTGGGAATGCGATTACGGAGTGGAGGTGATCCTTCCGCGTCACTCATGACCACGCATTTGGGTATCAGGTGGGCATTGTCACGAATATCCAGCATGGCATCGGCATCCGCTTTCCTGGCATCAAAGCCCAGATGCAATTCGGATTGCACAAACTCGCCCAGCAAGCTTTTTGCATAGGGATCAATGAGCAGCTTGTTGGGATTGAAACGGTGTCCCAGATGCGGTTCATAGGGCCCGTACACGCGATAGCCATACACCGTTCCTTCTCCGGCATCCGGCAAGAACCCGTGCCAGACCTGATTGCTGACAGCCGGCAGGGTCAGGCGTTGCATCTCATGCTTGCCGTCATTGCTGTACAAACATAATTCAACGCGTTCGGCGTACTCGGAAAAGAGCGCGAAATTGACACCGCCCTCACGACAGGTGGCGCCGAGAGGATAAGGGTCGCCGTCCAACAATTTACGATTCATTGTCATTGTCTGTTCTACAACTTACTCGAGGGTAAAAAACAGGGTGGCTAGCGGCGGCAAGGCAATGGTGAGAGACCAGTCGCGACCGTGACTGGGCACTTGTTGCGCTGCCACGACGCCGGTGTTGCCACAATTGCTACCGCCGTAAAAGTAACTGTCAGTATTCAAACGTTCGGAGTAACGGCCGGGACCGGGCACGCCCAGTTGATACTGCTCATAAGCGGTGGGTGTGAAGTTACACACCACCAGCACCCGGTATTGTTTGTTCTTCCGGGCATCGAAACCGGAGCGGATAAAAGCCAGGGTAGCCCCGGTGGAGTCGCCCATGGCCAACCATTCGAAGCCGGAATCGTCATAGTCGGCAAGCCACAGTGCCGGGTGTGCCTGATAGAAACGGTTCAGGTCGCGTACCAGATGCTGAACGCCCTGATGGGGTGGGAAATCCAACAGGTGCCAGTCGATGCTCTTGTCGTGATGCCACTCATCCCGTTGTGCAAATTCACTGCCCATAAAGAGTAGCTTCTTGCCAGGGTGGCCCCACATGAATCCAAGATAAGCGCGCAGGTTGGCGAATTTCTGCCAGTTATCGCCGGGCATTTTTTCCAGCAAGGCACGCTTGCCGTGCACCACTTCATCGTGACTGATCGGCAGGATGAAATTCTCGCTAAACGCATAGACCAGTCCGAAGGTCATCTCGCCAGCATGGTATTGTCGATGAATGGGGTCACGTTGCATATATTGCAGCGTGTCGTTCATCCAGCCGAGATTCCATTTAAAACCGAATCCCAGTCCACCCTGATCAACAAATCGTGTGACGCCCGGCCAGGCGGTCGATTCCTCGGCAACCATCATCACGCTCGGGAAGCGACTATAGGCGCGGGTATTGACCAGCTTGAGCAACTCGATAGCCGCGAGATTCTCGCGACCGCCGTGCTCATTGGCCAACCATTCGCCTTCTTCCCTGCTGTAGTCGAGGTAGAGCATCGAGGCCACGGCGTCGAAGCGCAGGCCGTCAATATGAAATTCTTCAAGCCAGTACATGGCATTACTGAGCAGGTAGCTGACGACCTCGGGACGGCTGTAATTAAAAATGTAGGTTTTCCAGTCGGGGTGGAAGCCCTGACGCGGATCGGCATGTTCGTACAGGTGCGTGCCGTCGAATTCACCGAGGCCGTGCTCATCCATGGGGAAGTGCCCGGGCACCCAATCCAGCAACACGCCAATGTTATGTCGATGCGCAAGATCGATCAGATAGCACAGGGCATCCGGATCGCCGTAGATACTGGTCGGTGCAAACAGGCCCACCGGCTGGTAACCCCAGGAGCCGCCAAACGGGTGCGAATGGATCGGCATGATCTGCAGATGCGTAAAGCCCATCTCCAGTAAATAAGGAATCAGCTCATCGGCAGTCTGCTGATAGTCGAGGATGCTGCCATCCTGGGTACGCCGCCAGGAGCCCAGATGCACCTCGTAAATACTGATGGGGCTGGTGACCGCTTGCCTGTCGGACCGCCCACTCATCCATTCCTGATCACTCCACGCATACTCACTTGTCTCCTTGACCATTGAGGCAGTGCCGGAAGGGACCTCCATGAGCTGCGCATAGGGATCGGCTTTCAATGGCAGCGTTCGGCCGGCGGCGTCGGTAATGGCAAACTTGTAGCAAGCACCGGCTTCTATGCCGGGAATAAACAACTCCCAGATGCCACTATTGAGCAGCAGGCGCATGCCATGGGACGCGGGGTTCCAGTGATTGAACTGCCCGACTACTGCAACGCGCGACGCGTTGGGCGCCCAAACGGCAAAGAGAACGCCTGCGACACCATCGTGAGACACCGGATTGGCACCGAGAAACTGATAGGCTTGCTCGTGGCGCCCTTCATGGAACAGATGCAGATCTGTTGCGCTGATTAGAGACGGGAAGCGGTAAGTATCTTCGATGCGTTGTCGGGCATGGGGGTACTCAACATCAAACTGGTAAGCAGCCAACTCCTGTTCGCTCACTACGGCAGCAAAAACGCCGCCACTGTGGAGTCGATCCATCGCTACCGAGGATTGCTTCTTGCCCTGGCTCACCAGATGGACAGAGACGGCACCGGGCAGCAGGGCGCGAACTATCCAGTCAACGCCGTTGGGCAGTGCGTGCGGACCCAGCACCGAAAACGGGTCACGGTGCGAACCGTTGGCAAGCCGGTGCAATTCATCAATTGGCAGGGTCTGCATGAAATTCCTGTTGGTTACTTCCAAGTGAGCTGCTCCACGCATTGTGAACCTAGGAGCGACGTGCGGCAGCGAAGCTTTGCAGCATTTTGCTGGCCTCCGCCTGTGTAAACAAGTCTTCAATATCCACCGGTAGTTTCAGGCTCCAGTTGGTGTATTCCGAAGACGTGCCCGGGATATTGACTGGCGGCTCCTGCAGACACACGTCTGCCAGTTGTGCTGACACCAGATAGGACGCACATTGGGCGTTGGCGCGCAGCAAGGCGAGGCCAAGCGCCATGTCGTAGGGGCGGTGGATGTTAAAGTCTTGCCACGACTCGGGCAATTGCCCGCATTCCTGTAGCCAGTGCAACACCTGAATCAGGTCGGACTCTCGTTGACGCCAGACTTCGGCGCTGGCCTCGCCAGGCTCCAGTAAACCAATTTCCTCGCGCAGCTTCAGGTCGCTGCGATTCCACCAGGCACGCAGCGTGGGGACGTCGTGATTGGCGACCATGGACAGCGCGCGCGGCGGGTAGTGCTCCGGCTTTTTGAAATGCACCGGATCAACCTTCTCAAAATAGAACAGCACATTGGACAGGACTGCAGACTCATACATCAAATGGCGAATTTCCGGTGGCACCACGCCCAGATCCTCACCGATGATGACACACTGTGCGCGCTGGCTCTCGAGACAGAGAATCGCGAACAACGCTTCGGTCGGGTAATACACATAACCGCCTTCGCCAGTCTGGCTGTTGCTGTCACACCACCACAGACGCATTAATGCCATCACATGGTCAATACGCAGGGCGCCACATTGCGCCATGTTCTCTCGCAGCAATGTTATAAAGTGGCGAAAATTACTGGCTTCCAATGCTTTCGGGTTAACGGGTGGCAGGCCCCAGTTTTGTCCTTGTGGTGCAAAGACGTCCGCCGGCGCACCGATACTCGCCTGCATGGCAAACAGCTCCGGATTCAGCAGGACTTCAGCACTCTCGCGGGTGCTGCCCACGGCGAGATCGCGAATCAGGCCGATTTTCATCCCTGACGTTAGTGCGTGATGTTGGCAGGCAGCCAATTGTGATTCCGCCAGCCACTGCAAATAGCCATGAAATTC
>CAZQFA010000008.1:45902-49973 GCA_964592245.1 uncultured Pseudohongiella sp. | reverse complement strand
GTATGTAGCGGATTGAGCACGAGAAAGTCGATGCCTTGCTGTGCCAGTTCGCTAATCAGCATGCGCAGGTCGGAGAAATCACCGATTCCCCAGTTTCGCTGCGAGCGCACACCGTAAAGCTGAATCGAGAGTCCGGCTAACTTTTGCTCCTGCTGTAGCCACTCCGGAACAAAGCAATGGGCCGGGGGCTTTATCACCAATACACTGACACTTGTACCAGCCAGTACCATCGATAATTGGTAGTAGCCTTCACTGAGGTCAGGTAACTCAAAGGATCTGACTGCATAGTGCTGGCCCTCCAGCCATTCCTCGCCGCACTGATTTAGTGCGGCGCCATGAAAAACACCCTGCAATTGCTCGCCCTGATCGCTGCTCAGAGTCCACTCGATCGCTTGCTCCAGCTGCCCGGTGAGGAAGTACAGGGGCAGGGAGTTACCCTGGGTCAGCACGTGGGTGCGTTGTGGCAGCGGATGACCGGGGCGGAGCCAATGGTAATGCGCGCGCAGTGCATTGATGTCTTCGCGGTTCGACGGGCATTCACCCATTTGTTGCAGAATCTTGACGCGATCGGCACTCGGAATCGCCACGTCGTGGCCCCCGAAATCAATATAGGACGCAGCAATGCCGAGGTCCGACAGCAATTGCTGCATTTCGTCGCTGTCCACGAGTTCCTGGGGCAGGGCAGAATAAGTCACTAGCTTTGTCAGTCTCGCAAAGTCATTGGAAAGTTGGATAACAGGGAAGGATAGCGCGCCGGTGTGACATGCATTTCACAATACACTGTATGCTCAAGTGGCGTGAGCAAAATCGAACTATGCAATTAATCTGCCATCTCTGGGGCAGGTAGCGCTTGTGAATGGCCACGATGAGTGTCGCCCGCAGCTTGCCTTTACCGGGCTGTTCACGACCAGCCAGTTCAATGACGGGAGTCCACAGGAGAGGCCAGAGTCGCCGATTTCCTTTTCTGCGCCAGTCCGACATTGTATCGAGCAGTCCCCTCAACACTTGGCAGGCGATCCGCCGGTAATGGGTCAGCAGTGGAATTCGTCCGGTCTTCTTATGCGTAGCTATGATGAGTAACCGGGCTGTGTGCTCACCCATTTTGGGTTCCTGTCAGAATTGACGACCATGGCTCTTCCGCAAAACTTCTTGCTGTAATTCGGCAATCTCTGGGAACAATTGCGGAAAATTCTTACAAGAATGTACGAGAGTTCTACATAAAAAACGAGGAGCTTATTGGTCGTTTCTCGTCATGGTTTTCTTGCCGGTAAGAATTGCGGAGCTGATCACGAACCCGGTAATTGAATGATAGGTAATATTACGTACGCCATTCATTCCTCAGGACAATGTGAAATCCCAGCCATGAGAAATTCAAATCGCTTGCCACACTTGTTTATCGCTTCCCTGATACTGCTTGTTGCAGTGCCTCTGCAGTCAGTATTCGCCCAGCCGGGCCTCGCCACTCAGGGACCTGTCATTCAGTCAGTGACGCTGGACGAAGAAGAAACTGTATTGATTATTACTGCCCAGAACCTTGATGGCTCGGCGCCACTCGTGGCACTCGAGGGCCTGGCACTGGAAGCTACTCTCGCGGATGGCCTTGTCTGGGCACTACTGCCAGACGGAATGGCGCCCGGGACTTATCTGCTGACGCTTGCCCAGGGCAGCGCCAACACACGAGGAGCAGCGCAGCAGCTGGCTAGCGATGAATTCTATGTCACTCTGGGAAGCTCGGGACCGCAAGGTCCGGAAGGACCGGAAGGGCCTCAGGGTCCGGAAGGGCCGACTGGACCCGCCGGCCCGCAAGGGGAGCAGGGTATTCCAGGTGAGATCGGGCCAAAGGGCGACACCGGACCACAGGGTCCGCAAGGGTCGCAGGGCATTCAGGGACTCACTGGTCCGGCTGGCCCACAAGGTGCGACCGGAGCGACAGGCCCACAAGGTCCTCCGGGACCAGCCGCTGGCGCTGAAGTGCTGGGTGAAGGCGCCATCGCCGGGCAATTGGCCATTAGCAGCAGCTTTGCTGGCGACGTTGCTTTCCCCGTCACTGAATACAGTGTGAAAGCAAACCAAACCATTAACATCGGCTCGTCGACGGGCGGTGCTGGTGCTGGCAAGCTGCAGTTTGACCGGTTCGTCGTGCAGACTCGCAACAACGTGGGGCTGTATGGTGCGCTGATGCGCTATCTGGTGTTGGGTGTCACGATTGAAGAAATGACATTGACCAGCATCAGTCCGGATGGGCAGTCGCAGCTGACGTTTACATTCAACACAGCTTTCGTTGCCGGACTGGAAACTGCTGATGCTGCCTATAGCGGCGACGAGGCGGGTATCCAGGTCAGCATCGCCTTTGCGGCATTGAAAATCCAGTACGATGAACTGGATGCGCAGGGTGAGCCCACAGGCACGCCGATCTATGCTTCCTGGTCGCAGCTAACCAATAATTCCCCGGAAGGCTCCGATCTGGGCGGTTTGTCGCTAAGCGATGGTTTCGCCGTTAATTCCATCGGTCTGGCTGCGGAAAACGTCATTGAGATTGGCAGTCAATCGGGTGGCGGCGGTGCCGGTAAAGCACAGTTGCAACCGCTGACGATCAAGAAATACACCGATGCCTCGACCGTGCTGTTCTTTCAACGGTTGATGTTTGGTGCGCATCTGGATGAACTGGTACTGGATTACGCGGGTGGTTCGGTGGGGTTGAAGTATGTAGTCGTTGCGGAAATGGAGATGTCACAGAGTGGTGATGACGAGGCCGAGGATTCTATCGTCATCGACTACGGTGCCATCCGCTTCTCATATGATGACGGCGAGGGCAATAGTCAGCAGGTTGACTGGAGCCGGATCTTGAATAAAGAAGTCTATGATGCCGGGTTTTAACAATAGCTCGGCAAGTAACCAGCCGCGGCTGCTCAGCTGGTAGATCCAAAGTAATGTTCTGATTCATTAAAAAAAAGCAGTCTCTCCAAGCGCCCCGGAAGTGTCTCTTTCGGGGCGTTTTGCCTGGTGCTAGAAGCAGTCGTTTTGATGGCTTCAGCCAGACCTTTTTCTACAATAATTTCAGCCAGTTGCAAAAGGCTGTCCGGGGCCTGTTCGGGGCCTCGGCAAATTGCTGTACAAGCCACAGCCCCCGTAGCTTCCAGCGCTTTTCCAACACATCAAAAACAGGTGAAAAGTTACTAGACAAGGGGTGTATTTGACGCTAAAGTTCGCCGCCTCAAACGACAGGTCGCCTGGCAGCGCATTTCTCGCATGGCACCTGATTTCTATCACTGTTGCGTAGAGGAGGTTTTATGAGATGCCCAAATTCAGTTCGACCTACGCAATGGCGTGCGCTGCACGGCCAGAACACCCCGTTTATTGCCTCCGGCCTGCCGTTGTAACCAAAGCAACGCGCTGGTTCCTGGATAATTTTCCCGGCCGAACTCTCTTCGCCGTCAAAACCAACCCGACTTTTGTGCCGACAGTTGCCGCTGCCGGTCTGCTGCATTTCGATGTCGCGTCCCTGACCGAGATCGAGCATGTGGCGCAGCACGCGCCGGGCGCCCGCATGTCCTTCATGCACCCGGTCAAGAGTCGGTTGGCGATCCGTCGTGCCTATTTCGAATACGGTATTCGCGACTTTTCGCTGGACACCGAAGCGGAGCTCGACAAGATTCTGGAAGAGACCAACGGCGCAGAAGATTTGAATCTGTTCGTGCGTCTGGGTGTGTCCAATCGCCACTCCTGCATGAGTCTGGCCGGCAAGTTCGGTATCGCCGGACCAGCGGCCAGTAGCCTGCTGTTACGTGCTCGTCAGGCCGCCGAGGGACTGGGCATCTGTTTCCATGCCGGCTCTCAGCTAATGCACCCGCAGGCTTACGCCGAGGCCATGGAAGAAGTCGCCAAGCATATTCGCCGCTCCGGTGTGATCATCGACTATCTCGACGTGGGTGGCGGCTTCCCGTCTGTCTATCCTGATCTGGCACCGCCGCCCATGGCTGACTTTGTTGCGGCAATTGTTGCTGCGTTTGAAACCATGCCGGTGAGCGAGACCTGTGAGCTGTGGTGTGAGCCCGGTCGGGCACTGGTGGC
>CAZQFA010000008.1:6035-45802 GCA_964592245.1 uncultured Pseudohongiella sp. | reverse complement strand
ATTGCCGGTTCCACATCGGCGGGTGGCTGTATGCAGTTGTATACCGATCTGGTCGAGCACAACATGGTCGATGCTATCGTCGCCACAGGCGCCACCATCGTCGATATGGATTTCTTCGAGGCACTGGGTTTCAAGCACTATCACGGCAGCCCGGATATGGATGATCGTGATTTGCGCGATCTGTATATTGACCGCATCTACGACACGTTAATTGATGAAGAGCAGTTGCAGAATTGTGATCATCGCATTGCCGAGATCGCCGATAGTCTCGAGCCGCGTCCTTATTCGTCGCGTGAATTCATCCGTGAGATGGGTCGCTGGTGTGTGGACAATGCCGTCAAGCACAACAGCCTGATCGAAACAGCTTATCGCCACGACGTACCGATTTTCTGTCCGGCCTTTACTGACTCCAGTGCCGGCTTTGGTCTGGTATTGCATCAGGAACGTGCCAAAGGTGCTTACCTGACCATGGATTCCATCGCCGACTTCCGCGAGCTGACCCAGGTCAAGATCGACGCCGGTACCACAGGCTTGTTGATGATCGGTGGTGGTGTCCCCAAGAACTTCACCCAGGACACTGTGGTTTGTGCGGAAATTCTCGGCAAGGAAGTGGACATGCACAAATACGCCATTCAGTTCACTGTGGCAGACAGCCGCGACGGCGCCTGTTCCAGTTCGACGCTGAAAGAAGCCTGCTCATGGGGCAAGGTTGATATCGCCCGCGAGCAAATGGTGTACGCCGAAGCCTCCAGCGTGCTGCCACTGTTGGCCAGCGATGCTTATCACCGCGGTCACTGGAAGCAGCGCAGCCGTCGTCACTTCAGCAAGCTGTTTGCCTGATCCCATGCACTATCTGAATCCGGAAGCCGGCTTCCTCGGGCTTGATGCGGCTGATGCCGTAGCACCCGAGGAGGCGCGCGCGGTCATTGTCCCATTTGGTCTGGAAGCCTCGGTCAGTTACGGCGGCGGTACCGCGCGTGGTCCGGCGGCCATTGTCGAGGCTTCGCATCAGGTCGAGCTGTTTGACGAAGAGTTCTGGCGTGAAGTCTATAGTGACTATGGCGTCGCCACGCTGGATTTTCCGGAAATTGCCAGTGGTATTCCGCAGGCACTGGATCAATTGCAAGCACTGACGGCGCAGCTGCTGGATGCCAACAAGTTCCCGCTGATTCTCGGCGGCGAACACAGCCTGACTGCCGGCTCTATCAGGCCGTTTGTAGAGCGCTACCCCGATCTGGCCATTTTGCATTTTGATGCTCACGCTGACTTGCGTGATGGATATGATGGCGAACATTACTCACACGCGGCGGCTCTGCGACGGGTGATGGACTTGCCCATCAAGACGCTGGTGTCTGTCGGTATTCGCAATATCTCGGCGGGAGAAATTCCGTTTCTGGATGCCAATCGTGACCGCATTACCATCCATTGGGGTAAGGACAAGGCGCAATGGAATGTGGAAGAAATCGTTGCCCCGTTAAAGGGTCGACCGGTCTACCTGACTTTCGATCTGGACGGCTTCGATGGCAGTGTGATGCCAGCAACCGGCACGCCCGAGCCGGGCGGTCTGTTCTGGGATGATGCCATGGCCATCATTCGTGCAGCCTCCGGAATCTGCAACATCGTCGGTGCCGATGTGGTTGAGCTGGCACCACGTGAAGAGCTGCACGCCTGCGATTTCCTCGCCGCCAAGCTGTGCTACAAGATTCTCAATTTCGCGTTGGCCAAAAAATAGCCCTAGCCACCGGGATTGTCATTGCCACGCCTGGCCAATACCTGCTCTGCACCTTCCTGCTCAAGATTGATAGCGCGAATCGGGAAAGGAATATTAATGCCTTCCTCGGCGAAGCGCTTGTGCAAGGCCTTGATGAAAGCCGACTTGACCCAGAAGCGATTAAAATATTCCTTGGCGCGCAGCATCACTGTGAAATTGATACTGGAATCCCCAAATCCGGTGTAGACAACAAATGTCTCATATTCAGTGACTCCCCACTCATGCTCGCGCAAAACCTTTCTCGCGACCTCCAGAGTTACCTGCTCCACATGCTCCAGATCCGAATTGTAGTGGACGCCTAGCTCAACCGGCACTGACAGTTCTTTGGTCGGATAGAAGTAATTGATGATCTTCGATTGCGACAGCACACTGTTGGGCATGATCACGGTGTTGTTTGGCAGCATGCGAATCCAGGTAGACCGCCAACCGATCTTGTCGACAAAACCTTGCTCGCCAGAGTCCAGCTCAATGTAATCGCCGACACGGATAGGCTTGTCGACAATGAGTTGCACGCCGGAGAAGAAGTTCTCCAACGTAGGTTGCAACGCCAGCGCAACGGCCAGGGAGGTGATGCCCAGCGAGGCAACAATCGGGGTGATCGAAATGCCCAGGGTACCCAGCAGTACAAGAAGTCCGATGCCGAAGATGATACCGCTGCTGATACCCTGAACAATACTGCGGCTGTTACGCAGGGCGTCGGAGCGCTGTGCGTAGTTACCCAGAAGGCCTGTGAGGAAACGATTGCTGAAAAGCACCAGTGCAATGATCAACAGTATCTGGCTGACGACTGTGGCGTATTCGTTCAACCACTCGCCTTCCGGATTAAAGCGCCTGTCCAGAAAGCGATGCAGCAGCACGCCGGCGCTCAGAATTGCCAGATTGGCTGGCAGACCCAGAGAATGCAGAAGGAGAGTATCGACCTGATAGGGAGTGCGGTCGATGAGGCGGGTAAGCTGCACCACGATGATGCGTTTCAACAGAATCATCAACAGCATGGCAACGACTGTGATAGCCGGTGCAATGGCCCACAGGGGCAGGAATTCCGTCGCGCTGTTGAGAATGCTATCCATAGATCAATATAGTCATTGCAAAATTAGGTTGAGAACGTTGCAAGTTTTATACCTTGCTCCAGGTGCCGCGATTATGGTGGTAGCGCTTTAACTCAGGGTAACAGGCCAGAGTCGCATGGCTAGAGTGATTCCAGCGTCTCCAGATAATGGGTGGCAGTGTCGATGATCGCCTGTTGCTGTGTTACTGCCATTTTGTCCCAGCTGACATAGAGCATACGTAGCCGCTGGTTACGGGCCAGCTCGTTGCGATGACTGATCATGAAATGCCAGTATAGACTGTTAAAGGGACAAGCCCGGCTACCGGTCTTGGTTGTCACCTTGTAATAACAGTTATTGCAGTAGTCGCTCATTTTGCGGATATAGTTACCGCCCGCTGCATAAGGTTTACTACCAACAATGCCACCATCGGCAAACAAGGCCATGCCACGTGTGTTAGGCATTTCTACCCACTCCAGTGCATCCACATAGACTCCCAGATACCAGGCATCGACGGCGTCCGGGTGTAATCCGGTGAGCAGGCTGAAATTGCCAATCACCATGAGTCTTTGGATGTGGTGCGCATAGGCATAGTCTAATGACTGTCCGAGAGACTGTTGCATACAGCGCATATTGGTCTTGCCATTCCAGAAATAGCCAGGCAGATCTCGCTGGCCTCGCAAGAAGTTACTCCGGGCGTAGTTGGGCATGTTGGCCCAATAGATGCCACGCACAAACTCCCGCCAGCCCAGAATCTGTCTGACAAAGCCTTCGAGTTGTGCCAGCTCGATGTTGCCATTTGTTTCGAAGCGGGATATTGCCGTATCAATGACTTCTCTCGGGGACAGCATCTTGCTGTTAATCGCAAAGGAGAGGCGCGAATGGTAAAGGCTCCACGCATGTGGCGTCTGGTCGGTCATGGAGTCCTGAAAGCGGCCGAAATTGGGCAGGCAGTACTGACAGAAATGCGTTAACAGTTGTAGCGCCTGTTGCCGGTCTATGGGCCAGGGCAACAATGTTGTTTCTTCACCAAAGTATTTGACCTTGTGCTTTTTGATGCGTTCGAGAATAGCCCTGACATCATTGCTGAACACAAGTGGTACGGGTAGCTTGGCGATGTCTGCTTCTTTGAGCTTCTCTCTGTTTTCCCTGTCATAATTCCAGCGGCCGCTAACGGGTTCATCGCCCTCCATCAGTATAGCGAAGCGTCTGCGCATACGGCGATAGAACGCTTCCATACGTTGTGCTTTGCCGGCGACAAACTGCTCGCTGATTTCCGCAAACGGCAACAAGAAGTGCTCGCTGTCGACTTCATTGATCTGCACCTTCGTTAATGGCAGTTGCCTGAGTTGCTCCAGTAGTCGATATTCATCGGGGCGCTGGTACTCGAACGTGTTAACGCTGTATCGCTGGCAAAGTGCAGCTATCAGCTCAGGCAGGGAATCAAAGTCAGCTGTGGCGTCCAGATCGAGGTAACACACACGGTGCCCTTCATTCTCAAGTTGAGACGCGAACTGAGCCATGGCGGCAAAGAAGGCGCTCAGTTTCTGGATATGGTGACGTACGTAATCGGTTTCCTGGCGTATTTCCGCCAGCACATAAACGACATTATCGTCGGTTGATTGCAGCCAGCTATGCCGGGCGTTGAGTTGATCGCCAAGAATAAGGCGCAGTGTTTGGGCGGGTTTGTCTGTCATCGTAAGCGTCAGCTATTCGGGCACTGATGACGTCTACGTCAGAACTGTGAGGATAGACCAATACTGCAAACTGCTCTAATAACAGGCAGGGCAGTGAACTATTACATACCGGGCTCCAGATTCACGGTGACCACGGTACCCTGACCGCGCATGCTTTCCAATGTCAGTGTCCAGTCAAGGAGATCACACAATTTTTTCACCAGGGTCAGGCCCATTCCGAACCCGGTAGTCTTGGTGGTATAGCTACGGTCAAAAATTTGCTCTAGTTTGTCAGCTGCAATACCTTCGCCAGTATCTACTATACGAAGTGCCTGGTCTTGCATACTCACATCGATAGTGCCGTTGACTGTGTGCTCGACTGCGTTACGCAGAATATTGCCAACAACAATTTTCAGAATACTGTGGCGCTGGCTGGCAGATTGCTGCGGCTCGAGGTGATTGTTAATGGTGATATGTTTTCGCTGAATCGAAGGGGCAAAGTCTTCAATTAGCTCATTGAGCAAATCATGCAGGTTGGTGGTTCCGGCTTCTGCTTCCGGTTTACTGTCTTCGCGTGACAGGAACAGCGTCGCTTCGATGAAGGCGAGCATCTCATCGCAGGCCCGACGCATGCGGTTCAATGCCTTGTCATTGCGTTGGTCAGTAGAATTGGCATCGATGACGTCGATGGCCCCAATGATGATCGAAAGAGGTGTTCGCAATTCATGACTGGCCGCTGCGCTGACAAACTTTTCCCGTTCGACAAAGTCATCAAGTCGCTTCAGGTAGCGGTCGAACTCGCGGGCTATCTGATGAACTTCTGGCGTACCAAAATCTGCGGCAATATGTACATCCCGTTGATCTGGCTGAATGTCAGCCAGTCGTGAGGTAAATTGTGACAACGGTTTGAGACTGGCCTTGGCGGTAGCTCGGGCTGCCAGTATGGCAATAATAAGAATGGCAATGGCGCCTACAAACAATAACTGCAGTACTTCGTGTTCCTGTTCCTCCCAGGCCGTGATCTCATAAGTCAAATACAAGGTCTCGTTGGCACGGGAAGCAATTTCCACCTGAAAATACTCATCATCAATACGAATACTGTGGTGCGATCCGGCAGGCAGTTCCGCCAGCTCCGGGGGCAGATTGCTGTCTGTAATATCTGAGCGCAGTCGCCAGCCTGCCAGGGACTCTGCTTCCGAGATAACCGCTTCGTTATTTTCTTGAAGAAAGAACTGCATTTGCTCGCGGACCATGCGTCCAAAGGTTGCTTCCTCGAGACGATTCTTCAGAGTCAGCGCGCCATAGGCGAATAGCACACTGGTCACGGTAACCAGCACAACCGTGTAGAGTAGAATTCTGGTCTGTAAGCTTAATCGCGTCATAGTCAGTCGTTACTGGCTGTGTTCATTTTCTGCAAACAAGCGATAGCCAGTGCCATGAACAGTATGCAGCAGGGGTTTGTCGAAGGGTTTGTCGATAATACTGCGCAAGCTGTAGATATGGGAGCGCAGTATGTCCTTGTCCGGTATGTCTTCTCCCCAGACCAGTGCTTCCAGTTCTTCTCTGGTAACAACGCGCTGCGAGTACTGCATGAGGTGCCGCAACAACTTGCGCTGAATAGGGTTCAGGTCCAGAGGCGTATCAGCGCGGGTTGCGGTCAATGTGCTCACATCGAATCTCAGGTCGGCCACTTTGAGTTCCGTATTACTGCTCTCACCTGTACTCCGCTTGTGTAATGCCAGCAAGCGCGCTTCCAGTTCTTTTACCGAGAATGGCTTTACCAGATAGTCATCTGCGCCGGTGGCAAATCCCTCGAGTTTATCATCCAGTTGATCACGTGCGGTCAGCATCAAGATTGGCGTATCCACATTGTGCTCCTTGCGCAGTTTGGTCGCGACGCCGAATCCATCAAGGCCGGGCATCATCACATCCAGCACAATAACATCAAACTTCGTGCTGCTTGCCAGCTGTAGTCCGGACAAACCATCACTGGCGAAGTCCAGAGTGTGACCCCGCGGCTCAAAGTAATCGGCGATGTTGGCGGCGATATCGCGATTATCTTCGATAACTAGAATATTCATGGGCGACGCACAGTAGTTTCTGATTTATCCGGGATAGTGCCGGAGAGTAAGTGAAAAAAATGTCGAAAGGCTTTCTTGTCCCAGATCAAAAGTCACATCTGGTAACGTTTATTTTACCGATTACGCTGGTTTTTCGACAAAGATTTCACAATTCAGTGTCTATTATGCAAGCCAGAGCAATCTGGAAGGCATTATGAGCAACCCATTCACACAATCAATCCAGAAAATATTGAGAATCCGCTGGATCCCCTTTATTACGCTGATTATCGCGGGTAGCGCAATTGCCCAGACTCACGAACTGGATCATCAACCTGTTGCCAAGAGCGCTGCCATGACGACCGCACAGGTAGTGGCCAGCGCGCTGGAGAATGCTCCGGAGATTCTGTCGCTGGAAGCTCGCTCTGAACAAGCGCGGGCCTATCAGGAAGTGTCAGGTAGTCTCTTTGCCGGCCCGGCTTCAGTGCAAGCCTCTTATATTGACGATCAGCTGTTGGACAATTTCGGCATGCGCGAGATTGAGGCAGGTATCACTGTGCCTCTTTGGCGCCCGGGGCAGCGTCAGCAAGCTGTTCGCTTGGGGCAGTCCATGGATGTCATGTTAGGCGCCTGGCAGTCTTATATTGCCTGGCAGGTGAGTGGCCGGGTTCGTGAATCGTTGTTGGAGTTACAACGCGCAGAGGCATTGCTGGAGTACGAACAACAGAATCTGCAAAGCGTTGCAGCGCTGGAACAGTTGGCCAACACTCTTTTTCAGGCCGGAGCAGTACCGCAACTGGATGTGCTCTCTACTGAGGTAATGGTGCTGGAGCAACGTAAAGCAATCCATGATGCCGAGGCAGAACTGGTCGATGCGGAGCGCGAATATCAGGTTGTCACCGGCTTGTCACTGCGCCCGCAAGATCCATTTATTGAATCACTACCGGCCCTGCAGGAGATCAGCCTTGATCATCCCTGGCTAGATTATCTGCAAGCCAATCTGAACAGGGCTCGAGCCAATGTCAGTCAGGTGCGTGAACGCAGCACTGGCAATCCGCTCTTGGGGCTCGGCTTTCGGCGTGAACGCGCCAATCGTCTCGATCCGGGTATCGACAGCGTCGGCTTGTCTTTGCAGTTCCCTATTGGCAAATCACCTACAGTCGCAGCAGCGGTCAGTGATGCCAGACGTGAAGAAGCCGATCTGCAGGTGGCACTGCGGCAAGCGCATATCAATCTGAATCAGAGTCTGCATGAGGCAGAACATCAGGTCTTTGTTATTGAGCAAAAACTGTCCGCCAGTGCTGCGCAGGTCACCCTGAATCAGCGGCGCTGGGAGATGGCCCGGCTAGCTTATGAACTGGGGGAAACCAGTTTCTTCCCGGTGCAATTGGCACTACGGGAGCTACAGGTTGCCGAGAAGCAACATCACAGTCTGGAGCTGGAGCTGCAGGCAATTTACTCGCGAATGAACCAGAGTTTGGGACTACCACTATGAAACCCGCACTTTACCCTTTCTTGTCCCTGCTGTTTGTAGCAAGGCTCGCGCTGGCACAAGACATGTTCGTCATCAGTGACAGCGAAATGCAGTTGCTCGGCATGGAGATCAATGCTGTGACGCGGGCTACCGAAAACCTCGGCGTGCAATTGCCCGCCAGCGTTATCCCGGCCCCGGACAGTGGCTCCTCACTCATCAGCATGTTCTCTGGTGTTTTAAGTGTCTGGCGCATTGCTGCAGGGGCGCCAGTCAGTGCTGGCGATGTGGTGGCGGAGGTGCGCAGTATGGAATTGATGTCGGCCCAGCGTGATTATCTCACGCGGCTCGGCATGCAGCGAATGGCAAAGCAACAACTGGATCGTGACACGCAGCTTTTCAACGAGGGTGTGATTGCCGAAAGTCGCTTGCAGCAAACGGAAAACCAGTTTGCCTCGGCGGCAGTAGATTTGCGAGCCAGTGAGCAGTTGCTGGCACTGGCAGGTATGAACGGCGCAGACTTGCAGGCACTACAAGCCGGTAATGCGGTGTTGGGCGTCATGTACCTGCGTGCTCCTGCAGACGGCGTCCTGGCACATCGTGCCGCGGTAGTGGGTGATTTTATCGAAGCCAATTCCATGGTGGGAGAAGTTACGCCTGGCAGCAGGCCCTGGGTTGCAATGCAAGTTCCTGCACGGTTGTCGGCTCTGGTGAGCGGTGGTGTGTCGTTCTCTTCGGGCAGTGGTAAACATGAATTGCAATGGCGCAGCCAGGATTATGTTATCGATACGCGTAACCAGACGTTTGAGATATTGCTGCAATTTACCGAACCGGCAGCCTTGGTGCCGGGTCAGTTACTGGATGTGACTATTCATCCGGCAGCCGATGCCTTGCTTATTCCAGCGGGCGCCGTTGTGCATGAAAAGGGTCAAACGCTGGTCTATGTACATACACCCAACCAACTGCAAGCCCGGCCGCTCGACCTGGTGCCCGTGGGTGAGGGTTACATGGCGCAATCGGGTATTGCGGCGGGTGAGCAGATCGTTGTCAAAGGTGCAGCTCTGGTCAAGGGAATGCAGCTTGGCTTGGGGCAATAGGTCATGATTCTTGCACGTCTCATACAGTTTGCCTTGAGCCAGCGCCTGCTTACCGCGCTGCTCGCCATCTTGTTGGCCGGATTCGGAGTGAGAGGTTTTCTGAACCTGCCCATTGACGCGTTCCCGGATATCTCGCCGACGCAAGTAAAGATCATCATCAAGGCGCCGGGCATGACACCCGAGGAAGTAGAGACCCTGATTACCCAGCCACTGGAAGTAGAGCTTCTGGGCATACCCGATCAGAGCATTTTGCGTTCTATATCCAAGTATGCCTTGAGTTCGATCACGCTGGATTTCGAAGAAGGCACTGACATCTACTGGGCGAGGCAACAAGTCGCGGAGCGTATCGGCAATGTCTGGGAAGATTTGCCGGGAGACATCAGTGGTGGGCTGGCACCAATGAGTACGCCTCTGGGTGACATGTATATGTTCACCATTGATAACGACAATTTGTCATTGGAAGAAAAACGTTTTCTGGTTGACTGGAATATTCGGCCTGCGCTGAGAACCGTTCCCGGCGTGGCGGATGTCAATGCGCTGGGCGGCTTTGTAAAAACCTATGAGGTGGCACCTCTGCGTGACGCTATGACCAGTCTGGGAATCGACAATGCGGCGATTGTATCGGCGTTGAGTGAGAACAACAGTAATGATGGCGCCGGGCGCGTCGATCAGGGTGAAGAAGCCATGCTGGTGCGTGTCTCCGGGGCGGTGCAAGGTATTGATGACATCCGCAATATTCTTGTAACAACCGGCAGTGGCGCCCGGGTGCCCCTTTATGAAGTGGCGCATGTCGCTCTCGGCTCACTCGAGCGCTATGGATCCGTGACCGCCGATGGAAAATCGGAAGTCGTTCAGGGGCTGGTGATTGGATTGCGAGGTGCCAATGCCCAGCAGGTTATTAACGGTGTGCAGGATAAGCTGGCAGAGATAGAGAACACCTTGCCGCCTGGTACTCAAATCAATGTGTTCTACGATCGCAGCATACTGATTGAAGGTGCAGTTGATACTGTGACCCGGGCATTGCTGGAGGCGGTAGCGTTGGTCGTGATTTTGCTGGTGTTGTTTCTTGGCAATCTGCGGGCAGCACTAACGGCTGCGTTTGTGCTGCCGCTGGCAGCCCTGTTTACCTTCCTGATGATGGATAGCACATCCATGAGCGCCAACCTCATGAGCCTTGGAGGATTGGTGATCGCCATCGGTATGCTGGTGGATTCATCGATCGTGATTGTGGAGAACATCGTCTCGGCGATGGCCAGTCAGGGTCAACAAGGTTCGCGTCTACCCAAGCTGCATATTATTTATCGCGCAGTGAAGGATGTCGCCGTTCCTGTTACTGCCGGTATTGTCATCATCATTATTGTTTTTCTCCCCTTGCTCACACTGGAAGGTTTGGAGGGCAAACTGTTCCGGCCGGTGACAATGACTATTGTTTTTGCTCTGTTGGGATCTCTGGTGCTGTCACTGACGGTGATTCCTGTTCTGGCCAGCTATGCGCTGCGCTCCGTGGATCACAAGGAGCCCTGGCTGCCGGCCAAACTGACTGCGCTGTATTCCCCTTTGCTGGACAAGGCTCTGCAACGGCCAGCCATTCCAGTGGCAATTGCGGCCGGGCTATTGGTGCTCACGGTAGCGGTTTTTCCGTTGGTAGGTAAAACCTTTATGCCAACCATGGATGAAGGAGATCTTATTATTCAGCTGGAGAGCATTCCTTCGGTCAATCTGGAAACATCCACCCGAATCGTCCAGCTTGTTGAGCGTGCGATTATCGAGCAGGTGCCGGAGGTGTTGCGTGTGGTGTCCCGCTCAGGGTCTGACGAGATTGGCATGGATCCGATGGGACTGAACGAGACAGATATGTTCCTGCAGCTCAAGCCGCACGATGAATGGGAAGTGGCAACAAAGACTGAGCTGGAAGACAAATTGCGAGTTGTGTTGGAGCAGTTCCGGGGCATCAACTATGGCTTTACACAACCGATCGATATGCGCGTGTCGGAGATGCTTACGGGCGCCCGGGGCGACGTGGCAATCAAACTGTTTGGTACGGACCTGAGCGCACTGAATGCGTATGCGCAGGAAATAGCGAATGTTGTCTCTGCCATTCCAGGAGCAGTCGATACCAATACGACGCTCAATGAGGGTGCGCAGTATTTGCAAGTGGATATTGACCGGCACCGTGCCGGTCTGGCAGGGATGGATGCCACTGCCTTGCAACAAAGATTGCGCGCCGAGATTGAGGGCTTGCGTGTGGGTACCGTGGTTGAAGGTGCTGCCAGAGTGCCCTTGATGGTTCGTTACAGCGCACCTCTGGGCGATGGTGAGGAAACCATGAAGAACGACTTCATCACGCTGGCGGACGGCCGTGCATTACCGCTTTCGGAGTTGGCAAGGATTGAGCGTGTAGAAGGGCCAGTGAGTATATCCCGTGAATCCGGCCAGCGCTTTGCGGTTATACGGACCAATGTTGAGAATCGCGATCTGGTGGGCTTTGTTGATGAGGCCCGCAACACCGTTGCCGAACGCGTCGACCTGCCAGGAGGCTTTTATCTGGAGTGGGGTGGTGAGTTCGAGAACCAGCAGCGTGCCGCCGCCCGGCTGGCACTGGTAATCCCGGTTGCGCTGTTGCTGATTGCTTTTATCCTGTTCATTACTTTTCGGTCCCTGAAGCAAAGTATTCTGGTGCTCTCGAACATTCCCTTTGCGTTAACCGGCGGCCTGATAGCCTTGTGGCTCACGGGTGAGTTCTTGTCGGTGCCGGCGTCGGTTGGCTTTATCGCCTTGTTGGGCATTGCCGTACTCAACGGTGTGGTATTGATGTCTCACTTCAATTATCTCAGGGCCAAGGGTCTGACGAGTACGGAGGTAGTCCGCGAGGGTGCATTACGACGATTACGGCCGGTGATGATGACGGCGACTATCTGTGCTATTGGCCTGGTACCTTTACTGTTGGCCACAGGCCCGGGTTCCGAAATTCAAAAGCCGCTGGCCATCGTAGTAATTGGTGGGTTGATCAGTTCCACATTGCTGACGCTGTTCCTGTTTCCTATTTCGTATCGACGATTTGTCGGCGCTGCGAGTGCCGAGGAGATGGCATGATGAATTCCTTTTTGATGATCAATGTGCCACCAACCCTGGAAGATGACATGGTAGATTACTTACTCGGTCTCGACTGCGTGACCGGGTTCAATTCCTATCCGGTACGCGGGCACGGCGATCACAATAATATGAGTATTGCCGAGCAGGTGACTGGCCGCCGCGAGCGCATCCAGTTTGAATCCCTGATTCAGGCCGGGGACTATCAGCGCATAGTAGGGGGGCTGGCCGACGCGGTAGGCAAAGACATCGTGTACTGGCAGTTTTCGGCGGAAGACATCGGCCGCACCTGAGGATTCTAGCTGGCAAATGGCTGTGCAGTGTTGGTAGCCAGTTCATCTTGCAGTTTCAGCCAGTCACTGATCGCGCCGATCAATGCCTTGTAGCTGTGATGTATTTCCCTGTTGACATTCAGTTCAGTGGACAGCGTGCGATTGTCTGAAAAAAGCGACTGAGCATGACCGTGAACGAAACGGTCCATTTCTTTGTGATGCAATTCATTTTGCAAGAGTAGCTCTTCCAGTTTTTCCATATTGAGCAGGGCCGGATGCTCGTCATCCAGAATGGCTATTAATTCCGAACTGACTAGTTCGATATAGCGGCGTTGCTGTTCATATAATGACAACATGGCCTTGTGTTCACCATAGCGCAGATCCGCAAGGTTATGTTCGATGTCTTTAAGGGTTTTTACGGCATAGACAGACGATCGCGTGATGCGGATAAAAGTGTCCAACTGCAGCGATTGGCGTTCTGGCAAGGGCTGAGTTTGTACCTGTAGCGCAAAGCGCAGCACTTCGCCTTCCACCTTTTTTAATTGTTCGTAATTGTCCTTGAATTTTTCCGTGCCCGAGACTGGCCAGGTTCCATCGTCGCTGGCTTGTGCGCTGGTCAGTTTCAGTGCCATCAACTGCCCGCTGACTACTGTCGCTGCCGTAACCAGCTTGCGAGTTGCTTGCGCGAGAGCGGCAATCGCTGCATCACTGACTTCAGGGGGGACGCGCTCCAACCAATTGCGATCATCACTGTGATTCCCGACCCGACGGGTAATGAATGCAGTGAACGGTTTGATAAAAGGGATAAAAGCCAGCAGGCCCAGCAAGTTGATAATGGTGTGAAATGCCACCAGAGAATAGAGTGGATCAGAAATATTCAATGCGGCCGTGATTACCGGTAACAGCGGCAATAGCAATACAAATGCCGCGCCGTCGACAATCAAATTGAACAGGAAGTGCGCCAGTGCCAACTGCTTTTTGATAGGGCCGCCAGTGAGACTGCCCAGCGCTGTAGTACTGGTCGTGCCCAGGTCGGCGCCGATAATCAGGGCCGCAGCCTCGGGCAAGGCCAGCAGATTCGCATTCAGCGCTGCCAGTCCCATCATCATTACTGCCGAGCTGGACTGGATCAATGCCGCCAGTACGACACCGAGGCCCAGATAGACAACGGCTGGCTGACCCTGTAACTGCGAAACATTCCACGCCCCGGGAATGCCGTCCATGCTGGTTTTCATAAGCCCGAGGCCTAACAGCAGCAACCCGAGTCCTACAGTAGCCACGGCGATATGACGCAGCGGGCGAAAGCGTTCAAGCAGGACAATAGTGGCACCACCAATGGCAACTAATTGCAGGGAGATTGCTTCCAGATTCAGTTTGAATCCCAGCGTTGCAACAATCCAGCCGGTGAATGTGGTGCCGAGATTGGCGCCAAGAATAATACCGACGGAGTTGATCAGCGGCAGAATGCCGGCCGCCGCAAAAGCAAGCACCATCAGGCTGACCATGGAGCTGCTTTGTAGCAGGGCGGTGGTGAATACACCGGTCATTACGCTACCCAGCGAGGTCCCGGTGCTGCTGCGTAACCAGTGCCGCAAACGGGCATCACTGGCCTCCCTGATGCCGCGTTCCAACTCGTGCATGCCATAGAGGAAAATGGCGAGCCCCAACAGAAAGCTGATGATGATCATGGTGCCGATATGAGTCCTGTTGTTCGTTTCTACGACGTCAGGTGAACTGCCCGACGTCGTCTGTGACCAGTGTAGCTGACCCTGCCGCCGAGGCGAAGACATCAATGTCGTACTAATGCACAGAAGGTTACGCTGGATCAAAAAGTTGGCGAGTGACCGGCGGTATTCTTAGCCTGAGAATTCCCATTGGAGTAATTGCTATGCAAAACCTGTTTAGAAGTAGCTGTGCCTTATTATTGGTGCTCTTGACCGCCTGTGCGCAAACGGGTGGTCAGATCGGTACGACTCTTGATGTATGCTGTCCCGGAGACTACGACGATTATGACGACTATGGCGTACTCGTGGTGGACATGCCGCTGTTTCTGCGTGAATACGTAATGACCGAATTCGATCGTGCCTTTCAGGAAAAGGGACTCAATCGCAATGACCAGATTAACGATTTGCGAGTGGAGCTGCGTTACAACCACATCAATTTACGGACTGATCAGGAAGAGATAAATCCGTTTATGCGGATGGAGGCGATGAGCACCGAGCTATCCTACGTGGCGGAAATTCAGGTGCGTATGTTTGAAACAGCGACTGGTAATCTGGTGTGGGGCGGCTCTATTCGCCGAATTCACCACGTAACACCGGGTGAATACATGCACGAAGAGCGCGCCCGTCCGGAGTTCCTGCAAGCCTTTCGCGAAATCCTGCAGAGCTATCCCGATCTGTAAATCTTCACGAGACTCCCGTCTCCAGACCTTGGGCTGCCGGAGTGAGCTATTCACTCCGGCATGACGTTTTTATGCCTTTGGGAATTTGTGCTCGTTACACCACCACGAACTGACCCATCATGCCATTGTCTTCATGTTCAAGAATATGGCAGTGGTACATATAGGCAGTATCAGGATCAGAGAAGTTTTCGAAGCGCATGATAAAGCGCACTGTCTCGCCCGGCCCGACCTTGACTGTGTCCTTGTAGGCCATCTCTTCGGCGCGCGGGGGTTGGCCATTGCGATCCAGTAATTGAAACTGATTGTGGTGTATGTGGAAGGGATGCATCATCATGGTGTCATTGACGATTTCCCAGATCTCGGTGCTATCCACAGCGACGCGCTCATTGATAACACTCATGTCCATTGACTGACCATTGATGTTAAACGGTGTGTTGGCATTCATGCCTCTGCCGCCACCACCACCACGCATTCCCATCATACCCATACCCATCGTCATGCCAAGTTGGAAGCGCCGGGTTCTTACAGCGCTGGCTTCGGGTATGCGCTCGATGACGGTTAGCCGACGCGGCAGTTCGGCGGAAGTCTCCGCACCACTTTGTGGGCGCAAGGTAAGTAAAGTGAATACTTCGCCGTTCATCGCCTGCATGTTGCGCATCATTCCCTGACTCAAGAACGGCGAGCCGGAGGGAAGGGCGGTGCTGAGCAGATTGACGTTTTGACCATTAGCGAGATCGACAACAATATCAGCGCGTTCGGCCGGCGCCAGCACCAGACTCCGCAGCGGCAAAGGTGTCTCCAGCAAGCTGCCGCCAGAACCCAGCAACGAGAACTGTCGGTTATCACTGAACGACAAATTATAGGTGCGGGCATTGGAGGCGTTAAGTAAACGTAAGCGGATCTTGGTCGTGCTGGCTTCAAAGTAGGGATTCAGGGTGCCATTGACCATGACCGTGTTGCCGAAAAAGCCGGCCATTACATCGCGGTGCATACCGATATAGCTGAATGCCCCGTCGCGCGAAAAACGTTTGTCCTGAATGATGACCGGGATATCGTCAATGCCATACTCATTCGGCAGTCCGGGTTGGGTTGTCTCATCGTCCTCCAGCTGAATCATGCCCGCCAGACCACGATAGACCTGGCTGCCTGTCTGGCCCATGGTATGTGCGTGATACCAGAAAGTACCGCCATGCTGCATGACCGTAAAATCCGCATCCCAGATTGTGCCCGGCGAGATTTCCAAGGCCGGCCCACCATCTGCTTTGGCCGGCACATGCAAGCCATGCCAGTGTAAAGTAGTGACTTCGCCGAGTGTGTTGCGGACATGCATACTGGCTTGCTCGCCATTCACCAACTTCAGAGTAGGGCCAAGATAGCTGCCGTTGAGGCCTAGTGTGTCAGTATTGATTCCAGAGAAAAATTCGGTGCTTCCCTGTTGCATGGTTAGATCATAGTGACGGACGCCAGCTCGCATTTGACCAGTCAGGAGAGCCGGTATACGGAGCGGATTCTGGCCCTGTGCTTGTGATAACACGGGTGTGGCCGCGATTGAACTGGCCAGTCCAACACCGGCGTAATGGAGAAAGTTTCTACGGGACAGGTAATAAGTCATCACTTCGACCTTCAAGAAAGTTAACTATGGACAATTTAGCGCAATCGAGAGTCTGCTTGCTGATATTGATCAACAGGTAATACAAAAAATCTGAACGATGACTTTGGCTTGCACTGCATCTATATCTGGACGTTCAATATCCAGTAGTGTAAGTCATTGGCAAAAAGATTTTCGGTACTTAAATTTTACAGAGATTAGACCGCGTTAGGGTTGTGAAATGCAATGCTTGAGAAGACAGATAAAGGACTTTTCTGGCGGCTTATTATTGGAATGAGAATCACTCTTAGTTGCAACAATGATCAGTGAGTCTGGTGTTGAAAGTAACAAACAATTGGACCGAAAAACTATTCTATAAAGCGATGAAATCTCGCTTTCTTACAGAGCTATCTCAATTGTCACGCGCTGAAACATTTATCGTAATTCTGTAACAAGAAGACAAGAATGATCGATATGCGACAATATGTCGCAGTAGTTCTATTGCCTGAAAAATCCCTGCTTGATCTCCATCAAATTTCGCCATGTAAGCTCTGTAATACTGAAATTACAGGGTGTTCCGGTTCTTCGGGGCTTCATTCCCCGGGATGACTGCTCAGAAAAACAGTGAGATGCGACATCATGCCACAGTCAACTATTGCAACACTGGCACTATATTTCCAGACAGCATCTATTGAGGAGAGCGAAAATGCAGGCAATGAATTTCAGAACAAAGGCATTGACGATAGCCGTGTTGGCCGGACTCGCGCAGTCGGGGTTGGCCGCTGAGGATTCAGGTAGAGTCTCGGTTGAAGAGCTCGTTGTAACCGGCGTACGCATGGATACGCCGTTAAACCTTAGTACAGACCCCAAGGCTCCCCGTCAGCCACTACCAGCGAGTGATGGCGCAGACTATTTAAAAACCATTCCTGGCTTTTCTGTTATTCGTAAAGGCGGAGCTGATGGTGACCCCATGTTACGCGGCATGGCAGGATCGCGTTTGTCGATGCTGGTTGACGGGGAAATGATTCTGGGAGGTTGTAATAATCGAATGGATCCGCCCACGGCATACATTTTTCCCGAAGCCTTTGACAGCATCAAGGTGATCAAAGGTCCCCAGTCCGTACAACACGGACCGGGTAACTCCGCAGGTGTCGTGCTGTTCGAGCGCGATAACGCGCGACCTGAGCAAAACGGTTTTACCGCTAATGCCAGTGCGCTGGGAGGAAGTTGGGGGCGTCACGACGAAGTGTTGGATACAACATACGCTACCCCTGAATTTACCATCCGCGGCATTTTTACCAACGCCGCACAGGACAATTTTGAGGACGGCTCAGGCAATGAGATTCACTCCCAATATGAGCGATGGACTACACAGGGTAGCGTGACATGGACTCCCAATGATACGACTCGCTTTGAACTCTCTGCTGCGGTGAGTGATGGTGAGGCAGCTTATGCTGACCGGGGGGTTGATGGCTCCAGATTCGCACGTGATAACTATTCTCTGAAATTCAGCAAGCAAAATGTGAACACGCTTATTGAATCCATTGATGCCCAGATCTACTACAACTATGTTGATCATGTGATGGACAATTACAGTTTGCGGGAGGTGCTGCCAGGTAGTAATCCGGTAGCAATGAACCCTGATCGTCGTACACAGGGCTCTCGGTTTGCCATGACACTCAAACCCGGTATGGCGACTGACATTGTTCTGGGTGTCGATACACAAAACAATGAACATAGTAATCGTATGACCATGAATCAGACCATGCTGCCGTTCGAGAGTAAGGCGCGAATTTCAGACTCTGAGTTTGACCAGCAGGGCGTGTTTGTGGAGTTCGGGTGGGATCTGGATGACCGGCAACGGTTTATTACCGGAGCACGGCTCGACGATTGGCAAGTGACAGACTACCGGCAAGAGATTGCCCTGAACATGATGCAGAGCGTGCCAAATCCCAGCGCCGGGGAGACTCGTAGTGAGACCTTAAAGAGTGGATTCATGCGCTATGAACGTATTCTGGATTGGCAAGGAGCTAATTTCTTTGCAGGTATCGGGCATAGCGAACGCTTTCCTGATTATTGGGAAATTGTGTCCAAGGAAGCGGCCAATTCGGTCACTGCATTTACTATCGACGCGGAAAAAACAACACAACTTGATGTTGGACTGATTTACAGCAGTGGCCGGCTGAGTGGCAGTGCGTCCATGTTCTACAACGAGATTGAGGACTTTCTGATGATCGAGTCGGGTTACCTGAAGCCGGCGATGGCTATGGGTGGCATGCCCGGTACGAGAACCACCTCTATTGTGCGCAATATCGATGCGCGAACCTGGGGGCTGGAGCTGGATGGCCAGTACGTTATTTCAGATAACTGGAAAGTATCAGCAACACTGGCCTCGGTGCGGGGTGCCAACGATACCGATGGTTTGACACTCCCACAGTTACCGCCGTTGGAAACGCGTTTGGGGTTGCATTACGACGATGGCGTCTACTCCGCCGGCTTGTTATTGCGCAGTCTGGCGGCGCAGAAGCGAGTTGATATAGGTCGCGGCAATATCGTCGGTCAGGATTTTGGACCAACTCAGGCGGCCAATATTGTTTCCTTTAATGGCGGCTGGCGTGCTGCTGACAATATTCTCGTCACCGGGGGTATTGATAATCTGTTCGACACGGCGTACGCAGAACATGTTAGTCGTGCCGGAGTGTCCATTCCCGGCTTTGACCAGATTACACGGGTGAATGAGCCTGGCAGAACAATCTGGGCGAAAATGCAATTTACTTTCTGAGCGACATCTCAGAATACCGGGCTCATCACATTGGCTGAAATTCAGTGTGATGAGCCGACTGCCCCTCATTGCAATGTAGCCCGTCAGCGATATTCTAAATTAACCCGAGTTGCTTGGCGGCCAGCGCCGCTTCGGCACGACTGGATATATTCAGCTTTCGGTACACCTGTTTCAGGTGGTCTTCTACTGTGTATTTGCTGATATTGAGGCGCAGGGCGACATCGGGTGTTCTGGCGCCACCGGCAATCAGGGCGAGCACGTCACTTTCCCGTTGCGTCAGTGGTGAGTCTTCCTGTACGGGCGCTTGTACCGTGAAGTGCTTCAGTACCATGCTCGCGGCTGCCGGTGACAGGGGCAGTTCGCCGGCCATTGCCTGCTTTAGCATTTCGGCAATGCGTTGCTTGGTTTGGTCCTTGAGAATATAGCCCTTGGCACCGGCGTTGAGGCTCGGCATCAAATGCTTTTCATCGGCATAAATGGTGACAACAATCGCCAGGCAAGCCGGGTGTGTGCTTAGCAAGTGAGGAATAAAAGCGTGGCCCTTGCCGTCCGGCAGCTCAAGATCGATCAAGGCGAGGACTGGTTGATGGCGAGCTATATAGTTATTGGCTTCTGTGATACTGGCAACAACTTTCACTCGTGCGTCCGGATAGGCGAGTACACACGCCTGCTTCAGCCAGTTCTGAGTGTCGGGCATGTCTTCAAGGATCAGAATTCTTGTCATTCGTGATTAACCTGAACTGCCTCGTCAAAATTTGCGGATGGCTGTAACGGTACGCGCCATACTGCCCTGACCCAGCCTTTCTCCAGATCCAGCAGTTCAAAAGAGCCAGCAAGATCTCTGGCGCGTACGCGCAAGTTGCTGATGCCGCGGCCCGTGCGCCAATCAGCGGGAGGCGTTCTCACACCATCATTATCGACGCAAAAGATCAGTTTGCCGGCATTGATGGTCACGCGTATCTTGATGTGGGTGAGAGGCTTGCTGTGCAGGATTGCATTGCTGAGAACTTCTCGCAACATACGCCGCAGTTGTGTGCGTTGTAACTCGGACAAGGTCTCTCCCTGGCTGTTTACATCACTCGACCAGGTGAGTTGTACACCGGCATCGGCTACTCGTTCCTCGGCTTCGGCGCGCCATTGCAGCAGGGCATCAGCCAGAGTACAACCATCCAGAGATTTGTGAGACACAATGTCTCGCAAGTCTTCAAGTGCAGATTTAGCCAGTACACTATCGGTATCCCGATCAAGTCGGTAATACAGGGACAGTAGCTTTGAGCCGACATCATCATGCAGGTCACGATAGATGCGTTCACGCTCTTCTTGCGCAGATTGTTGCTTCAGCACGGCTTCCATGGCTCTGTAATTCTCGTCGAGTTCCGCGCGCGCTTCCGCCACGCGCAATTCTAACTGCTCGTTGGTTTCATCTGCCGCATTCATGGTGAGTACAAACCGTTTCATCAGATTGGCAGCAATCAGCAGAAAAATCAGAGGTGCGCCAAAGTGAGTAAAATTAAAGTGATTCTCAAATCCTGGCAGTAATTCATTACTCCAGCCAATATTGACTGCCGCTTGCATCAGAATGTCATGAATGCCGGCAGTAACTGCCAGTATTAACGTAAAGCAGTAGAACGCAGGTAACAGGTTGTGATTACGTCGATATTCGATAATACATGTGGCAATGGCTATTGCCCCCAACACGACCGAACCCAGGTGGTAGTAAATGTTGATATCAAAGACCTGACCGAAACTGGCATAGCAGTACAAAGGGATTCCCAATCCCAGATAGATCAGTGCAGCACGCTCCATGGTGGGTTGGACAATGCGCAGACTTCTGAGGATAAAAATAAATGTCGCTACCGCCCAGAGGTCAATGGCGGTGTTTAGTAGCCACCGCCAGACTTCGGGATTCATTGGCAAATAACGAATGAACTGATTCAGGCAATAGATACTGAGTCCGAAAGAGGCGATGGCAAACCACAGGTATTCAGTTTCGCGTCGGCGATAGATCCAGACCATCAGACTCAAACTACCGGTTACCAGCACAAACACAAAAAGGCCCAGGGCAAGATCGTGCTGTATAAACTGGCGCCGCTCATACACCGGCCGCAATAACTGATCGGGTCCGAACACAATCGGTTCCATGGAGCCCCAACCATGCTCGGCATAATGTTTGATCAGTATTTCATTGTTTTCACCAAGCAATGACGAGGGGACGGAAAAATAAAGTGGCGTGTTCCAGTAGCGAGCTATCGGGCCATCGGTTCTACCGCCAGAGCCAATCGCCACGCCATTAACCCATATGTCAGCAGTTTGATTCAGCCGCCAAAGATAGATGCCGAGTGAGTTGTATTCTCTTGTGCTGTTACTGACAATCGCCGAAGGTAAGGCGTCCAGCGGCAGAGTTGCGCGATACCAAACCGCGTGTTGATTTGCGAACTGACCACGCCAATGAAAGGGTAATGTCACTGCTCGCCATTGATTCTGCACACTGTTCAATTGTGCGCGTGTGAGGGCCTGAGGCACGACCTCAACGCTATCGACCAACAGAACTGCATCGGTATCCAGAGTGAGGTTTGTTGTCGGATTCAAGGCAAACGGCAATGCCAGATAGACCACTAGAAATGCGCCCAGAAGCAGCCTCGTTTTCACATCGATCGATTGTAGTAAGCGCGCACTCATCCTCGGTATGTTAATGCAACTCTCCACAAAATGCGCTTTAGCACCCCTGAGTTCGGGGATTACCGAATTCTGACAATGCCCTTACGATAATCACTCACTAAAGAGATTCGTCAATACGGTATTCAGGAGAGCTCATGAATTACAGCGAACTTGGCACGCTATACAAGCGCTTTGGTCCAACTGGTCTGGTTATTGTGGCAGTGACAGCTTTCACGCAACCCGCTGTAGCCCAGACAACCGATAATGATGATCAAGATGATGGAGAGAGTCTATTGGAACTGGTTGACTCTATTTTGTCGCATCCTGATTTTGGCAAGGGGGTGGAAGATATTGGCGTAGATGGAAGCGCTGAGACATCCTATTTTATGAGTTTACCAGTACTCAGCAACAGAGTGTCAGACCCTGCCGGGCATAGCTGTTGCATTAGTGCACCATTTGGCACAATCAGACTGACTCTGCCGGGGGGCAACAATGTTGACTTGGGCACCGAAGGCGCTGCCGTACTTCATTATCTCCCGGTTGATGCAACCATAAGTCGCACCGGCGAAATCTCTGGTGAAAGCGAAAGTACGGTTGCAGGTTATTCCAATGTCGCCACAGAGGTGACTGGTCAGTTTACCCCCGCAGGTCTTGATCTGCGCATCGAAGTAGGGGCAAATGGTGCTTTGCCAAGTGGACTACCAATTACGTTTGATATGCTATTGGACTACAGTTCATATTTTCACTATTCACAAATAGCGTCGCCGGTATTGGGATTAAGCGCAGCAACTGGCCAGTCTGTGAGGGATTGGGAAATCGACCCGGAAAAACCGGGTAGCTTTGATTTGTATCTGCAACTTGATGAGAGCCTGGGAACTACTGCATCGGACTGGTTCATCGTGATGCTCGAAACTGATGGCGACGTGTCGTCATTCAATCTGAGCAGTATGCAGTTCGAACCCGGGGTAGCGCCCAGTTATCAGGGCCCACTTATCGGTCTGCCTGCTACAAGATTGTTCAGCAGTCCGGTGCAGCCGGAAGAAGGCGCTATTATTGCATTTGGTGTTGATGCTATGGACGGACAGCTCAATGAAAACGTGATATTTAACGCGATCACTGTCGTGTATCCATAACCTGAAAGCTATAGGATCGCTTGATTGATGGCGTTCCTCATTGAGCAGTTAGCTAGTGGGGTCCGTTCCAGTTAGCAATAAACTCTCGCAAGCCCGCATCGGGCATCGGTTTGGCACAGTAAAAGCCCTGTACCATATCGACGCCCAGACTTGCTACCAGATCCCAGTCTTCACGTGTTTCAGCACCTTCGGCCACTGTGTCCATTTTCAGATTTTTCGCCAGGACCACACTCGCCTCGAGAATGGCACGCGCGCCGCTGTTGTTGGCGGCGCCGAAGACAAATTCCCTGTCAATCTTCAGTTCAGTAAAGGGAATCTGTTTCAGCTGTGCCATTGAGGAATTGCCGGTACCGAAATCGTCGATCGACAAACCAAATTTCTTGAGCCGTAAACGCATCATAATTTCAAGGCATTCGACGACATTGTTCATCACCTGGGTTTCAGTCACTTCGAGCATGAGTTGACTTGGATTCACTCCAGCTTTCTCTGTTGTTGAGATGATAAAGTCGCAAAATTCCGGGTTGGCAAATGAGTTGATTGAGAAATTGACTGAAGTCTTGAGGTCGATACCGTCTGTCAGCCAATCCGCAGTCTGCTGTACGGCTTTTTCAAAGATTCGATTCGTCAGTGCATCTATCATTGCGCTTTTCTCGGCCAGCGGAATAAAAGCACCAGGCCCCAAAATGCCACGCTCCGGGTGCGCCCAACGGGCCAGAGACTCGACTCCGACAATCTTGCCTGTCTGAATTTCCACCTTGGGCTGATACACGAGCAATAACTGTTGATCCTGCGGATCTTCGATACCAGACCTGAGTTCTTCCTCGCTGATCCCCGCCTGCGGGCGGAAATGTCGCTGCTCGGTTGAGCGTGGTTTAAACGATTCCAGCATCGGCTTAAGCAGGTCGGGTTTCAGGGGTTTGGGTATGACACCCAGTACATTGAGGTTCTGCGCACTGGCCAGATCGTAAGCGGTCTGCAGCATGCGTTCATCTTCACCGCTCAGCAGAATCATACCGCCGGTGAAATCGGCGCCGGCAGCATGGCGCATGAATTCCACACCATCCATCTCCGGCATATTGAGATCGCAAATAATGATATCGAACGGCTTCTCGGTGGTGATCAGATGTCCCAGCGCCTCATTGCCGTCGCTGGCTGTTATGACATCTTCGTGACCCAATTTGCCGAGTATGCGTACAGACAGATTCAATACGAAGGCCTCATCATCAACGACGAGCATACGCAGCTGTGGGGAAACTTGTTCTGTCACTTACTGTATCCTCCAGAAGAACGTTGACTTTGTCTTGCAGGCATACGACATTCACCAGATTGGTGGTACTTTAACGAGAAATAATTAAACCTGCCAGAATTACCACTTAATTAATGGCACTTGATCGATGGCGCATAGAATCGCTCAGAATCCTGCAGTGCTGACTGTCTTTATAGCATTTGCCTACTGGTTGACCGGTGAATTGGGTCAACTTTTGGCGATCCCTCCCGGTGATGTCACGATTCTGTGGCCCCCCTCGGGCATTGCGTTAGGTACGGTGCTTATTCTCGGGCACCGCGCACTCGCCGGTATCTTTGTCGGTGCTGTATTGGTGAATCTGCCGGCCGCAGTGAGCGAATTCACTATTGCAAGCCTGTTGCTGAGCAGTGGCATCGCTGTCGGTTCAACATTGCAAGCATGGATTGCCAATTGGCTATTGCAGCGAGCAGGTCTGCGTGATAATCCCTTCGCCAGTGCGCATCGTTGGGCCAGGTTTCTTGGGCTAATTGTCATAGCCAGCGTTACCAGCTCAACCTGCGGTGCGCTGCTGCTCGCAGCCAACGACAGTCTGGATGCGGGCTTGCTGTTTACCTGGAGCACCTGGTGGTTTGGCGATGCGCTGGGCATTGCTGTCTTTGCGCCCATCGTGTTCCTGCTCTTTAAACGTCGCCAACTCGGTGCCAGTTCACCGCTCGTGCTACTTACTCTGATCATGACCATTGTCGCCATGTCGACCATGGCAATCAGTATAGTCCTGTCCTATAACACTTATATCGACTCCGAGCATGAGCAAATGCTTGAGCTGGTCACGTCGCAGTCAAGTTTAATGGAGGCCGTTGCTGCCTTTGATGCGCAGTTTAGCGACGATGATGCGGCTGGCGGCTGGCGTGAGGCCACATTGGGGCAGATTCAAGTGGCAATGCAGAACTACAATTCCTATCGCGCTTCGGCGCAGTATCTTCTGGCCCGCAATGATAATGGCACTATCGAGTTTGTGATGAGCAAGCAAGCACCACTGGAGGACTTGCCCCGCGGTCTGCCTGTCGGCGGTGAGCTCGCCGTGCCGATGTCTCTGGCGCTTGACCGGCAGACAGGTACGACGATCGCGCTGGATTACAAGGGAGATGAAGTGTTGGCTGCCTATACCTATCTTGAGTCACTGGAATTAGGTTTTGTCGTTTATTCCCTGCTCAGCGAAATAAGACAGCCATTCCTGCTTGATGGCGCAGTGACATTGCTGGTGACGCTGGCGCTGGTTCTGCTGGGCATTTACCTCTTTCATCGCGTGTCTTCACCGCTGGCGCAGATACTTGAGCGCAAGTCACTGGAGCTACAACGTCTGGTTAACGAACAAACGGAAGAACTGCAACAGAGTGAGACGCAGTTTCGGCAACTCATGGAGTCGGCGCCGGACGCCATGCTGATGGTCGACGAGGAAGGCTTGATACGCATGTCCAATCGACAGCTGTCAGCGCTTACGGGTTACAACGCTGCGGAGATCATTGGGCAGCCAATTGAGATTCTGGTGCCGGAATCTCGCCGCGGTATACACAAGCAGCATAGAGATAATTATATGGATAACCCTGAAGCTCGCTCTCTGAATCGGGACAAAAACCTGTATTGTCTACGCAAGGATGGTAGCAGCTTTCCTGTCGATATAGCCCTCTCTCCAATTCGCACAGGCGTGGAGAAGCTGGTCGCGGCATCTATGCGTGATACAACGCAACGTGATGCATATGAAGAATCATTACGCAAGAATGAAGCGCGACTCGAGCAGGCGCTACGATCAGGCAATATGGAGGCCTGGGAGATGGATTTTGAGAGTAATGTTGCGCACTCTTCTTTGTATCTTTACGAAAAATTTGGCTATTCCGCGGAGTCAGTGGCCGAGGGGCAAGATCCCTGGCCGCAAATCATCGTCCCGGAAGACCGGGACAAACTGGGCACCGAGCTGCAGAAACTGCGCCGCGGGGAGAAGCAGCAATACCTGGAGCGTTATCGCGTCTTGGCCAAAGACGGCAGTCTGCGTTGTGTCGAATCCACTGCAAGGCCTTTGCGTTATGGGGTAGATGGGAAAGTCAACGCGATTATCGGTACGCGCATTGATGTGACTGATCGCATCGAGTCGGATTCATTGCTGCAGGAAAAATTGGCCGAGCTGGAAGAGTTTAACAAACTGGCGACGGGACGCGAGTTGCGCATGATTGAGTTGAAAAAAGAAATCAATGTTTTACGCGAACGTTTAAACATAAGTGAGCGCTACGAGATTGTTGAATAACACGCCGGGCTATAACGGGTAAACAATTGCTTAAGCTAATCGACAACCTGCAACAAAAGATATCGAGCTCCATCAAATGGAAGATGGTGGTCTACATTGTCCTGCCAGTTATTACCATGGTGGTTATCTTGCTCTGGGCGGCCATCGTTTACTTTTTCAATCAGTCCGAACAGGAGCAGCGTGAAATTGAACTGGCCCAGTTTGAACGAACGGCGGAGCGCCTGTCACTGCAACTGAATGATATGTCAGCACTGGCAATCAGGGTGGCGGATTTCATTTCCGTACAGAATATTGCCCGTCCCGAGATTATTTACACTCTGGTATCAACCAACGTTTCGGCTGACAGCCTGGTGTTCGGCTCGGCCATCGCCTATGAGCCTGGCACATTCCCCGATAGCAATGGTCTGTTTTCACCCTATGCCTATCGCGATGGCAGTGAAATTGTCACCATGGACATCGGCGAGATAACCGAGACCAGTGGGTATGACTACACATCAGGCGAGTATGAATGGTACAGCTCTCCCGCCGCAACGGGCGAAGCGATCTGGACTGCGCCGTTTTTTGATGAAGGTGCGGGCAATGTGTTGATGGTGACTTTCTCCGCGCCATTTTACAGTGGCAATGATTTCCGCGGTGTTGCCACCATTGATATCGCATTGGAGACCGTTTTCCGATCTCTCGATTTGCGTTCGCAGAATGAATACATCGTTGCCCGCGACGGACAATTCATCTATCACCCCGATACATCCATGATTCTCGGTGGTCAGGCTGACAATCTGGCGACTTTCTTACCCGCAGGCGCGATTGACTCATTGCTTGCTGCAGTCAATACGGCAGCGAGTGGAGTTGTCGACCTTGTCGGGACGACCGGCGATGTGTACTGGGCCATGTACAACCAGATACCGGAGACAAACTGGGTTTATTTGAAATTTGTCAATCAACGCACCGCTTTGGCTGCCGCCTACCAGCAGTGGGAAACGACTATTTTGATCGCGGTATTCTCTATTCTACTGCTCATCATCATGATCTGGCGTATCACCGGGATCATCACGCGACCCATCAGTGTATTACAAGCCGTCTCGGAGCGCGTCACCAGAGGTGACTATGTGCACGCCATTGCGATTCCTGGCAACGATGAAATTGGCAAGCTGTCAAAAACCATGAACGTTATGCTTGCCGGATTGCGCGAGCATGCTGAGGAGATGGACGAGAAGGTCAGACTGCGAACGCTGGAATTGGAGAAGCTGAAAGACGAAATCGGTTTACAAAAACAACTGATTGAGTCCGCTCTGAACAGCGTCGATATTGGCGTAGCCACTTACGACCGCGATTTCAATATTCTGGCGATCAATCATCGCTTCTATGAACTCTCAAGAATTAACCGTGATGACTGGCAGGATCGCAGCATTATCGACGTCGTCGAAGAAGTCCGCAATGTGCGAGGTGGTGCCAACCTGAGTCGAGAGGAAATCATCAAGCTGTTGCTGCGCGAAGAGGTCTACACCGACCGTGTGACATTTACAGATGGCACGATTATTCAGGTCAGGCATGCGCCGATGCGTGTACTTAATGGCTTTATCAAGACGTATGAGGATGTTACGGAGAGAGAGCAGCAGAGGAGTCTGCTGCAGGCCCGTATTGATGAGTTGGGCGAGGCACGCAAAGCGTCGCTCAATATGATGAAGGATGCCGAGGAGGCGCGACGCAAGATTCACGAGAGCCAACAACTGCTTGAAGGATTTATCGATAATTCTGGTGCAGTGATTTATGCCAAAGACAGGGACGGCAAATATCTGCTGGTGAATAAAGAGTGGGAGAAAGTCATGGGTACGTCGCGCGAAGCGGCGATTGGCTTTGATGACAGAGACCTCGTAGATGCAGAGACGGCTGAACAGTTTATGGCGAATGACAAGCTGGTGCTCGCCCGGAAAGAAGTGCAACGATCCTATGAGTCTCCGGACAATAAACGCACCTTCTTGTCTTTGAAGTTTCCCCTGTATGACATGCAAGGCAATGCCAATGGCGTAGCCGGTATATCCACTGACGTGACTGAGCAAAAAGAGCTGGAGCAACGGCTCAAGGAGGAGGGCGAGCGGCTCGATCTGGCATTGCGGGGCGGCAATCTGGGATTCTGGGAATACCATATCAGTGAGCAATCGATTGACCTGAGTAACATGTATCGAGAGATTCTGGGTTACAAAGAAGCCGAGATCGGGGCCGAGGTCTCGCTTTCCCTGCAGCAGTGGATCGAGCTGATGCACGCGGATGATGTTGCTGCTGCCAGCGAGAATCTCACGGCGCATCTGCGTGGTGAGACTGCGGAACATCGTATTGAATACCGCGTGCGATCAGCTGACGGTGACTGGAAATGGTTACTGGTAGTGGGACGAGTCATCACCGATGCTGAAGACAAGGCTACCGACCGGGCATTGGGTGTCATGATTGACATAACCGATATCAAGGCCTTGCAAGATGATCTGCAGGTCGCCAAGGAACAAGCTGAGTCGGCGGCCGAGGCGAAAGCCAATTTCCTTGCCTCGATGAGCCATGAGATTCGCACGCCCATGAATGCCGTCATCGGCATGGTTGATCTGCTACGGCAAACACCGGTGGATGAAGATCAGGCGCACATGTTGCAGACCATCTCCGATTCCGGGCAGTCGCTGCTAACAATCATTAACGACATTCTCGACTTTTCCAAGATTGAAGCCGGACGACTGGCGTTGGAGAGTGTGCCCGTACAGTTGGCAGACGTTGTTGAGAGTTCGGCCAAGACAGTTTCGGTGAATGCCCGCAACAAGAATCTACGCCTGGTAACCTATATCGATCCCTGTTTGCCACAATTCGTGCTGGGTGATCAGGTACGCCTGCGGCAAATACTGATCAATCTCATCGGTAATGCGATCAAATTTACCGAGCAGGGCACGATAGAAATCAGCGCCGAAGAGGAAAGTCGTGAGGGTGAGACCGTGCATTTGCGGCTCGCAGTAAGTGACAAGGGTATCGGTATCAGCGAGGAAGCCAAGAAGTCGCTGTTCACGGCATTTACCCAGGCCGAATCTTCTACGACACGCAAATACGGCGGCACTGGCTTGGGCTTGTCTATCTGCGAGCGCCTGACTTCGATCATGGGCGGCACAATTGGCGTAGAAAGCACTCTCGGAGAAGGGTCTACTTTCACCGTCAGATTGCCATTGCGCATTAGCGACAAAACTATGTCCGAAAAAGTCAGTGACCTTGCTGGCGTTCGCGTACTCCTGGTCATACCAGAGGGCTTCGAGCGCTTCGTGCTCAATTCCTATCTCAAATACTGGGGCGTTGAGGTAGTGGCAATTACTGCACTTGCAGAGTGTCTGGATAAATGTCGGGAAGCCAAGGCTGCGGGGAATTCTTTTGATGTGGTTGTACTGGGCCCCCAGGAAGAGCGTGATCAGGCGTTGGCAATCAAGGGGGCGGCCGTTGACGCCGGGCTGGCCGAAGTGCAGTTTTTAGTGCTCATGGCCGGCGCGCGCAAGAAGGCCAGATTGTCCGGCAATGAGCTGGTCACTCTCGATGTTGATCCTTTAGCCCGTTCAGCATTCATCACCGCAGTGGCCATAGCTGTTGGCAGAGCCAGTCCGGATGTGTTCTATCAGGAAGAAGTGGCGGACATCAAGTCAACCGTTGCTCTGACCATCGACGAGGCAAAAGCAGCTGGACGGCTGATACTTGTCGCAGAAGATAACGCAACGAATCGGGATGTTATTGGCCGCCAACTCAAACTGCTTGGCCATACATTCGAGATTTGTGAAGACGGTGCATTGGCGTTCCAGGCTTGGGAAAAAGGCGGCTATGCGCTGCTTCTCACTGACTGTCATATGCCGAATATGGATGGCTTTGAGCTGACACAGCGCATACGGCAACGAGAAAAGCAGAGTGCGCAGTTTGACCGCTTCCCGATCGTTGCGATTACCGCCAATGCTTTACAGGGAGAGGCCGAGCGCTGTCTGGCAGCTGGCATGGATGGTTATCTGGCCAAGCCGGTAGATTTGCGTGATCTGGCGAAAACATTGCAACGCTGGCTGCCAACATCCGAGGCCGAGGCAGATTCGGGAGCAACTGTAATCGAAGGCCTGCCAGAACAGGAGTCATCTGTTAGTGACAAACAGCCTGAGGCGGTGGAAACAGTGGCTGAGTCGGGCGCAGTCGTTGATCCTGAGGCATTGAAGGCGCTGCTTGGGGATGACGAGGAGATGATCAGGGAAGTCATGCAGGATTTCATCGCGCCTTCCGCCGAAATTGTTGAGGAAATCAAGGCCGCTTTTGCAGCAGGGTCTGCCGAAGGGTTGAAGCAGTCTGCACACAAACTCAAGTCGGCAGCGCGTTCGATAGGTGCTAACGAATTGGCCGACTTGAGTCTGGAGCTGGAAACGGCAGGGAAGGCAAACGATCTGCAATCGGTACAGGATCAGGTAGCCGCGCTGGATACTTGCTTTGCCGCAGTGTGTGCTTATATCGAGTCGCTTTAAAGTCCGGGCCTTTGTTAATTTTGCAGATACTTGTCTTTCAGCTTCGCGTAGTGGTTGGAGGAATACGTCAGATTGGCTTTTTCTTCGGCAGTGAGCGCGCGCACCTGTTTTGCCGGTGAGCCGACATAAAGAAATCCGGATTCCAGTTGCTTGCCCGGCGGAATCAGAGAGCCCGCACCGATGATGGTGTCATCCGGAACCGTGACGTTATCCATCACAATCGCACACATGCCGATGAGTACCCTGTTACCGATCGTACAACCATGCAGCATTACCTTGTGGCCGACAGTGACGTCGTCGCCGATGGTCAGCGGGTAACCCGCCGGGTTCTTCTCATTCTTGTGCGTCACATGCAGCACGCTGCCATCCTGCACATTACTGCGGGCGCCAATAGTGATGGCATTGACGTCACCGCGGATGACCGCCATCGGCCACACCGAGCAGTCGTCACCCAGCGTGACGTCACCGATGACTTCGGCGCTGTCGGCGACATAGACGTTGTTACCCAATTTGGGATTGATGTCAGTAAAAGCGCGAATAGCCATTTTAGTATTGATAACCAAGAGGGTATTAAAAATAAGTAAGGTGATCGCTTACTCAAACGAAACCAGATTGCGTTTGTTGAATAACTGGTTCAGGGTCACCTTGCTGGCGTTTTCCTGACTCTTGCGAATATGCAGAGTCATTTCTGCTTGCGCTGTCGCAAGATCACCGGCTACCAGCAATTGGCAAATGCGATAGTGCTCGTGATAGGTGTCTGTGACACTGGCCTGATCAGGCCAGCCCAGCAGCCGCACGCAGCGAATTTTCTGATTGATGTCGGTAATGTAGTTCATCAGCGCGGCGTTTCTCGACAACTCGGCCAGTTGTAAATGAAAACTTTCTTCGGCTTGTTTGAGTTTGTCAGAGACGCGAGTACCGAATTGGCAAGTGTCAGGATCCCATTGCTTGATCAGTCGCTCCAGTCCGGGTTTTTCTGCCTGTTTGCTGATTTCATTCAGAACCATGTTTTCCAGAGTCACGCGGACATCATAGAAATCTGAAATTTCCTCCAGATTGATGTTCCTGATAAAACAACCCTGTTTCGGCTTGATCGACAATAACTGCTCGCTTTCGAGTTTGTGCAGCGCCGCTCTGACTGGCGTTCTGCTGACCGCAAAGTAATCAGCCAATTGATTCTCTGTCACTCGGGTACCGGGGGCTATTTCCAACTTGTTGATCATCGACTTCAAGGTTGAATAGATGTCTTGAGGGTTGGTTCGAGGACCGGATTTGGCTTGCGTGCTCATAAATAAGGTTAGCCCTGACTGCTTGGTTGAAACTCGCTCACTGGAGACCCTGTTAGCGAACACGGGTTTATTGATAACGCGCTGAGAACAAAGTGACCCAAAATGGGTAGCAGTTGGTTTCGACGCACTGCTTTATTGCCTTTTGTCCTGACAAACCACGCAATTCCCGTCTGCGCATTGCAGTAGACATCGTTTGCTCCAAAATTTCAACTCCCTGAAATTTCTCCAGATTTTTGTAAATTTTATACAGCTCTGGAGTGGCTGGCATAGTCCTTGCCTTGTATACAACGAAGTATCCAATGTGGATAAGGCCTGATCGGGGGCGAGGCACAGTGGTCATTACCGCTACTGCCTCGTGATCGGATCTCGGACAGATAAAAACCGATGCTGCGGCGACGAGCACGACCCACTACGGATGACATTAACTGAATTAATAACCGTGCCATTTCAATACCCACTGTGAATGAGAGGAATCAAATGAAGTCAAATGGCTGCAGTCTCAATACCGAAACCGAATCCACTGCCATGATCAGGGCAGCTTCCTCGTTGCCATTGCGGGCCAGCAACAAACTGTCTCTGGCCATCCGTCACGGTTTGTTATCGCTTCTGGGCCTGGTGCCAGTTGTGGCGATGGCACAGTCTGGCGAGACCCGGATCGAGTCAATCATAATCACCGGTGAACAAAAAGACCTCTATGACGTGTTGCCAGATCGGGAAACGGAAAGCATGTTTGGTGTGGCCAAGACTATGGAAGAAATTCCGCGCTCCATCTCTCTGATCGAATCCGAACTCATTGACCTGTTTAACATTGAAACGGTAAACGACTTTGTAGCGATTACTCCCGGTTCATTTACCGGTAACTATTTTGGTGTGCCTGGAGCGCTGGATTTGCGCGGCGAACGGGCGGACAACTTCTTCCGGGGTTTCAGACGCGTTGAAAACCGCGGCAACTTCCCGACTTCGATTGTTGCTGCTGACTATGTGGAAATTATCAAAGGGCCACCGCCCTCGATATACGGCGGCGGTAAAGTGGGCGGTATCCTGAATTTCGTCCCCAAGTCTTCGGAAAGTAAAACCGCACAGATCATGGGCCAGCCATTGGGTCAGGTGACACTGACTCTGGGTAGCTACGACAAGAAGGTAGCGACTTTTGAAGGTGGCACGCCTTTCAGCCTTGGTGACAGCGAATCCGGAGTTTACATCGTCGGTCAGATCGAGGATTCAGAGCACTATTACGACAACATCTACAACAAGAATGCGATTGTGCAGGTGGCTTTCGATACGCGTGTTGATGAAGATCTGTCTTTTTCCTATGGCATGATGGTACAGGACGCGGACCTCAATCAGAGTCTTGGCTGGAACCGCGTTACCCAGGAGTTGATCGACAGTGAAGGCAAGCGTTATCTGTCGGGCCAGCCTTCTCTCTATCTGGATGCGGATAACAGTGGCTTTCTTGAGCCAGATGAAATCGACGCCTACGATCTTGAGCAGTTTGCCTTTGCCAATCCTTTCCCCTATGGCGCTCTGACCGATCTGCAGAAATCCGCTTTCGCACTGGATCCCGCCACAGTAGGTTATACGGAACTGAGCCATCACACAGTGCAGGCCGAAGGCATCGATTTCTCACAGTCTGAAGTCTATACCGGTTACTTCGATGTCATTCTCGGCAATGACCTGACAGGTAACTGGACACTGAAAAACCAGACTTTCTACGACATGATGGATCACACCAAGTATTCCAGTTACGGGTTTACTGCTGACTATGATGCCTATGTGATCGAGAACAAGACGACCTTCTCCGGTAGCTATGAAGTCGGCAGTGTCGACGTCAATACCGTTGCGGGATTCTCCTGGCGCAAATCCGATGGCCTGGAACAGGAATCCCGCGGCCGTGGCTTCCAGGTACTGGACCGCCGCGATATTTCCATTCCGGCTGGTCCCAACACGCGCTTTGAAGGCGCTTATACCGGCACCGGCAATGTGCCGTACAACTGGGTTCAAGATGGCGACATGACCAACTCCGGTTTGTTCGCCTTACTGGATGTTGATTTCACTGATAAATTCAACGCTATCTTCGGAGCGCGCTGGGATAACTATGATGTGTCGATCTATGGCACTGATACCAGTGGAGTCTATGCATCTGCATCTGATTCCGACGATGCCTTTTCCTACAACGTGAGTCTGACTTTCAGTCCGGTCGACAACGTCAATCTTTATGCCACGTATGCGACTTCGGAATATCTGGAACTCGGTCAAGGTGGCATGATTGCTCGGCAGACTGTTGAGAATGGTACCTGGTTACAGGATTCAGAATTACTTGAATTCGGTGTCAAAGGCTTCCTTTTTGATCGCAGTCTCTACTGGAGCACGACTTACTACGAGCAGGAAAAGACAGCGTTCAATAACCAGGCCTTCAGTTTTGACTACTACGAATCAGAAGGCGTCGAAGTCGAAGCGCGCTGGGCTGTGACAGAAACGATCAGCCTGACCGGTGCTGCCACCATGCAGGAAACACGGCAACTGAATTCGCCATTCTTCCTCGGCGTGCCACCTTCGGTACTGGGGCTGGACCCGGCGTCTGTCTATGGCGGTCGCTTTGTCGCCGTCGGCGCCCTCATTGGTATCAATGGACCCTTTGAGTCACCGATTCCTGAATCGCTGTACACCCTGAACGGTGTCTATACATCACCGGCTGGCTGGGGCTTCTCATTGGGTGCTACGGCAGTCGATTCCATGTATGCCGGCTATACCAAGAGCGTTGTGCTGCCATCCTACGTTGATACTCGTGCCGCGATCTTCTACGAAACCGGCAATATTTCAGCGCGACTTAATGTCACCAACCTGTTCGACGAGAAGTACTACACACCACAGTTTCTGTTCTGGGATGTGTTCGTCAGTCCGAGTATCGGCCCCCGTGCCGACTTCACTCTGACCTACAACTGGTAGGGGTTGGTAGCTGCTATAGCGAGAAACACTATGTTTGACGCAGGATCGATTAATCAGCAAGCGATTGTCGAGGAACTGAGCCAGCAGTTCGAAGGGTACGAAGAAGCCCTGATTAGCAACGACGTTGAAGCGCTGGAGCAATACTTCTGGGAATCACCGGCGGCAATTCGCTTCGGTGCGACAGAAGAGCTCTATGGCTTTGAGCAGATTGCCGAGTTCCGCCGCAATCGTGTTATTGATTTTTCCAACCGTACCCGTGTGCGCAAAGACATTGTCACACTGGGAGCCGATGTCGGGATCGTGACGCTGGAATTCACGACTCTGATCAGCGGTGAGCTTCGCACCGGCCGACAGACGCAAATCTGGGGCCGGTTTGCAGGCAAGGGCTGGCGTATTGTTTCCGCCCATATATCCAACAAACGCGACGCCAAAGCGCTGAGTTTGCTCGACTATCAGGCGCAAATGTCGAACTTGTTGGAGCTGCCGATTAATCCGCGCTACGTGAGTGAGGTCAATGTCCACCTGCAGGTGATGGCTAAAGTTGCGGCACCACTTATGGCCTTGCAGTTGGAAGATAGCGATGAACCTGCTCCGGAGTTCGAACCTTGAATACAGAACTGGATTCGATGTCGGCAGCCACACTGGCTGCTGCTGTTCGCGGCGGCGAGGTTAGCGCAGTAGAAGTAACGCAAGCTTATCTGACGAAAATCGAGCAACTCAATGGCAGTATTAATGCCTTTACCGCAATTACTGCGGACCGGGCCCTGGCCGAGGCCCAGGCTGTAGATCAATGTCTTGCCAGCAAGGACGATCCTGGTCCACTGGCGGGCGTGCCGTTTTCTGTAAAAAACCTGTTTGATATTGCCGGCGAAGTGACTCTTGCGGGCTCGCTTATCAATGTGGGCAATGCTCCGTCCCAGACTGATGCCACAAGCGTAGCCCGCATGAGCGCGGCCGGCGCCATTTGCGTCGGTGCAACCAACATGGGCGAATACGCCTATGACTTTACTACCACCAATCACCACTATGGACCGACCCACAATCCGCTGGATTATGACCGTTCCGCCGGTGGTTCCTCGGGTGGCTCGGCAGCCAGCGTCAGCGCAGGGATGTGTAAGCTGTCTTTGGGCACCGATACCAATGGTTCCATGCGGGTACCAGCTTCTTTTTGTGGCATCTGGAGTCTCAAGCCCGGCTACGGTCGCCTTTCACGAGCGGGCAGTTTCCCTTTCGTGAGCAGCCTCGACACCATCGGTGTGTTTGCCAGTTCCGTATCTGACCTGGCCTTGTCGCTGGATGTCATGAGCGGTCCGGATGACCGTGATCCGGTCTGCCAGATCGGCGAGCCGGCACCGACGCTACCGCACATCAAGACAGGCATAAGCGCCATTCGTAGTGCCAGACTCGGCGGCTATTTTGAATTGGCCACCGATGACTCGGTAATCGAAGCCGTTGAGGCGGTGGCCCATGCGCTCGCCATCACATCGACAATCGAATTGCCGAACCCGGAGCTGGCCCGTTCGGCAGCCTATCTGATTACCGCCTCGGAAGGCGGCATTTTGCACCGCAATCGCTTGCGGACTCGCGCCGATGATTTTGATCCGGCAACCCGAACACGCTTTCTTGCCGGATCGCTGACGCCTTCGGCCTGGTATTTGCAAGCACAACGCTACAGAGCTATTTGGAAACGTCAAATGGCGCGGTTATTGGAGACAGTTGATGTGCTTATCGCCCCGGCAACACCCATGTCGGCACCACTGCTGGATGCAACGTCCTTCGTGTTTAATGGTGAGGAGCTGCCATTGCGACCGAACATAGGGCTGTTCACCCAACCTATTACCCTGATTGGCTTGCCAGTGCTTACTGTGCCGGTACAAATTTCCGGCCGTATGCCGGCAGGTGTGCAGCTGATTACGCGCCCGAATAATGAGAGTCAGTTATTGCAAGTCGCTTATCACCTGGAGCAGCAGGGTGTTTGTGTGCCGACCCAAATGCCGCTAGCGGATGTCGTACCGGCAGAGAAACTGGTGTCATGAGGAAAGCCCTATGATTGGCAGTAAACCGGTACTCTGGACAGTCGGCGACTGGAACGCGCTGTTTGGCTATGGCAGTAACCTGCTGGTCAATGTGCTGACCCTCACCAGTTTGCTGCAATTTGTCATTGGCCTGCCACCTGACTTGATCTATGGCCGCATACTGCCCGCCTTTGGCTTGATGATGGCATTGTCCGGGTGTTACTACAGCTGGCTGGCTTACCAACTGGCCAAAGAGACCGGTCGTTCTGATGTCTGCGGATTACCCTCGGGCCCAGGCATTGGCCATATGTTTATTGTGACCTTTGTGGTCATGCTGCCTATCAAATTGCTCACCGGTGATGTCATCAAGGCATGGGAAGCCGGTATGACCTGGGTTTTTCTGCAGAGTATCGTCATTGTGCTCTGCAGCAGTGCCGGGGAGTGGATTCGCCGGGTGACGCCGCGTGCCGCCTTGCTCAGTGCGCTGGCCGGTATTGCCATTACCTACATCGCCATTCGACCGCTGGCCAGTATCTACAGTACGCCATTGATTGGATTGACCTGTCTGGCGATCGTGTTGTTGAACTGGGTCGGGCAAGTGCGATTCTTCCGCGGAATCCCTGCCGGTATGATCATTATCGCCGTCGGCACGGCCATCGCCTGGAGTTCCAATCTGGTCGGCCTGAATCTCGGCGGTCTCAGTCTTGAGCAGCTGCGCGGCTCACTGGTTAATTTTGGTTTCAATATTCCGGTTCCGGCCTTCGGCCACGTGTTTTCCGGCTTTGAGTTTCTTGGTTTGCTACTGGTAACGGCGTTGCCGTTCGGTGTCTATGACGTCATTGAAGCACTCGACAATATCGAGAGTGCAGAGCGCGAAGGTGACAGCTATCCCACGCGCAAAGTGTTAATGGCCGACGGCTGTATCAGCATGATTGGCTGCTTGTTAGGTAACCCGTTCATGCTGGTGGTATACATCGGGCATCCCGGCTGGAAGGCAATGGGGGGACGTATTGGCTATTGCGGGGCAAGTGGCCTGCTGGTGTTTGTACTGTGTATTTTTGGCATCGTGCCGTTCCTGCTGTCGGCTATCCCCATAGTCGCCGTCTATCCAATCCTGTTGTTTATTGCCATGTTAATTGGTTCGCAAGCGTTTAACGAAACGCCCAGAAAGCATGCACCGGCCGTGGTGCTCGGGATCCTGCCGCATCTGGCGCACTGGGGTAACGATCTGGTGCTCAATACACTGAATGCGGTCGGGGATGTCACCATCAATGCCGATCTGATCAGTCGGCTGGAAGCTGAAGGGGTGCTGTTTCGCGGCTTGGAGATTCTCGGGGATGGCCCGGTGCTGACCGGAGTAATCCTGTCGGCCGCGGCAGTGTTCATTATTGATCGTGAGCTCATCAAAGCGTCGTTTGTTGTGCTGATCGGGGCCATTCTTACCTGGGTTGGCTTTATGCACAGTCCGGAACTGGGCGTGGGCCAGTCACCCATGTTGGCATTTTCCTATCTGGTTGCCGCCGGCATTATTTTCCTTAGCGATCGTTACTGCGCTACCCAGCAAAGGTCAGATGAAAGTGACGATGGCCTTGTTCCGGATGAGTCACTCAGCATTGCCAGTCATGAGTAGACCGCTGTGAATCGCCTATTCTGATGCCCGAAGCCAATATTCCCGATCTCGCCATTGCCAAGCTGCCTGGCTTGTCCCGTAGCGGCAAGACGACGCCGCAAAAACTGCTCAGGCAGCTGAGGCAACGAATTACCGGGACGGCGGACTACAATGTCTGGATTACATTGCTGGACGAACAACAGCTGGATCATTATTACCAGCGTTTGACCACTCTCGATCCGGCACTGCCACTTTACGGCATTCCGTTTGCAATCAAAGACAATATTGATCTGGCGGGTGCTCCTGTGTTGCATGGGGAGAGCGGCTTGCAGGCGACCGGTACTGAATCATGAGTGCAGTTGAACAAATCGAAATCGCCGTCTGCGGTGCCCATCTATCCGGGATGGCACTGAACCACCAGTTGCTGGATCGCGGTGCCATTTTGATAGCGAAAACCAGCAGCAGTCCGGATTATCGCCTGTTTGCCTTGCCCGGAGAGCCGCCCCGGCCCGGTCTGGTCAAGGTAGCGACCGGGGGCGCTGCCATTGCGCTGGAAGTCTGGCAACTGCCCGCTGCGACACTTGGCGGATTTCTGCAAGGTATCCCTGCTCCCTTGGGGCTGGGCAAAGTCAGCCTGCAGGACGGGCGCCAGGTCGTTGGTTTTATCTGCGAAGCAATTGGTGTTGAAGGTGCGCGTGACATTACAGCTTTCGGTGGATGGCGCGCGTATATCGCCAGCGCAGCGACGGCTGAGCCGATTGCCGAGTCCAATGAGCTGAGCAGGAAAGACCTTGCACTGCAAGCGCTGCC
>CAZQFA010000008.1:1333-5935 GCA_964592245.1 uncultured Pseudohongiella sp. | reverse complement strand
CGATTGCCGAGTCCAATGAGCTGAGCAGGAAAGACCTTGCACTGCAAGCGCTGCCGGTGCCGACCAGTTTCGCGCTGGCCAGTACCGCACTGATTGTTATCGATATGCAGAGAGACTTCATCGCTGCAGGTGGATTTGGCGCAGTATTGGGTAATAATCCGACACTGTTGCAGCAAGCAGTGGCACCTTGTCGCGAGTTAATCGCTGCTGCCCGTGCTGCCGGCATGATGATTATCCACACCCGCGAAGGCCACAGCCCGGATCTTGCCGATCTGCCTGCCGAAAAACTCACACGCGCACAGCCGGGGAAACGTATCGGCGATCCCGGGCCTATGGGTCGTATTCTGATCCGTGGCGAATACGGTCATGATTTTATCGATGAGTTGGCACCTTTGCCTGCAGAAGTCGTCATCGACAAGCCGGGTAAGGGCTCCTTCTATCACACTGGTCTTGATACTGTTCTACGCAGTGCGGCGATCAAGACGCTGCTGGTCTGTGGCGTGACCACCGAGGTATGCGTGCAAACGACGGCAAGAGAAGCCAATGATCGAGGCTACCGGGTCATTGTGGTTGAGGACTGCTGCGCGTCTTACTTCCCGGAGTTTCATGCCACGAGTCTGGCCATGTTTACTTCTCAAGGCGGGATCGTCGGTTTCGTTGCTGGCAGCGGCAATATTATTGCGGCGATAGCTGATGCCAAGAAAGCTTGATCTTTACCACTACGCAAGCCTGGTGATTCTTGTCTGCAGAGAGTTAGAGAGTTATAGAGTTAGAGAGGTAGATAGATAGGCAGGTAGACAGAGAATTGAATAGAGCTGAAGTGGATTGGAATGATTCGGCGCGAATCAGGCTTAAAGGCTCGATAGAGCAATGGTTCACTGAACTGAACATCGAATTGAGAGCGCAGGAGTAATACGTGCGATTTACTTTAGGGTCAGGTGGCATTCTGTCAGTGCTTTGTTTGCTGCTGACCGGTCATGGCAGTCTTGCTCAGGAGTCAGCCGAGGTATGGCAGGGCATGACCCAACAGGAACTGGATGCGACGTATGATCAGGCCGTGTATGCCGCCAATCTCGAACAGGTGTTGGCACGGCAAGCGCACAACAGTGAATTGGCACGCGAGCATCTGGGGCCGCCACAACACTTCCAATATGGCGAGAGCGACATAGAATCACTGAATGTCTATAAAGCGGCAGGATCAGTCAATCCCATGCTGGTGTATGTGCATGGCGGTACCTGGCGCTTTGGTGTTGCTGCCGACAACGCGTTTGCAGCAGAGACTTTCGTCAACGCCGGCATCGATTTTGTTGTGCTTGATTTTGCCTCAGTGGATGCGTTCGCTGGTGATCTGGAAGCTGTGGTCGCACAACTCGAGCGGGCGCTGGTCTGGCTGCAACGCAATGCGGCGCAAGCATTCGCTGGCGATCCCAAGCGCATGTATCTGGCGGGCTTTTCGTCCGGCGCCCACCTTGCGGCAGTATTGCTGACCAGAGATTGGCAGGCGGCCGGTTTGGCCGACTATCCCATTGCCGGTGCGCTGCTGTGTAGCGGTATGTATGAGATGCTGCCGGTATCGCTGTCGTTTCGTCGTGAGTTCGTGAATCTGACTGAGGAATCGATTCCTGCACTGAGCCCGCAGCGACATGTCAACGCTATCGCGGCGCCGGTACTGCTTGCTTATGGCTCTCTGGAGTCGCCCGAGTTTATGCGACAAGCAGAAGAATTCAGCACGGCATTGACGGCGGCAGCAATCGAGAATCAGTTGATTGTCGGTGCCGGCTACAATCATTTCGAGATGATCGAAACTCTTGGCAATCCCTATGGCGTGTTGGGACGCGCCATGCTGGATCTGATCGAATCACAATGAGGCGGGACACACTCATTCCGCGATTTAGCAAAGGCACTCACCGGCATGTTCTTGCTTCACTGTTGCTACTTGTTGTGCAAGTAGTTGTGCAAGCAGAAGCGAGAGCCGCTGAACCTTTCTTGCCGGTGCTGTTTGTCGCGGAAGTGCGGGTGCAGGAGTTCGACAGATTTGCACAGGCACTGTCGACGATTGATGCGGTCATGCGCAGCACACATAACACGTCACCTTTCTATCGGGCGTATGTGCAGCACGGGCTGGAGACTACTTCCGCTTCCGGTTTTTTGCTGAGCCCGGCCGCTACGTTTGCGCAGGCGTTTGCCAACTTGCGGGTATTCAATAGTGAGCCCGCTTTGGCAGATTCGCGCTCAGAGCTGGCAAAGGTAGTGGAGTTTGCTACGACCACTTACCTCAAGGCGGTACGTTTTGATGGCACCAACACTCCCGGCTGGCTAAACAACCTGTTGGTAGACGCGACGAACGAAGACGTGCTGCTGCAGGCTGTGGAAGAGCTGACGTCAATGCTGGAATCAGAGTCAGGTCGGCCGATGATCAATGTGTTTCGAGTTGTTGCTGGCAGCAACGACTTCACGCATCTGGTGTCTATCAATGCTGCCAGTGAAACCGGGTTGGCAGTACTGCTGGAGACTCTGGCCAGCCTAAGCCCGCCATTGTCCAATGCCGGGATCAGCGTTGTCAGAAATGCCCTTTACTTTGAACTGCTGCCCACTCCGCAATCTCCCTGACTGAATACCCGCAAAGACACCCTCGCCGTGGCTCCGTAGAGAGAGCCGATTGCATCGCCCTGGTCGCAAGGCTACATTGGGCAGCACAAGCAGGACCCCGATAGCGGCTCAGCTTGTGTAAGACAACGACACTGACGAGGCCAGTCATGAAAACAAGTGAAGAGATGGTGGTCGTAGCGGGGGAGGTTGATGCCCCGATTAGTGACCTGTGGAGTGCGTTAACCGAGCCCGACAGGATGCGGCAGTGGTTTTTTGACAATATCCCCGATTTCAAACCTGAGGTAGGGTTCAAGACGGAATTCATGGTGGATGCCGGTGAACGGCAATTCCTGCATCAGTGGCAAGTCACAGAAGTTGAACCGGAGGCGAAACTGGCCTATCGCTGGACCTTCGCCGGTTACGACGGAGCGTCACTGTCGGTGTTCGAGCTGACCGCGCTGGGCGAGCGCAGCCACCTGCGTATCAGCATTCCGGTTGAGGCAGACTTTGCCGACGACATCCCGGAATTCAAGCGCGAATCCTGCCTGGGCGGATGGCAATACATGTTGGCGCAGATACAGAAATATCTGGCTGAGTCTGGTTGAATGGTCTGCTTGAATGGGTTGTTTGCGTAGGTAGCTAAATTACTGATTTATAGGCTGTTATTAACGTTATTTTCCAGCTTTTAACTGGTCGCACTGGTGCTGATGCCTAACAATGCGGCCATTCTAAAAATAATGGAGAGTAATCTAATAATGCAGAGCTCTACGCCCGTTCTCACTCGCAGCCGCTGCGGCGTTGCTGTTTCACTTCTCACTCTGGCTGTGACCAATGCGGCGGCGCAACCGGCGGCAGTGGAAGAAGTCATCGTTTCATCACAGCGACTGGAAGAAACCATACCACTGGATCTGAGTCGCTACGGCAATCGCGTCGAGATCGTTACTGCCGAGGAAATCCGGGAGCACGGCTTTGTCGATATCACCCAGACTTTGCAGATGCTGGTACCGGGGCTGCATATCTCGCCAAAGAACGGGCCGTTTGACTACTTCGATGCCTCTCTGCTGGGTTCACGTAACACGGAAATACTCTGGCTGATCGATGGCGTACGTATCACCAACCGGCTCTACAACGGCACGAGTCCGCTTGATACCGTACCTGCGCACATGGTTGAGCGCATCGAAATCCTCAAGGGTGGGCAGGGCATTTTCTATGGCACGCAATCGGTCGGTGGTGTAGTCAATATAGTCACCAAAGGGTTTCAGGATGAAACCGACGGGGCGGTAGGGACGTCAGTGAACTCCAATGACGGCTACAATGTGAACGCCTATCTGCGTGGTAGCGCCGGCGCGCACAATGCCGTGTTCTTTGCTTCCAAAGACGAATCGGATGGTTACACGCCCTGGCGCAGTACAGCGATTCAGCCCAGTGCAACCGATCGCGAACGCGGTTATGACGTTTCCACGCTGGGCCTCAAGTATGCATTCGATTTCTCTGACGATGCGCGATTGTCGTTGCAGTATCAGATGACCGATGCAGATCTGGATTTTGCCCGGCCCTTTCTGAACAACTCCACTACCAACGCCCGCGAAGAAGACATCCTCACCGTCAAATACGATTGGCGCGTCAATGATCAGATCGAGTTGTTCATCAAGGCCTATGAGCACAACTGGGATACCGTATACACGCGCATTTACAATTCACTGGATGACCAGGGCAATCTGGATGGCGGGGTGGTGGTGCGCAACAACGGCGACTATTGGGGCTATAAGGACTCTGGTGCCAACGCCATGGTGAAAATGGATTTCGGTGGCAGCCTGGAATACGTGCTGGGCATTGATTATCAACAGTTTTCCGGCACTGACGACGTGTGGCGTATCGGTGATCTCGAAGAAGATGTCACCGCGCCTTTCGTCCAGCTTCGTACTACTGAAGAGTTGTTCAGCAACACCCTGTTTGCTCTGGGTGTGCGCAATAATCAGGTATCAACGGGCGACGATTCCACGGTCTGGAACC
>CAZQFA010000008.1:0-1233 GCA_964592245.1 uncultured Pseudohongiella sp. | reverse complement strand
CTGGGTGTGCGCAATAATCAGGTATCAACGGGCGACGATTCCACGGTCTGGAACCTGACGGGCAAACACTTCTTCACTGACCGGCTTTACGCCCAGGGCAATATCGGCACCTCGTTTCGATTGCCGGATGCCGAGGCGTTGTTCCTCAATGAATACTATGACGACGATAACGATGGCGTGCCCGATGGTGGCTGGTTCGCTATTGGCAATCCCAACCTGAAGCCGGAAGAAAGTGAGAACATCAATCTGGCGCTGGGTGGCAATGTCGGCGTCATGGCCTGGGAAGTCACCTGGTTCAGTCGCGACATCACCAATTACATCGATTCCTATATTCCACTGACCATTAATGGAGTAGAGGGGGAAAGTTTTGCCAACTCCAATGATGAAGTGAACACCGATGGTTTTGAACTGATTGCCGGTCTGGAGTTCAATGAGAATTGGACAGCGAACCTCAGTCATACTCAAACTGACGCTACATTCAATGGCAGTGGTCCCCAGCTGACCGGGATCCCGGAAAGTGAAACCAAACTGCGACTGGATTTTAATGCCAGCAGCATGCCTTTCGGTTTGTCATTGGCAGCGAACCATGTTGGCAATGTTAACGGCAGACGAAACAGCGAACGAGGTGACTACACGGTAGTGGATCTTTCCGCCAATTACAGTCTTGGCCAGCGCGATCAGCACCGTTTCGTGCTACGGTTGGAAAACGCGTTTGATACCGAATATGCCACGCGCATTGATTCCGGTACGCTGGATCTGACTGGTGAGTCTTATCTCTACGAGAATCTGGGTATGCAACGCACAACACATTTGACCTACAGCTATCAGTTTTGAGTGCTGTGGGTGAACGTCGAGTGCACGGCGAGTCAACCGTGAATGAGTGGCGAGTGAAGCAATGACCCGATTCCTGTTTCTGGCCCATCGCTATCTGGGTATAGCCGTAGGCTTCATCATGCTGATCTGGACCTTGTCCGGCATCATCATGATGTATCAGGAATACCCGGAGCTGAATGCACTGGAACAACGGCAGTTACTGTCATCTGTGCAGATGACAGATTGCTGCCAGCCGCCGCCGAGGCCCGTGTTCAGTGAGCAGGGCTTTCGCGCCGCTGCTGTGCAGATGCTGGCGGGCAGCCCGGTGTTGCAGGTGCGACAAAGTGACGGTCGCTTGCTGACTTTTGATTTGCACAGCGGCCGCGAGATCATCACCATCTCGCGTGAACATGCCGATAC